>JACCZE010000380.1 GCA_013696105.1 Planctomycetota bacterium | reverse complement strand
GACCGCGTTGCCGGTGATGTTGTACGCTTCATAGATGTTGATGGCGCCGAACGCCATGGAGGCCGGGAGGTCGTTGACGGGCGAACCTTTGGCGGCGAAAGCGGGCCCAGCAGCGAACACGAGGTCGGCTCCTGCGGTCGGGAGGGCATTCCAGTTCAGACCATAGCTGAACATGCTGTTGGACGGCGTGCCGGCGGCGACCCAGGTCGCGACCGCTCCAGCGGCTTGGGACGAAGCGAGCGCCATCAGCGTCAGGGAAAGGAAGGCCGACCGCGTCGCGGTGGCAAGAAACGGAGATGAGAGCATCATGGGTGTCGACAATAGCGCTCGGGGATGATGACCCCTCCAACTATATTATTTTTTCGCGTTCGACGTGACTGTTTCGAATGGCGCAACCGTATCAGAACCACGGTGGTATCGGGCTGTCCCGAATGGCGCTGACCATTGTCACCAGGGCAAGCGGGCGTTTCAACATTGAACAAGCTGTCCGAGAGACTCCCTGGAGAGACCACCCGCGCGGAGATGACCACCACGGCAGGTGGGCGCTCTGGCCATTCATCTGCCGGTGATTTACCCTCTCCACGCGACGCTCGGCTGACTGGATCTGCGCAATGCACGCAGGCCGCAGGGCCACGGATCGCCTCGTGGTCACGCAGGCAGCGCAGCGATCCTGATCCGCAGGGGCGCTGTGCCCCGTGCGACCGTGATCGATGCGACGCCATCGACCAGCGGCAGCGGAGCGTCGTCGAGGGTGATGGAACCATCGCCCACGCGCCATTCCAAGTCGACGGTCCTGCCGCGCCATGTGCAGCGCGCGGTGGTCGGCAGTAGGGAATCCAGCACGCGGTTGCGCACGGTCATGGTCTTCCCCGCCAGGCCCAACCCGAGCGACCCCTCCATCAGCCCCCAGATGAAGCCGCCATTGTTCATGAGCAGGCCATCGGCGTATCCCGGCGCGCCGGTGGTGCCGTTGTAGGCTTCGTGGAATCCGCGCTCGGACACCGGCGTCCGTTGCGCCAGGCGTTCGACGAAAGCCGCGAGCGTGTTCCAGCGACCGGTGCGGGCGAGCGCGATCTGCAACGGGCCGGTGACCAGCGGCCAGGCGCCGCCGTTCCAGTAGTCCTCCGGTTGGTTCGAGCAGTCGCCGGGAGCGAAGTTCCCCAGGCGTACCCGGCCGGGCGTGCGAATGAGCAGCGTCTCGCGTTCGCGTTCGATGGTGTCGGCGATCGCGGCCGCCATCGATGGGTCGGCCATGCCGGTGATGACCGCATGGGTGTTGTTGCCGGTGATCCAGTCGTCGTGGCGGGTGCCCGAGCGGTCGATCCAGGCGGCGAAGGCGTTGCCGGTCCAGAAGGTGGCGCGCGCAGATTCCGCCACCGCGTGAGCGCGCGCGAGCAGCGCGCGCGACCCGGGGAATCCGAGATCCGCGCACATGCCGGACAGGGCCAGCAGGGCGTGGTGGTAGAACAGCGAGACGCCGAAATCCTTGTAGTCGTTCTTGGCGGTGTCGCCGATATAGCTCACGCTCGCGCAGCTGCCGACGGCGGTGACCGGTCCGGTCAGGGATCGGCCCTCGGGCAGCAGATCTCCGTCGACGTCCTGACGGGCGAGGCCGTCGAGGACCCGCCGGCAGGCCGGCAGGAGGTCTTCGGCGAACGCGTCGTCTCCAGTCATTTCCCAAGCGCGCACCACCATCAGCACGAATTCCGCCGCGCGGTCGAGGTCGACGCCCGGGGGATTGAAATTCGCGCGCTGGCCATCGGGATCGATCTGGTAGGGAACGGTGCCGTCCGCCTGGACATGGCGGGCGATCTTCCGCAGCTCGGCCAGGAACACCCCCTGCTGCGCCGGGCTTCCGCACCACAATCCGCCGCGCTGACCAAAGAAGAGATCGTTCATCCAGGTGCCGTACCAGGTGCCATCGACGTTGGCGTGATGGGTCTGATGCCCGCAGATCGTGGCGGCGATCCCGTTGGCGCAGCGCCGGTGCAGGATCTCCAGTCCGCCCAGACCGCTGACCGACAATCCCCAGACGGCGGGGTCGATGATGGTTGGGTCGATGATGGCTGGGGCCATGACGGCTTGGCTCACGTGCGGTCTCCTGTCGGGTTGGATGGGATCGGATCGAATAGCTGCGCGTGATTCTACGCCCACGGATCTGGTCGACATCGCCGCTTCAGGGGGCGTCATGGCCGAAACCGTCCGTGCTGGAACCGGTTCCGGGAACGGTGCTTGGATCAAGACAGACGTGCGCGGCGTCTGGCAGTGCTCTCGGATGCGGCAGCAGATACGCTGGTGCGCGTGATGAGTCCAGACGATCCGCGCCTGCATGATTCGGGAACGCACCCGACCGGGACGGTGGCGCAGTGGGTCTCGTGCAGCAGCGGCAGCGTTCTCGCTAAAGCCGGAGTGGTCAGTCTCGGGCTGAGCGGGAATGTCCCGGGTTACCGCATCTCGCGACCGCTCTCGCTCGACCACATCGTCATCATCACCATCGCGGGCGCGGGATGGATGGAAGCTGCCGGCGATGAGCGCAGGGTCCTCGGCCCCGGATCGATCGCGCTGCTGCCTGCGGGTGCAGCGCATGCATACGGTGTCGATCGCGGATCGTGGGACATCGCCTGGCTGAACTTCGACGGCCACCGCCGCCTGGCGGGAATGCCGACGACGGCGGTGGTGCGTCCGCCGCGCTCATCGCTCGCGCACGCGATCTCCGGCCTCGCGCAGGAGCACTGCGGGCCGCGGGCGAGCGAAGCTCTCTCGCATTGGTCGGCGCTGGTACTGCTCAGCTTGCGCCGGGAGCTCTCAGCGGATGCGCGAGTCGCCCCGGAAGCGTTGACCGACCTGTGGTCCACCGTGGCAGGCCGCTTGCACGAAGCGTGGTCGCTGCCGCGCCTGGCGAAGACGGCCGGCTGCTCGGTGGATGCGCTCGACGCGCTGTGCCGTCGCCATCTCGGGTTGGCGCCGGGTCGGCACCTCGCGCTTCTCCGTCTGCGCCGCGCGCAGGAGCTGCTCATCGCCACCAGTCTCACCGTGGTGCAGATCGCCCCGATGGTCGGATACCCCGATCCCTTCTCCTTCAGTCGGGCATTCTCGCGATGGGCGGGCTGCAGTCCGATCCGCTTCCGCCAGCGCTTCGGTGGATAGCTATCTCAAAAACCCGGCGCGACCTGCGGTCGCCATCATGCCGGGTTTTCGAGATCGACTGTCTGCACCGGGGGTCGAAACGACCCCCGGACCCCCTCTTGGTATTTTCAGCGCCCAGTTTGATCCGCCATGCGGCGCTGCTCGGCGCGGAAGGCACGCGGCGCGGAGCCGATCCTGGCTGCGAAGACCCGCGCAAGGTGCTGGCTCGAGGCGAAGCCGTAGTCCTCGGCGAGCTGCGTGATCGAGAGGTCGGTATCGGCCAGCGCGTGCTTGATGCCGGCGAGCCGGGCCGCGAGCAGGTACTGGTGCGGCGTCTGTCCGACCTGGCGGCCGAAGACCGTGCACAGGTGCTTGGGCGTCATCCCCGTACCCGCGGCGAGTTCGGCCAGCGTCCAGCGTCGACCGGGTGAGCGATCGACGCGCTCCCGCACCAGGGCCACCGCGGGATGCTCTGGCCGCAGACTCGCCGCCTCGGGTTCGATCGCCCAATCGAACATGGCAACGCACAACGCATCGAGCGCGGTCGCGAGCGCCAGGTCGCGATGCGCGGTGGCGCGCGTCGTCGCTTCGACCAGCAGGCGCAGCGGCGTGCGCAACGCATCCGCGGGACCAGTGAACAGGCGCCCATGGGAACGCGCACGGCGGACGTGGGACGCCAACGCCGGCAACCGCGTGGCCACCCACGCGTCCGCATCGATGATCGCGAACACGAAGTGGTGCCGCAGACCCCGCACCCGACCGAGGTGATGGCGCACGCCAGGTCCTGACAGGTAGCCATCCCCGGGGCCGAGGGTGGTCGCACCGGCGCGATCGTGCCAATCGGCCTCGCCATCGAGCTGGAGGTAGACCTCCCACGTCTCGTGGGCGTGGTCAGCGATGTCGGTCCGGGATGCGAGCCATTCCTCGCCGATGTACTGCAGCTGCGGCACGGCCGGCGACGGCAGTTGCGCATTGAATCCGGCGACCGCGTAGCGGGCGGGAACGACCTTGGACACGGAATTTTATATACATATCCAGGCAGGGAAGACAAGAATTACTGAATAAATACCATAGCATGGGTAGCTAATATTCCACTGCCAGGACACACCATGACTGCCTCCGCCACCGCCACCCCTCCTGCTAGCTCTGCCCTGGCCGAGCCGTGCACGGTGCCGACACCTGCGCCCCTGGCGACGGCGCCGGTGATCCGCTGGTACCGCACGCCGATCGAACGCGATGCTATGAAATCGGTGCTCGCGCGCAGCGATGTGCTCGCGTCGCTCCAGACCGGGGGCCACCTCGCGGTCATGGGCGCCACCGGTGGGGCGACCATCTGGGCGTATGCCGCGGGCCTGTGGTGGGCGATCCTGCCGCTGTTGTTCGTGCACGGGATGGTGACGCACTTCCTGATCAACGCGGTGCACGAGCTCGGCCACGAGACGGTCTTCACCAAGCGCAGCGTCAACCGCTTCTTCGCTGGCTTGTTCGCGTTCTTCGGATGGATCAACCACCACCATTTCGCCGAGAGCCATGGCCGCCATCACCGCTACACCCTGCACCCCCCGGCGGACCTCGAGGTCACGCTGCCGGTCACGATCGGCTGGGCGTCCTTCTGGCGCAACGGCTTCATCAACACCGCACACCCGGTGTGGGTGGTGAAGCACACCTGGGATACGGCGAGAGGACGCTTCGACGGCGCCTGGAACGACATCATGTTCGCTCAGGATCCCGAGCGGAAGCGCCCGATCGTGACCTGGGCGAGATTCCTCCTCGTTGGCCACGGAGTGATCCTGGTGACATCACTGGCGATGCAGTGGTGGATCGTTCCGCTGGTGGTGAGCTTCTCGCAGATCTTCGGCGGCTGGCTGTTCTGGCTCTGCAACAACACCCAACACGTCGGCCTGGTCGACAACGTCGCGGATGCGCGTCTGTGCTGCCGCACCATCGTCATCAACCCGATCGCACGCTTCCTCTACTGGCACATGAATTTTCACACCGAGCACCACATGTTCGCGGCGGTGCCGTGCTACCGCCTGGGTCAGCTGCACCGGCTGGTGCGCCACGACTTCCCGCCGTGTCCGCGGGGTCTGGTGGCGACCTGGACGCAGATCATGGCGATCATGCGCACGCAGGCCCAGGATCCCGGCTTCCGCCACCATGTCGCGTTGCCGGCGGCGGGCGCGGCCGCCTGAGATTGAGGCGCGCAGCGCCGGCGCGGATCCCGCTCGTCTGGTCGCTGGTTTGTGGTTGGTGGCTTGTGGTTTGTGCCCACGACCACGGACCACACCACCCTTGATCCCATCGCATGCGCCGGACAGTCCTGCGCATGGCCACGACCCTCCCCAGGTCCTTCGCGCTCTCCATCGCGGCATCGCTCATCTGCGCGGCCTCCCTCTCATCCGCCGTGTACGAGGAGACCGTCGTGATCGATGTCGACCAGCCGATCTGCCGCAGCTTCCTCGGCTTCGGCGCGGAGTGGGATCCGAAATTCTGGACCATGGGCACGTTCGAATTCAAGAAGGACGTCGCGGGGCCGGTCGCGGTGGACGAGGCGGATTGGGAACTGGTGCGCAAGCGCTTGACGTGGATGCGCGTGAAGCTGGTGCGCATGATGATGCTCACCGGCTGGTGCACGACCGGCGACGGGACGTTCACCTATGACAACGCGCACATGCGCAGCCTGTTCCGGCACCTCGATCTCTGCCGCGAGGAGGGCATCGAGGTGATCCTCGTCGATTGGGGGGTGGCGTCGTGGACGAAGATCGACGGCTTCACCGGCACCGACGATCCGCGCTATGCGCAGGCGATCGGCGAGTACCTCGAAGAACTGATTGTGCGCAGGAAGTACGACTGCATCCGCTCGCTGACCCTGGTGAACGAGCCGAACCTCGAAGCCGAATCCTTCGAACGCTGGCGCGATGGCGTGCGCGCGGTCAGGGCGGAGCTGGCGAAGCGAGGACTCGCCGAACGCGTGCGGCTGGTCGGCTCCGACGACTGCTCGCCGCCCTATCCCTGGCATAAGCGCGCCCTCGCCGAGATGCCCGACGATTTCGCCGCATGGGAAGTGCATCGCTATGCGACGCAGAAAGTGGTGGAGTCGGGTTCGCTCGAAGACGACTTCCGCGCGCTCTCGACCGCCTCGCGCGCGCACGACGCGTCCAAGCCGTTCCTGGTGTGCGAGGCCGGCATGTCCGACGGCATGTCCGCGGGACAATCGCCGTTCATCCAGGATCCGATCTACGGCCTGTTCATGGCCGACTACGCCGTGCAGGCCTGCCGAGGCGGCTGCGACGCAGTGCTGGCCTGGATGCTCGAGGACAATTCCCACGCCGGATTCACCTGGGGAATGTGGACCAACAAGGCCGAGGGCATGGCACTCAAACCCTGGTTCTGGACCTGGTCGCTGCTGTGCCGGACCGTGCCGCGCGGCTCGCAGCTGTTCGCGCCCGCGCAACCCGACGGCATCCGCGTGCTGACGGCGCGCCATGACGGACGATGGACCGCCGTGATCGTCAATCGCCGGGACGTCGCAGTGGATGTCCGCGTCGTGCTTCCCGGTGCGCAGGGCCGGCCGCTCTGCCGCTACGTCTCTGCCGGCGACGTGCGCGCGGTCGATGGCGATGGCTTCCCGATGCCCACGGGAGAACCCCTGGCGGCGGACGCCGCCGATGGGGTGGTGATCGGCTGCCCACCGCAGTCGGCGGTGGTCGCGACCGCGATGGAGTGAGGGTGTGCGGTAGGGACGGCCCTTTCGGGCCGCCCCCCGCTCAGATCCGTACATGCAGAGTTACCGCATACGGCTCCCACCTCGGGTATTAGCGTGGATCGCACGCTCGCGTATTCGCAGATCGTTGCA
>JACCZE010000379.1 GCA_013696105.1 Planctomycetota bacterium | reverse complement strand
CCGCGCCCAGCGATGCGGCGCTGATCAAGGACATCGAGCTGTCGCAGGCGTGCGGCTTCAACGGCGCGCGCCTGCACCAGAAGGTGTTCGAGGAGCGGTTCCTCTACCACGCTGATCGCATGGGCTATCTGTGCTGGGGCGAATTCGGGGATTGGGGTTGGTCCACGCTTGGCCACACCCGTGATCAGAACCAGTTCACCTCGACCTACATCACTCAATGGCTCGAGGCGCTGGAGCGCGACTATTCTCACCCAGCGATCATCGGCTGGTGCGGCATGAACGAGACCGCGTTCAAGGTCGGCGACAGCATCATCAACCACGACGACACCATGCGCGGGATGTTCCTCGCGGCCAAGGCGATGGACACCTCGCGTCCGGTGATCGACACCTCGGGCTACAGCCACCGCGTGCTCGAGACCGACATCTACGACTCGCACACCTACGAGCAGGATCCCACGAAGTTCCGCGCCGAGCTCGCGGGCCTCGCCAAGGGCAAGCCGTACATCGTCACCTATGGGAACATCTCGAACACGCCCTACTTGGGGCAGCCGTACTTCGTCAGCGAATTCGGCGGCATCTGGTGGAACCCCGACGCCAAAGAAGGCGAGGCTTCCTGGGGCTACGGCAACCGCCCCAAGAGCATCGAGGAATTCTACCAGCGCTTCGAAGGCCTATGCGCGGTGCTCTTGGATGACCCGAACATGTTCGGCTACTGCTACACCCAGCTGACCGACGTCTTTCAGGAGCAGAACGGCGTGGTGCGCTTCGACCGCTCGCTCAAGTTCGATATGGCGCGACTGCGCCGCGCGCAGACCCGCCGGGCGGCGATCGAGGGCGCCGCGCCGGCGCCATCGCCGCGAATGGCCAAGGCGAGCAAGCGGGTGAAGGCGTTGCGATAGGGGATTTGAGGTGGCGGGTGATGGCTGATGGCTGCCAACCGGTGACCACCGTCCACCAGCAACGAACCATACCCCATCCCACATTGCGCCCAAGCGCTGGCCCTCCACCATCGCCGTGATGGCCCAATCGCTGCGCAAGACGGCGTTCACCATCGGCCCGGCCTGCCGCGAGCGATTCCTGCCCTTGGACCGGCCCGCCGGACTGGTGCTGCGCGATCTCGGCGTCCACCTCGCGGGGATCAGCGATCTGGCCCGCCCGTACGAGATCGGCCGGCCGGGAGTCGATTTCCACTGCGTGCTCTACACCGTGTCGGGCGCCGGCTGGTGCGAGCTGGAGGGTCTGCCGCCCTCGGTGGGCCCGGGCGACATGCTCGTGCTGCCGGCGGGCACCTCGTACGGGTACGGCATCGCCGCCGACAGCTGGCGCATCCTGTGGTTCCATTTCGATGACGGGCGCGGCCTCGGTCAGGCGCTGCACGGACGCAAACCCGCGATCCATGCGGCGGCTTCCATTCCGCGGCTGCAGGCGGCCATGGAAGGCTTCCTCGCCGAAGCACGCGAGACCGATCCCGAGTCACTGCGCGCGGCGGGCCTGCACGCCGAGCTGATCGCCTGCTACCTCGGCCGTGAACTCGCGGCGGACATCGATCCGCGCGTCGCGGCGGTGCGGCATCGGCTGCAGAAGCTGTGGGACGATGTCGACCGCGACCTGCGCCATCCGTGGTCGGTCGCTGCGCTCGCCGGCCGGGTGCACGAGTCGCAGATCAACCTCTACCGGCTCTGTGCGCGCCATTTCAGGGTCAAGCCCATGGCCATGGTCACGCGCCTACGCATGGAGCGCGCGAAGCAGCTGCTGCGCGAGACCGACGAGCCGCTCAAGCGCATCGCCGACTGGGTCGGCTACCACAACGAGTTCGCGTTCTCGACCGCGTTCAAGCGCTTCACGGGATCGAACCCGCGCGATTTCAGGAAGCGCAAGAGAAGCTAGGCGCTCGGTGGCAGGTGGCAGGTGGCAGGTGGTCTTTCCACCGCCAAGCTCCGACTCTAACCGGTGACCGTCTTCTCCATGGTCAGATCCCTGAACACTTCCTCCAAGCTCAGGCGTTCTTCGCGCAGCTCGCGCAGTCCGCCATGCCGTTCGGCGGCGGCGACGATGTCTCCGCGGCGATCCGCCGGGGCTTCGATGGTCAGCGCGTCACCCTCGCGTGTGAGGATCGTGGCCCAGGATTCGCCCGCCAACGCGTCAGCCAACGCCGATGCGTCATCGCCCCGCACGCGCACGCGCAGGCGCGTCGCGCGGGCGGCACGTCGCTTGAGGTCGTCGATCGATTCGTCGGCGATGGTCGCGCCGCGGTGGACCACCACCACCCGTGAGCACACCGCCTCGACCTCGGCGAGGATATGCGTCGACAGCAGGATCGTGTGCTTGTCGGCGAGGCGGCGCACGAGTTCGCGGAAATTCGCCACCTGCGAAGGATCCAATCCGCTGGTCGGCTCGTCGAGGATCAGCAGGGGTGGTTTGCCGAGCAGCGCCTGGGCGACACCCACGCGCTGACGATTGCCCTTGGACAGCTTGCGCAGATGCCGCTCGGAATTCTCGCCCAGCCAGGCCGCGTCGATGGCCTCGACGACTTCCCGGCGGCGTTCGGCGCGAGCGATGCCCTTGAGCCGGGCGACGTGATCGAGGTAGCCGGACACGGTCATGTCGAGGTAGAGGGGCAGCTCTTCGGGGAGGTAGCCGATGGCTCGACGGCAGGCGAGCGGATCGCCGATGAGATCGTGTCCCGCGATCGCGGCGGTGCCGCTGGTCGGCGCGACGAAGCCGGTGAGGATCTTCATCGTCGTCGACTTGCCGGCGCCGTTGGGGCCGAGGAAGCCGACGATCTCACGGGGCGCCAGCTCGAAGCTGACGTCGCGCAGCGCCTGGAACGGTCCGTACCATTTGCTCAGCTGGTGCGCGCGCACGATGCGATCGTCCATGCCTCTGGTGTAACGTCTGCGCCGCGTGATCCAACCGCTGGAACAGCCTCCCTGGTTGCGGGAGGCCCGTCATCGGTCACAGTTTGGTATGCCCGCCCAGCTTCCGCCCCCACCGGGGATGACCGCCGACCAGGTCGCCCGCTGCCGTGCTTCGATGGCCGCGCTCGGCGAGGTCGAGGACGCGCGCTACCGCGATCTGATCCTCATGCATGTGGGTGACCAGACGCGCGCCGCGGTGCGCAACGTCGTCGCCAATCCCAGCCTATCGGCGCTGCTCGCGCGCCAGCTCCTCGCCGGCTTCGATCGCATCGACACCTTCGATGCGACCAAGCGCGATTGGCTGAAGCTCGCCGCGGTGTACTTCGTGCTGATCGACGACGAGACCAACGATTTCGACGATATGCACGGCCTATCCGACGACGCCCAGGTGGTGGCGAGCGTGCTCGCGGACATCGGCGCGGTCGATCTGGCGAAGTCGATCCGCGATCGCGTCGCCGCCGACGCGGAGTAACGCGGTTTCAGGCGAGGAACGCCGAGACCAGCTTCTTCAGCACGTAGGGCTGTTCGCGATGCACCGCATGGCCTGAATCGGCGACGACCTCGAAGCGCGCTCCGGGAATGAGCTTGGCCATCTCGCCCATCGCCTGGACGTAGCGCGTATCGTGGTCGCCGGCGATCAGCAGCGTCTTCGCGGTGATCGCGGGCAGTCGCGGCCACAGGTCCTGCATCGTGCCCACGCCCAAGGTGCGCAGCGCCGAGGCCAGTCCGAGCGGGTCCTGGTTCATGCGCATGCTGCGCAGCGTCTCCTCGATGTGGTGCGGGATCGGTTTGATCGTCTTGAGCACCGGATTGGCTTCCCACAGGGCGAGGAACGGACCGATGCCATCCTCTTCCAGGATCTGCGCGAGGCGTTCGTCGCGCTCGCGCCGGCGCGAGCGTTCGGCCTGGTCGCGTATCCCTGCCATGCAGCTGACCAGCACGAGGCGGCGTACGCGCTTGGGGTGGTCGAGGGCGAGCTGCAGCGCGAGCCGGCCTCCCAGGCTGTAGCCGAGGAGGTCGCCGCCATCGGCCGGCAGCCGCTTGGCGAAATCGGCCGCGGCCGATGCCAGGGTGGTTCCATCCGCGCAGGGTTTCCACCCATGCCCGGGCAGCAGGCCGCATGCCGTCACTCCCTGGTTAGACGGCCCCAGCGATCCCAGCAGATCGCCCCAGAACAGATCGGTCTCGGTGAAGCCGTGGAGGACGAGCATGGATGCGGTTATCGGCCTGAGTTTCGCGCCACAAGCCGCGAAACTCCCTTGCGCTTGGCCCCTGTGCTTCCCACGCATCGGGAGATCACCGCGGATCCGCTGCGCATGCCGGATCGCCGATCGTCACCAGGAGTCCTGACTTCCGACCTCGGACCTCGGATGGCTGTCCGGGCTCACACCGGAATCGCGCGGACCGGCTCCATCTTCCAGATGTCGCGGTTGTATTCGCGCATCGTGCGGTCGGTCGAGAACTTGCCGCTGTGGGCGGTGTTGAGGATGCTCGACGCGGTCCAGCGATCGACGTCCTGGTAGGCCGCCGCGGCCTCGTTCTGTGCGCGGACGTAGTCGGCGAAATCGGCGCAGATCATCCAATAGTCGCCCCAGATGGTCAGCGAATTGATGATGTCGTCGAAGATGCCGGGCTCGACCTGATTGAAGTGGCCGCTCTTGATCAGGGCGAGTACGCGCTTGAGTTGGGGATCGGCTTCGATCACGTGCGCGGGATCGTACTGGCGGCGCATCTGGGCGATCTCGTCGGTGGTCTTGCCGAAGAGGAAGAAGTGCTTGTCTCCGACCTCCTCGCGGATCTCGATGTTGGCGCCGTCGAGCGTGCCGATGGTCAGCGCGCCGTTCATCATGAACTTCATGTTGCCGGTGCCGCTGGCTTCCTTGCCGGCGGTCGAGATCTGCTCGGACAGGTCGGCGGCCGGGGTGATCTTCTCCATCTGGCTGACGCGGTAGTCGGGCAGGAAGGCGACGCGCAGCAGGTCCTTCACCGCGGGATCGCTGTTCACCACCTCGGCGACGTTGTTGATGAACTTGATGATGCTCTTGGCCATCGCGTAGCCGGGCGCCGCCTTGCCGCCGAAGAGCACCGCGCGCTTGGTCCAGTTCTTGGTGTCGCCGCGCTTGATGCGGTCGTAGAGGTGGATGACGTGCAGCGCGTTCAGGAGCTGGCGCTTGTACTCGTGGATGCGCTTGACATGGACGTCGAACATCGCGTCGACCGGGAATTCGACGCCGGTCTCACGCTTGACCACGGCCGCCAGATCCTGCTTGTTCGCGAGCTTGATGTCGCGCCACATGTTGCGGAAGCGCCCGTCGTTGACGTGCGCCGCGAGCTTGCCGAGATCCGAGAGCTCGGTGACCCACGAGTCGCCGATGGTCTTGGTGATGAGCTCCGCCAGCCGCGGATTGCACATCGCGAGCCAGCGCCGCTGGGTCACGCCGTTGGTCTTGTTGTTGAAGCGCTCGGGCCACAGCTCGTTGAAATCGCGGAAGAGATCGTTCTTGAGCAGGTCGCTGTGCAGCGCCGCCACGCCGTTCACCGAGAACGAGCCGACGATCGCCAGATACGCCATGCGCACGTGCGGCTGGGTGCCGTCCTCGATGATCGACATGCGCGCCTGGCGGGTGGTGTCGCCGGGCCACTTGTTGGCGACCACGCGCATGAAACGCGCGTTGATCTCGTAGATGATCTCGAGGATGCGCGGCAGCAACGCGCGGAACAGTCCGACCGACCATTTCTCCAACGCTTCCGGCAGCAGCGTATGGTTGGTGTAGGCCATGCAGCGGGTGGTGATGAGCCAGGCCTCGTCCCATCCGAGCGTGTACTCGTCCATCAGCAGGCGCATCAGTTCGGCGACGGCGACGGTGGGATGGGTGTCGTTGAGCTGGCAGACGTTCTTGGCGGCGAAGCTCTTGAAATCCTGGCCGTGGACGTTGGTCCATCGGCGGAGGATGTCCTGCAGGCTGGCGCTCGCGAGGAAGTACTGCTGGCGCAGCCGCAGCTCCTTGCCGTTCTCGCTCTTGTCGTTCGGGTAGAGGACGCGCGAGATGTGCTCGGCCGACGATTTCGCCTCGACCGCGCCGGCGTAGTCGCCGGCGTTGAAATCGGCGAGGTTAAAATGCTGGGTCGAGGTCGCGCTCCACAGGCGCAGCGTATTCACCGTGCCGTTACGATAGCCCGGGATGGGTACGTCGTAGGGGATCGCAAGCACGTCATGGGTCTCGGTCCAGCGCACGCGCGAACGGCCGCGGCTGTCCTTGTAGAATTCGGTGTGGCCGTTGAACATCACGCGCTGCGCGTATTCCGGCCGCTGCATCTCCCAGGGCGTTCCCTGCGCCAGCCAGTGGTCCGGCTCCTCGACCTGCGCGCCGTTGATGATGCGCTGGCGGAACATGCCGTAGTCGTAACGGATGCCGTAGCCGTAGACCGGCAGCGACAGGGTCGCGCAGCTGTCGAGGAAGCAGGCGGCGAGACGGCCGAGGCCGCCGTTGCCCAGACCGGCGTCGGCTTCCTCCTCGATCACGTCCTCGAGGCTCTGTCCGAGCCCGCGCAGGGCCTGCTTGGCCTCCTCGGGCATTCCCAGATTCAGGATCGCATTGCCCAGGGCGCGGCCCATGAGGAATTCCAGCGACAGGTAATACCCGCGGCGGCAGTCGGCGTGGTAGTACGCCGCGTGGGTGGCCTTCCACCGCTCCATCAGCCGATCGCGCACCGCCAGCGCGGTGGCGGAATAGCGGTAGCGGTTGCTCACCGAATGGCTGTCGCGTCCGAGGGTATAGCTGAGATGCCGGAAGATGTCGTCGCGCAGGTGCATCGCGTCCATGCCCAGCCCCTGCGACAAGGGCTGGGTCTCGGCGCCCTCGGCAAGCGTGTGGGCCCGCCGGCTGCTCGCTTTCGTGGAGGCGAGCGGCTCGGTGCCGGCGCTGGCGGCCTGGCCGCGCTTGCTGACAGACGACGACTTGGGCATGAGGCCTCCCGAATGGATGCGGAGTCTGAGGCAGCCGATCACCACGCGCAAGGTAGAAGGACAAAACAGCTTACGCGATACCGAGGGGTGAGCGCCGGCGGTGCCATCTGAGCGATCGATGCCGTGGCGTCAGGGTGGTTCGATCCCTTGCTGTAAAATGCCAGGCGTTGCCAGGCGCCCGGTACCCCAGGCAACAAAATGCGTAAACGCCGGGGAACGGCCGGCGATCGAGAGCGAGGCGATCCTGCATGCGAACCCGACCTTTGTTTGGCATTCCCCTCGCTCCTGCTGCTGGCTGCCGAGTCCCCCAGCGCGATCGCGATTGGTCGGCACGTTTCACAGCGTGGGGAATGGTCTGGTTGTGCCCGGGGTGCCCCTCCATCGAGCATCGAGCTCGCCTCTGGAACCTGTAATCTCGAGCCATGCTCACGCACATCCCGTATTAACCAGATGCTCAAACATCATTTACCTGGGAATTGATCGCCCCACTTCCGGTTATTGCAACTTGCTCAAGTCGCACGAGCGATACACACCTTGCGCGTGAAACGTCTGAACCATTCCCGTCAAGTGAGGCACCTTGGCCTGATCGGGGCTGCGACGCTCGTCTTGCTCGTCC
>JACCZE010000372.1 GCA_013696105.1 Planctomycetota bacterium | reverse complement strand
GGCGTGAGTAGCGCCAACTACGCGATTACCTTCGTCAATGGCACGCTGACCATCACCAAGGCGACACCGGTCGTCACCTGGGCCGCTCCGGCAGCCATCACCTACGGCACCGCGCTGGATGCGACGCAGCTGAACGCGTCGTCCAGTGTGGCGGGGACGTTCGTCTACACCCCCGCCTCCGGCACCGTGCTCGCCGCCGGCGCGCGGACGCTCAGCGTGACCTTCACTCCGACCGATGGCGCGGACTACAACCCGGTGACCACCACCGTGGCGCTCACCGTCAATCCCGCACCGCTGACCATCACCACCGTCAATGTTTCGAAGATCTACGGCGCGGCACTGCCTGGTTTCACCGTCACCTCTGTCGGCTTCGTCACCGGTACCGACGTCACGCTGTCGGTCGGCGGCGCGCCGGTGCCGGTGGTCAATGGGACCTGGCAGGCGACGGTGGTCACGCCGGGAGCCGCCACGCAGACGACGTCGATCGATGTCTCCGCGCCGGGATTCGCGCCGGTGAGCGTGCCCCTGACCATCGACGAGATCCCGATGCCATCAGGAGCGGGGTGATCATGAATCCCTACCTCATCCGTCTGGTAGTCGTCGTGGCCATCCTGCTGCTGACCACCTGCCATCACTCCAGCACAAAAGCGGTGACAGCGGCGGCGCCCGTCGCTCCGTCGGTTGCGCTGCAGCAGGTCGTCCTCCACGGCAATGTGACATCGAACGGTTCGCCATCAGTGTTGGTCGACGGTCTGCCCGCGACCATCAGTGGCGGGACCTGGAGCGCGACGGTGACGCTCATCAGCCGGCCGCAGTCGGTGGTGGTCGAGCTGCTGACCAACGGATTGCCGGTCGCTCAGCGCGTCATCACCATCCAGTAGCGGTCAGGGATTGCGGAGGCGTGCCTTGGGACGGGGACGGGCGCGGCCCGGGAACCCGGGAACCCGCCGCGCTTGCTACGCCTGGCTGCGGCTCATCCGCCACCTGAAGCCGCATAGTGAGGCGAAGGCGATCGGGACGAACAGGGCTTCGAGGGACATGGTTCGGAAGTCAACCCCAGGAAATGCCGGTCCGCACGGATCAGTTGGAAGGGCCTTAGTCCCTGAATGCCGAAGCACGCTGATGAACAATAAGAAAATCTCCTGTCGGCATTCAGGGACTAAGTGATCGTTAAAATACAACTGGATCATTTAGTATTAGGCGGCTGGGCCAGTCTCACCCGCCTGTATCCACGCATCTCCAATCCACGCCTGGCGTTCCACGGCTGCAGGTATACTTCCCATGGACGGGGACTGCGTGGGCATGCGCTCGCTTCGGCTGCGATGGGATCGACGTCTGACCGTCACGCGGCAGCGGAGATGGATGCATGCCCTGTTGGCGACCGCGCTCCTTCCCGCGTGGTCTGAGGAACCCGCGGCGGACCAGCCCGCGACCACGCCTGAGCCCGCCCCGGCTCCCGCGCCAGCCGATCCCAACCCCCAGGCGGGCGATGGACAAGGAGCGCAGCGATCGCCCTCGGCCACCGGACGGTCGACGTCACCGAATGTCGAGGAGTGGCCGCACAGCACGCTGCATGCGCTGAGCCTGCAGAGCGAACGCCTATCGGAAGCCATCTTCGATCTGCTCGAAGACGTCGAGATCGTCAAGCTCGCCATCGGTGAGGGGACGCTGGGAGTCCGTGCCGGACGTCGGGTCTTCGACAACCACAACGTGCTCGGCAGCTGGACGGTGGTCGACCACATCAAGATCGAGCTGTCCCATCCCTTGTACGGGATGTCCTGGCCGGTCGCGGGCACCATCAGCGCGGGCTTCTCGATCGGCGGTTCGATCGGCAACGACTTCATCAACATCCGCCAGGTGCTGCCGCGCGATTACGCCAAGCTCGAACCGGTCGGCGACCGCGCCAGCGAGGACAGCGACTGGGTCCGCGGCGTCGCTGCCGAGGCGGACGGTCAGCGCACGCTCTCGCCTCCCGAGGAAGCTCCGCCCGCCGCATCGGCTCCCGCTGGAGCGGCGGAGGTGCCTCCGAAGCAGGAGCATGCGTTCGACGGCCTGACCAAGGCTCGCTACGGCAAGCTGTGGAACATCCTGGGATTCCCGGCGCGCATCCCGACCGAAGCGCGGTGGATCTCGCACATGCAGGACGGCGAGGTCATCTCGTTCGTCGCCCGCGGCTCGGTCCAGGCGGGCCCATCGCTGTCCTGGCTGTACGAGGTCAGCCAGGTGACCAACTCCGTGCATGCGGATGCCTCGATCGGCGTCTATCTCACCGGCCAGTTCCGGATCAGCATCCTGCGCGAGAACGCCCGCTACGCGCGCGTGCGGCTGACGCGCCTCGCGGAAGCCGGCACCTTCGGTACGATCGGAGGCAATACCGACGACGTGGTCCAAGGCTTCACCGTGGTGAATGCCGAGGTGGGCCGCAACAAGAGCACGATCAAGCCGTTCACCTTCACCGTCTCGCATGGCAAGGGACGGGCTTTCGATGTGGCCTTCCGCTACGACCTGGCCCAGGCAGCCGGCCGACTGGCCTACGAACAGGCGATCGGCGGACGCGTGGCCCTGTCAGAGGAGGCCGCCGGAGGATTCGAATGGCAGCAGGCCTCGGCCGATTCGGCGGTGGTGAAGGTGGGCATCCGCTCGACCCAGTATACGCGCGACTTCAAGGGCTCGGGCTCGCGATACGGCATGCTCTACCGCCACAACCACGATTCATCGGTGACCAACTCGAACATCACCGCGACCTTCCGGGAAGGGACGACGCGGGTCTTCCGCACGGTGGTCCAGAACAATCAGCAGTGGCGGTTCATCTGGGGATCGTTCGAGCGCCGGCATCACAATTTCCGCTTCAATGTCGACCTCGATCGCGCGCAGAAGTCCCTGGGGGACGCGCTGACCCTGGTGGTCGAGGGCGAGATCACCGACACCGACACCTCGGGAGTGGAGATGCACGCCTACATCGACGATGTCGAGGACGCGTCGATGCGACCGGGATTCTTCCCGCGGCCGCCGATGTACCGGCCGCTGCACGATACGCCCGCCTACGTTCCCGACGACGGCGCCGATCGCAGGCGCTCGGACAACCATCGCCATCGCCGCGATGCGGAAATCAATTACTACCGCTCGAGCTTCTTCCATCAGTTGACGTTCTCCCAGGACCAGGTCGAACGCTTCGTCGAGACGCCGGCCGAGCGCATGTGGCCGGCCCTCGAGAAGGCCTTCGGCGTTCCCGAGGGGATCTGGGCCTCGCGAGCCTCGCGACTGGCCTATGCACTGGCCAACACGCCCCAGCGGATCCTGAACATGCCGCTGTATGCCGCCAACATCCACTTCCGCGAAGGGTCGATCGTGCAGCACGCCGAACGCATCCAGGAGTCATGGCTGGATGCGCAGAACGCCTCCGTGCTGATCGAGCGCATCGCCATCCTCGGCAGCATGTTCAGCGATCGCCGCTACGGACCGGAGCTCGGGCGCCTGCTGCGCGTGGTGCTCGCAGGCGAGAAGACCTCGTACGTGATCCAGGGGTCGAGCCACGTGTTCGGCTACCTGCGCGAAGAGGGCGTGGCGACCACGGCGATCGACCCGCTGCCCGAGCGGCTGGAGCGGCGCATCGAGTTCGACCGCGAAGGCCCGCTGCCCCAGGCCGATCCAGAAGCGTCGATCCGTTCGCTCTCGGTGACGTCGATGCGCGACCGCCGTATCCGCGTCGCGTTCACCATCCCCGACAACGATCGTCCGCAGGCGCTGTACGTGTCGCTGCTCGAGGCGCGGCCGTGGAAGCTGACGCGTATCCTCGGCCATCAGGCCATCCTCAATTCCAATGGCGTCATCGGCGGCGGCGAGAACGTCCTGGTGCTGTCACCGGAATCCGGACTGCTCTCGAACCTGCTGGCGCAGGTGGTGCCCGGAAACCAGTACGTCCTGAAGCTCGCCTACACCCGCGACGGCCAGGCCTGGGGCCCGGTCGCGCAGACGGAATTCGAGCTCACGCGGTAGGAACGTCCGACGTCCGACGTCGGGACAGCCCCAGACGGCTACTGTCCCAGTGCGGGGTATCTGCGGTCGACGTCGGACGTCGGGACGGTTATTGCCTGTCCGACGTCGGACGTCGGACGTCGGACGTCGGACGGTCATTGACGTCGGACGTCGGACGCTGCTCCTCGATTCGCAGCTCGAGGCCTTCGGCCGCGGGCTCGAGCACGACGCGACTGTGATCGGGGACCTGGCCTTCGAGCAGGCGTCGCGCAAGCGCATCGGTGATCTGGCGTTCGAGGTAGCGCTTCAGCGGACGCGCGCCGAATTGCGGCTCGTAGGCTTCTTCGAGGATGCGTTCGAGCGCCGCGTCGGTCAGGACCAGGGTGATGTGGCGATCGGCCAGCCGCGCGCCGATGCGATCGAGCTGCAGCACAACGATCCTGCGCAGGTGCATGCGCGTGAGCGGATGGAAGATGACCAGATCGCTCAAGCGGTTGAGGAACTCCGGCCGGAAGTGCGCGCGCACCGTCGCCATGACCTTCTCGCGCGTGCCTTCGACCAGCTCGCCACTGGCGGTGACGCCGTGCAGCAGGTGCTCTGAGCCGAGGTTCGAGGTCATGATCACCACGGTGTTCTTGAAATTGACCGTGCGCCCCTGGCCGTCCGTCAGGTGGCCCTCGTCGAGCACCTGGAGCAGCGCATTCCACACCTGGGGATGCGCCTTCTCGACCTCGTCGAACAGCACCACGGTGTAGGGACGCCGACGCACGGCCTCGGTCAGCTGCCCGCCTTCGTCGTAGCCGACGTATCCGGGAGGCGCGCCGATCAGACGCGACACGCTGTGGCTCTCCATGTATTCGGACATGTCGATGCGCACCACGTGCTTCTCGTCGTCGAAGAGCTCGGCCGCGAGCGCCTTGGCGAGCTCGGTCTTGCCCACCCCGGTGGGACCGAGGAACAGGAAACAGCCGAGCGGCTGCCCGGCGTCGCCCAGACCCGCGCGGTTGCGCAGCACTGCCCCAGCCACCGCTTGGACCGCTTCGTCCTGGCCGATGACGCGCTCATGCAGCCGGTCGGCGAGCTTCAGCAGCCGCTCGCGCTCGCCCTGGTTCAACTTGTTCGCGGGGATGCCGGTCCAGCGGCTCACGACGTCGGCGATGTCGTCAGGACCGACGGATTCACCGAGCAGCCGAGCGCCGCCCTCGCTGCTGTCCGCCGTCGCCGCGGCGGCGAGCTGCTTCTCGAATTCTGGGATGGTGCCGTAGCGCAGCTCGGCGACCTTGGCCAGGTCGTATTGCCGTTCGGCCTCGGCCATGCGCTGCTTGGCGGCTTCCAGCTGGTGGCGCAGGCTGCGCCGTTCATCGACCTGGGCTTTCTCGCGCTGATAGCGCGCATTGAGCACCGAGAGATCCTCCTTGATGCGCGCCAGCTCTTCGCGCGCTTTCGCCAGGCGCGACTTCGAGGCCGGATCGTCTTCGCGCGCGAGCGCGGTGGCCTCGACCTCCAGCTGGAGCTGGCGGCGGTTGAGCTGGTCGATCTCGGCGGGATGGCTGTCCAGCTCGACGCGGGTGTTGGCGCAGGCCTCGTCCACCAGGTCGATGGCCTTGTCGGGCAGGAAGCGGTCGCTGATGTAGCGGCTTGAGAGCTCTGCCGCTGCCACCAGCGCGGCGTCCTGGATGCGCACGCCGTGGTGGGTCTCGTAGCGTTCACGCAGGCCGCGCAGGATCGACACCGTGTCCTCGACGGTCGGTTCGCCAACCTGCACCGGCTGGAAGCGGCGTTCGAATGCGGCGTCCTTCTCGACGTGCTTGCGGTACTCGTCGAGCGTGGTCGCGCCGATGCAGTGCAGTTCGCCGCGCGCGAGCATCGGCTTGAGCAAATTCGCGGCGTCCATCGCGCCCTCGGTCTTGCCGGCACCCAGCAGCTGGTGCATCTCGTCGATGAACAGGATGATGCGCCCTTCGGACTTCCTCACCTCGTCGAGAACGCCCTTCAGGCGCTCCTCGAATTCGCCGCGGTATTTCGCCCCGGCCACCAGGCTGCCGAGGTCGAGCGCGATCAGCGCACGGTCCTTCAATCCTTCCGGCACGTCGCCCTTGACGATGCGGTTCGCCAGCCCTTCGACGATCGCGGTCTTGCCCACGCCCGGTTCGCCGATGAGCACGGGATTGTTCTTGGTGCGGCGCGAGAGCACGCGGATGACGCGGCGGATCTCCTCATCGCGGCCGATGACCGGATCCAGCTTCCCCTTGCGGGCATCGGCGACGAGGTCGCGGCCGTACTTGGCCAGGGCGTCGTAGCTGGATTCGGCCTGGTCGTTCTGGACCGTGCGACCTTTGCGTACCTCGTCGACGACCCGCGACAGGGTGGACTTGGGAAGCCCGTGCTGGGTCAGCAGCGGACCGATGGCCCGATCGCTGGCGAGCGCGAGCAGCACATGCTCGACGGCCAGGTGGCTGTCTCCGCGTTTCTTCTGCTCGGCTTGGCCGGCCTGCAGCACGCGCATCAGCTCGGAGCCGATACCGATCTGCGGTGGCGCCGGATTCTGGCGCGGGATCGCGTCGATCAGCCTGGATGCTGCCGCAGCGATACCCGCCGGATCGGCGCCGGCTTTCAGCGCGATATGGCGCGCCAGACCATCCCCATCGTCGAAGAGCGCCGCGACCACATGCGCGGGCTCGACCGCAGCGTGGTTGCCTGTGGTCGCCCGTTCCTGGGCTGCGACCAGAGCCGAGCGGGTCTTTTCCGTGAAACTGGCTGGGTCCAACATGCATCCTCCCAGGACCGGGCTGGCACGGTCCTCAGCTGAAGAAAGCACCACACATGCCAAGCCATGGCCTCAAGATGAAGTCATTTTGACCATTTGTCTTAGTTGAGATGGTCGTATTATTCCAGATCGATGACCGCTCGACGCTCTCCCAGACCGCTCGCATCGCCCGACCAGCTCCTGGGCCCGCGTGTCGAGTGCTCGCGATGAGCAAGGCCGGCCGTCCCTTCCGAGTCATCGCCCATCGCGGTGATTCCACCCATTACCCCGAGAACACCCTCGCCGCCTTCGCTTCGGCGATCGCCTTGGGCGCAGATGAGATCGAGTGCGACGTGCGCGTGACCCGGGATGGCGTGCCCGTCATCCACCACGACGCCACCCTGCGCCGGGTGCTGGGCGTCGACGCGCTGGTATCCGATCTCAGCTGTGCCGAGGTGCTCGCGTTGGTGCCGACCCGCTCCCGCGATGGGGGGGCCGAGGTACGGGTACCGACCCTGGAGCAGATGCTGGACGCGGTCGGAGGCATTCCGCTGCAGATCGAACTGAAGGAGCCGTCTGCGGTCGCAGCGACGGTCGCGGCCTTGCGTGCCCGCGCGGACGCATCGCTCTATGGTCGGGTGATCCTCACCAGCTTCCATCGCGACCTCATCCTCGCCGCGCGCGCGCTGGACGATCGTCTGAGCGTGGGCTGGCTGATGACCGATGACCACGACGTCGACCCAGCGGCGTGCGATGCCGCGGGCATCGCCTCGGTGATGCCGCATTGGCGCCGCCTGACCTCCGACGTCGTATCCGCGGCCCAGCGCGCCGGGCTCAGCGTCCGCGCCTGGGGCGTCAAGGATCTGGCGTGCGCCCAGAGCGCGATCGCCGCCGGAGCCGATGGCTGCACCTACGACGATCCGCGCGAATTGCTCGCCCACCTCACGGCGAGAGGCGCGCGACCCCATTCCAAGCCGCTTCCACCGCTCGCGCAGGTGGGCAAGCATGGCGGAAGGCCTGCAGCGGAATAGCCAACGGCCCTACCGGACGGCGGGCAAGCGCTCGGACGACCGCTCCTGCGTGCGTCGCACCGGGGTGGGCGCCGCCGAAAGCGCGTGATTCCCCCGAGTCCCCCCGGAGCATGGACGCCCGCATGGACCCCACGCCTCCTCCACCGACCCTGCGTTTCATCACCGGCGACAACGCCGGCCACATGGTGATGGTCGAGAAGGAGCGCGTCGTCCTCGGTCGCAACGACACCGCCGACGTCACCGTCGCCGACGTCAAGACCAGCCGCGAACACGCCGCCATCTCACGGCGCGACGGCGCCTGGTGGGTCGAGGACCTGAAGTCGCGCAACGGCACGCTGCTCAATGGCAACGCGCTGGTCGCTCCTGCGCAGCTGCGTTCGGGCGATCGCATCAAGATCGGCCTGATCGAGCTCGAGTTCGACATCATCGCCGCTCCGGCCGAAGGCACGCGACTGACCGCGATCGAGGGCCCGCTCGCCCCCGCCGAGCTCGCGATCGCGTCGACGCTCGCGGTGATCGGTCGCGGTCCGTCGACGATCGACGTGGGGGCCGACGCCGCAGCCAGCGAGCACGCGCAGATCCGCCTGCGCGAAGGCGCCTGGCGGTTGCGTCCCTGCGACAGCGACTGTCCGAC
>JACCZE010000362.1 GCA_013696105.1 Planctomycetota bacterium | reverse complement strand
GAGCACGGAGCACGTTCCTACACATCCTTCCGCGCGATGGTGAGCCATGCGAGAGCGAGGAAGACGAGGGTGAAGATGCCGAAATAGGTGAACGCCTGGGCGACCGTGCCCCAATCGATCGCTTCGGCTGCGGCCAAGCGCGCGGCGAGGGGAAAACGGTCGAAATCCGGGAAGATGTCCTGCGCGAGCGACAGCAGTCGGTGCACGGGAAGCGACAGCTCCTCGAATTCCAGCGCGTCGCGCACGGCGTGCAGCGCATTGCCGCAGAAGAACAGCGTCAGGCCGCCCAGAAGCGCGACCGGCAGACTGCTCAGGCCGCTGATGGCGAGGGTCGCCGCGGTCAGCACGGCGGAAGCCGCCAGCACCACCAGAGCCGCGCGTCCGAGGTTTTCGATGAACCCCCCTCCATCGACGCCGACATAGGCGCCGCTGTTGCGCTCGAACAGGATGCCGGTCCGGCTGTCCAGGCGCACGAGCTGCACGATCGCCTGCCCTTTGGACACACAGGACTTCGGCAGGCGCAGCCGGCAATAGTCCTGCGACAGATCCTGGTGCGCGGTGTTGCGGCCGCGCAGGAGCACCTGCCCCTGGGCCGCGTGCTCTGAGGCATCGCCCGTTCCGTACGGACTGTGCGGATCCAGCGCCAGCACCTGCCAGGGCGCATCGAGCGCGGGGGCAGCGAGCACGGTGACGCTCGCATGCTTGACCTCGTCGGCTTCCAGGCTGCGCAGGTCCGCGCGCAGCAGCACGTCCAGGCCGTGTTCGCCCGGTGTCGGCAGACCACTGAAGGTGCAGCGCGCGGCGTTCCCCGGGGGACCGGACAGCAGCACCATCGATCTCCCTTCGGTCGCTGGGATCACTTCGCCGGTCGCGCTCACCACCTGCCACAGCGATGGAGGCACCACGCTGCGCATCTCGGGAAGTCCGGAGAAGCGCAGGGCGATCAGCGCTGAACCCACCAACGTGAGCACCGCCAGCGCAGCTGCCACCACCACCTGGACTCCGGCCCAGCGTCCGAGGATATACGCGACACGGGGCATCGGCTTGGAGAAGAGCATGATCGCGATGCGCGCGTCGAGGTCGCGACGGACTTGGCTCGATCCCACCAGGATCGCCAGCAGGGTGGCAGCGAAGCCGATGACGGTCGTGACCACGACGATCGTGAGCTTGAGCTTCGCGGATTGGTCGACCGCGGACACGGACGACAGCACCACCGCAAGCACCACCGCCAGCGCGGCGATCAGCAGCCACAGACGCTGGCGCATCGCTTCGCGTACGGTCACGCCCGCGATCGCGAGGAAGCCGGCGATCGCTGTCGGCATCATGGCGGGGTCGGCGCCGGCGCGCTGGCTGCGCCCGGCGGGTGCGGAGGACCGTTGCCGACGGATCCCTGCGCCTGGCTATTCGCATCGCTGATGATGCGGCGGAAATGCGCTTCCAGGCGTTCGCGCGGCGGACCCACCGAGCGCAGCGCGCTCCCGGCGGCAGCCTTCACCGCCTCGATCTGCTCCGGGCTCGGTCGGTCGAGCTCCACCGCCACGCGGTGGTCGGCGCGCAGCAGCTCGGCAACGGTGCCGCATTCGCGCAGCACGCCCTGATGCAGGATGGCGATGCGGTCGCACACGTCCTCGACGTCCGCGAGCAGGTGGCTGCACAGCAGCACCGTCTTTCCTTGGCGCTTGAGATCGACGATGAGATCCTTGACCTCGGCCGAGCCGATCGGATCCAGGCCGGAGGTCGGCTCGTCGAGCACCACCAGGCTCGGGTCGTTGATCAGCGCTTGCGCCAGCCCCAGCCGCCGTGCCATGCCTTTGGAGTATTCGCCCAGCCGGCGATGCCGCGCCTTCGCCAGACCGACGCGCTCGATGAGCTCGTCGGTGCGCGCGGCGATCACCGAGCTCGGCAGCGAAAAAAGCCGGCCGAAGAAGCGCAGCGTTTCATCGGCATCGAGGAACTTGTAGAGGTACGTCTCTTCGGGCAGGTACCCGACCTTGGCCTTCACCGCGCGATCGCCCGGATCCTTGCCGAAGACGAAGGCGTCGCCGCGCGTCGCCCGGATCAGGCCCAGCAGCAGCTTGATGGTCGTGGTCTTCCCGGAGCCGTTGGGGCCGAGCAGGCCGAAGACCTCGCCGGGACGGACCTCGAGCGACAGGTCCGAGAGGGCGGTGACCCGGGGCCGGCCCCAGAAGTCGGCGTAGACCTTCGAGAGATGGACGGTGCGC
The DNA here is from genome assembly GCA_013696105.1 of Planctomycetota bacterium. Lineage (GTDB taxonomy): Bacteria > Planctomycetota > UBA11346 > UBA11346 > UBA11346 > JACCZE01. The sequence goes on along the minus strand of JACCZE010000362.1, from coordinate 4,836 downwards.
AGGACCGGGATGTCGGACATCGCGCGGATCATCCTGCGGGCGCGGAATCTGGCTAGTCCGGTCCTCTCCCATCGCCCCAGCGACCGGTACACCACTCACCCCACCGACCCGGGGACGTTTCCCATTGTCCGGAGCGGTCCTGGCGGCTGTCATAGGCCACATGCCCCGCCGCCCCATGGCTTTGCCTGGATCTCCCGCTGCCACGCGCATGGCGCTCGCGGCTGCCGCGGCCCTCTGCCTGGTGGCACTCGGCGGCTGCGGCGACATCTATTACCAGACGCGCTACATCCCCCAATCGGCGGAGTCGGTGTACAGCGGAACCGAGCAGGCGTTCTGGACCGGCGACCGTGAGGTCTACGAGCTGCCCGCCAATCCGCCCGCGATCGACGAGCTGCACCGCGCGCGCGTGGACTGCAAGCGCCCCGGTCAGAGCTTCAAGTCGCAGACCATGGTCGGCTTGACTGATCCCGACCGTCGTTACGACGGGACCGGCGACGCCATTCTCGTCGGAGCCCTGGACGGCGGTCCGGCTCCAGCGCATGGGCCGCTGACCATTCCCAAGACCGCCGTCTCCGCCATGGGTGACGATTACGGTTCGGGTGCCCGTCCGGGCATCGGCGCGATTCCCGTCGCGGCCTCGGATCACGATCCGGTGCCCTTCCGCGGCTCGGGAACCAACCTCGCGCCCAAGCGGGTGGTCGCTGCCTACCGCGACGACCAGACCGACTGGTGCCCTCCGAATCGATGAGCGCCGGGGGACTCCCCCTGCGACGTTCCTCCCCTCTCCTCGCCCGGTAGGCTCAGGGCCGACGCATCGTCTCGGTGCGAGAGGAGAAGCCCATGCCCGCACCGCGCCTGGTTGCTGCGATCTGCCTGCTGGTCACTGCCGTCGCTCCGTGCCGTGGGCTCGACGACGATGCCCGACAGAAAGCCAAGGACGAGCTGCTGGCGCTGGGGAAGCAGCTCTCCGTCCTGTCGCGGGCATTCAATCTCGTGCACGAGGTGGTGGCGCCGTGCGTGGTATCGATCCACACGCGCGCTCAGGTCTCGACGCCGATCGGCTGGGGACTGCAGCAATCCGGCGAGGTCGAAGTCGGCGAAGGTTCCGGGTTCGTCTTCGCGTCGGACGAACGCGCGAGCTGGATGCTGACCAACGCGCACGTCGTCCTGCAGACCAACCATGATCAGGAATTCGTCCGCGGCCGGGACAACAAGCCCGTCGGCTATGACCGCCTGATCGTGCAGTTGAACGACAACCGGCAGGTCGAAGCCGAATACGTCGGCTTCGACCTGAGCACCGATCTCGCGGTGGTGAAGGTCGCGATCCCGCATCTGCCGACCTGCGATTGGGGGAATTCGGATCAGGTCCATGTCGGAGACTGGGTGGTGGCGCTCGGTTATCCGCTCGGGGTCGGCTACAGCGCGACCTCGGGCATCGTCTCGGCGACCGACCGCTCTACCGGCATCTACGATGCGATGCGGGGACTGGAATCGTTCATCCAGACCGACGCGGCGATCAACCCCGGCAACAGCGGCGGACCGCTGGTGTCGATCGAAGGGCGCATCATCGGCGTGAATGCCAACATCCTCAGCCGCACCGGATCCAACGTCGGCATCGGCTTCGCCATCCCGTCGAATCTCGCGCGGCACGTCGCCGAAGACCTGATCGCCAACGGCCGCGTGCGCTGGCCGGGAATCGGCATCGACATGGATGTGCTCGCGCCGGAACAGGCCCAGGAGCTCGGTCTCGCGCCGGTGCAGGCGGTACGCATCATCCACGTCCTGCCCAAGACGCCCGCGAAGGCGGGAGGCCTGGACATCAACGACGTCATCCTCGCGGTCAACACCTTGCCGATCCAGAGCCTGATGCAGTTCCGCGCACGGGTCGCCAGCTGCCGCGTGGGCGAGCCGATGGCGCTGCGCATCTGGCGCGCGGGCAAGGTCCTCGACAAGCAGGTGACTCCCGTGGACAGGGATGAGATCCTGAAGAACCGCGCGCAGCAAGCCGAGGCCGCCACGCACGATCTGGCCATCTCCGATTTCGGCATGAGCCTGGCGACCGACGACCGTCCCGGCCTGGTGGTCACCGAGATCCAGGCCGGCAGCCCGGCCGATGCCGCGCACCTCGCGGTTGGCGACCGCCTGCTGCACGAGCGCTCGCTGGGTGAATTGCGCACGCTCGAGGACGCGTCGAAGATCACGAAGCGCAAGGAGGTCACCGTCGAGGTCCTGCGCGACGGCAAGGGCTACTGGGTGCGGATGCGGAAGTGACCGTCGGACGTCTATTTCCCGCCAACGATCCCGATATACGGCAATTCGACCGGAATGCGCCAGACGATGGCATAGAGGAGAAACAGCCCGAAGAAGACCACGACGTGGACCAGCAGGGCCGGGGCGGGGATGGGCAGCGACTGCGCGACGCGGTGGGTCTGCGCCACGCCCTTGATCACGAAGGTCTGCACCACGTAGAGGACACCGCCGAGCACCCCCGCGACCACCGCCATGATGAACAGCACCTTGCCCCAGTTCGGCAGTGCGGACGCAGCAACCTGGCGCTGCAGCAATTCGTTGAGGGTTCCGACCAGCAGCACGCCCTCGGTGGCGATCAGGTGCCGGTGGCGGAGCCACTTCGGGGCGCTCGCCTTCTTATGCTGGTTCGTGCCCATGCGCAGACCGTAGGGCGCGCGATGGATTGAGAAGTGCGAGGCGGCAGCGGCCAAGCCCATTTACCCCGCAGCCATCCCCTCCATGCTCCCCACGTGCTCACCAAACGCGTCATCGTCTGCCTCGATGTGCGCGATGGCCAGGTGACCAAGGGCGTGAAATTCGCGGGCAATGTCGACCTCGGCGATCCGGTGGAGTACGCCCGGAGGTATTACGAGCAGGGCGCCGACGAGCTCGTGTTCTACGACATCACGGCCTCGGCCGAGCGGCGCGGGCTGTTCGTCGATGTGGTGCGGCGGGTCGCCGAGGCGATCTTCATCCCGTTCTCGGTCGGCGGCGGCATCCGCTCCGTCGAGGCGATGCGTGAGGTCCTGCTCGCCGGTGCCGAGAAGGTCAGCGTGAATTCGCCCGCGGTGCGCGACCCGCAGCTGATCACCGCTGGCGCGCGCGCGTTCGGCAGCCAGTGCGTGGTCCTGGGGATGGATGCTAAGCGCGTCGAGCCGAGCGCCGCAGTGCCCAGCGGCTATGAAGTCGTCATCGACGGCGGCCGCACGCCGACCGGGCGCGACGCGGTCGCGTGGGCGCGCGAAGCCGAGCGCCTGGGCGCCGGGGAACTCTGCCTGAACGCCATCGACACCGACGGCGTACGCCAGGGCTATGAACTGACGATCACGCGCCTGGTCGCCGATGCGGTGCGCATCCCGGTGATCGCCTCGGGCGGTGGCGGAATCCCGCGCCATCTGACCGACGCGGTGACGATCGGCGGCGCCGACGCGGCGCTGGTCGCGAGCATGGTCCATTACGGCCATTACACCGTCGGCGCGATCAAGGCCGAGATGTGCGCGGCGGGCGTGGCGGTACGACCGTGATCGACGCGCCGCCCGGCCAAGCGTCGACGACGATGACGCGCCTGTCGTGGATGCTGGTCGCGCTGCTGGTGGTGGCCGCGATCCTGAATTACCTCGACCGTCAGATCCTGAGCACGCTGGGTCCGACCATCCGCACCGAATTCACGCTCAGCAATTGGCAATGGGGTCAGATCACCGCCTCGTTCTCGCTGGTCTACATCTTCAGCAGTCTGCTCGGCGGCATGTGGATCGATCGCGTGGGCGTGCGCAACGGCCTCTTGATCAGCACCTTGGTGTGGTCGATCGCGGCCGCGGGCCACGCGCTGGCGAACGACTTCTGGGACCTGTGCTTCTGGCGCATGATGCTGGCGCTGGGCGAAGGTCCCGGTGCCGCGGCCTTGGCCAAGGGCATGCGGCGGGTGATGATCCCACGCCTGCGCGACACCGGTAGCGCGCTCATCGGATTCGGCTGGGCGGCAGGCGCGCTGCTCGCGCCATTGATCGCGGGCGTGTTGGCGGAATGGAGCGGATGGCGCGGGGCCTTCCTCGCGACCGGCGGTCTGTGCGTGCTATGGATCCCGCTGTGGCTGATCGTCGCGTATCGCCCCGAGGCACCCTTGCGTTCGGGGACGGTCGCCATCGTCGCCGCCAACGACACGGGGCTCAGGCGCATGTCGTGGAGGTCGCTCGCACTCTGGGCGACCCTGACCGGGGTGTTCTTCACGGTGCCGCCGACGGTGTTCGTCAACAGCTTCCTGCCGCTGTACCTGAGCGACACCTTCCAGCTCGGGCAGGCGCAGATCGCACGCATGTACTGGCAGCCGTTCCTGGCCACCGACGTCGGCCAGCTGCTCGGCGGGTTCGCAGTCTTCCTGTTGGTGCGACGCAACTGGCGCTACCTCGATGCGCGTACCCTGGTGATGGCGTGCGGGATGATCGGCGCCGCGACCATCCTGCTGATGCGCACTGCCGATACCGCGCAGCAGGCGATGTACTGCATCGACCTGTCGCGGTTCTTCTTCCAGGCGGCGTACACCGTCCTGGGGGTCTACGGCATCGAGTCGGTGGCCGAGAACCAGACGGCATTCATGTCCGGGATGATGAACGCGACGTTCTCGGTGTGCAATTTCGTGTTCGCGCCGCTGATCGGCCACATGGTCGACGTGCAGAAGGGCTACGACGGGGTGCTGGTGATGGTCGCCCTCTTTCCGATCGTGGGCCTGGCGCTGTGGATCCTGCTCAGCCGCCTCGACCAGCGCCGCCAACCGGCCCCCGGCATCGCGCACGCCGGAGCGTGAACGCGCACGTCGGGACGCGGCTTGCT
>JACCZE010000347.1 GCA_013696105.1 Planctomycetota bacterium | reverse complement strand
TCGCAAGGGCACGCGTTGACCAGCGACCGTCTTGTCGAGCCATCCGTCCCCGTCGCTGTCGGCCCAGCCGGCTTCCTTCAGGAGCTCGCTGGAGCGCTTGAGGTCGAAGGCGAACGGCTCCAGCTTCAAGCCCTTGGCGTAGTCGTTGTCCGGATGGATATCCGACTCGACCGTCTCACCCAATCCGTGATAAACCTCGCGAATGATGCGCTCGCGCGGAAATGCGTGGCTCATCGCCCGCCGCACCGCGCGGTCCGAGAAGAGCGCTGAACGCATGTTCCAGCCGATGTAGGTGTAGGCGTTGGTCTTGACCTTCTCCCACCCCAGCTCGCCTGAGCGCCCGGCTTTCGGATTAGCCGGATCGAGTTTGGCAAAACGCGGCTCGTTATGATCGAGGATCTGGCTCTTATATTGCGCCGGATCCAGGCTGTAGCTGTTCACCTGCCCATTCTTGAACGCCACCAGCATGGGATCGGATTTCTTCACATCGAGCTGCCACTCGAAGCTCTCGAAATGCAGGGGTGCGCCCCAGTAGCGCGGATTACGTTTGAAGCGGGTGACCTTGTCCGGCTCGTATTCGCTGAGGGTGTACGGCCCGACGCCGATGACCTCCTTCTCCTCGTCGAACCAATGCTTGTTGAAAACGACCGGCACCTGCTTCTGCGGGATCTCGGAGCCGTCTCGATTGCGGGTGTAGACGTGGCGCGGCAGCGGATTGAGCCCGAGGCTGTAGGTCACGCTGGTGTAGACCTTGCGTTTCCAGGTCAGGCGCAGGGTGTAGTCATCGACCGCCTCGGCCTTCTCGAGATCGTCGTAGTAATTGCGCAGCTCGGGGCATTCGACCTCGGGCGCCTTGACCAGGTTCAGGAAGAACACGAAATCGTGCGCGGTCAACTCGACGTCCTTGTCGAGCCAGGCGAACTCGGAGCGCTTGGCGAGGCGCGGCCGCTGCCAGATGACGCCTTTGCGGATGGTCAAGGTGTAGGTCTTGTAATCGTCGGTGATCACCGCCGAGGTCGCGAGACCCTCGGTCCATTGCTGCGCTGTCGCCGGCCATTGGTTGCACAGACTGTCGGTGACGCGGTCATGAACGTCGTGCGAGGTCGCAGAGTTCTCGAGGATGAGGTTGAAGCCCTTCGCGGTTTCGCCAAATCCGCGCGTGGTGCCCTTGAGCCACTCGGGATGGAACCACGAGCGGTCGTAGGGCAGCAGAAAATTCACGCCGAGCGTCGGTCGCCCATCGCGCTTGGACTCTGCCGTGGTGGCTACGGCGGCGGTGCCAGATGTCGCGGATCCTGCGGTCGCGCTCGGCTGCTCGACCGGCCGGGCGAGCATCTCCTGGCGCAGGAGGCGGTTCTCCTGGGTCTGCTGCTCTATGGATGCGCGCAGCGCATCGGTCGACTCCACCAGCTTGCGCATCTGCTCCGGCGCCCGCCAGCGGTCGACGACGATTACCAGCATCAAGAGCGCGATCACGGCGAGGGTCAGGATGCGCAGGACCTTCATGGAAAACCTCGGCGGAAGACTATGCCGGGAGGTCCACCCGCAAAGGCTCAAGGGCCTGGGAAAGTCACACCCCGGGAGCCACCACCTGGACACGGTAGCGCGCTGCCTGCTCGAGCCACGCCACCCGTTCGCGCACCGCGGCCATCAGCCGGTCGAAATCCTTGCGCGACGGGGGAGTGGTGAACTTGTGCTCGGGAGCGTTCGGGAATCCGGCGATCTCGTTGCAGGCGCCGTCGAGCGCGGTCAGGGCGGCGCGGGCGACGTGCTCCTCGGCGGTCAGGCGCGCATCCTCTTCACCGAGCCGGAAATCGCTGCGCGCTGCTTCCGAGAACACGGTCTCGCAGGTGCCGGCCAGCTGGGTCAGCTCGGCGGCGAGGCGCGCGCAAGCCTGGACGTTGGACTCGCGCTTGGGCTTCTCGACCCGCGGCACCGCCTCGCCGCGCGCCTCGACCAGGGTCTTGTGGTAGAGCGCGACGCATTCCTCGATGATCGGCGCCAGGTCCGAGGCCGGCAGCGCGGCCTTGGTCTTCCGGCGCAGGATGGTGTCGAGGTCGGCCGCGACGATCGCGGGCAGGGCGAGGATGCCGCTGCCGGCGTCCATGCGGATGGTCAGCGAGACCGGCGGCGGGTCTCCGAGCTTCTCGCGCCAGTCGGCGACCAGGCCGACCAGCTCCTTGAACACCGCGCGCAGCTTGGGCACCTGCCGCGCGAGCACCGTGACGCCCAGCGCCCAGCGCATGCGCTCGACGTAGGCGAGGAGGTCGCGGCCCGAGTCTCGCGTGGCAAGCATCAGGCTGGGCACCGACTTGAAGTCGTACTTCGCGCCCATGCCGAACAGGCGCGGGCGGAAACGGCGCGCGTCCTCGGTGATCGGCGAGATCTTGCGCAGCTCCTCGAGCGAGCGCGCGACGTCGCCGAGCTGGCGGTCGAGGATCTTCACCGCGGTGTCGGCGTCTGCGACCGGCAGCGAGATCACGCGTTCGAACGTGCGCACCTTCTCCAGCGTCGTCTTCCAATCCTTGCCGCCCTCGAGCTCGGCGAAAGCCTGGCGGTAGATGCGCAGGCGCTCGTCGACGTTCTTGGAGTCGTCGCCCGCGTCGAGGCGTTCGAGGCGCTGGTCGCGGCTGGCGACCTCCTCCATAAGCTCGCGGCGCTGGGCTTCGACCGAGGCGAGCTGGGTGCGCAGGTCGCGAACCGACGTTTCGAGGTCGCGCCGAGCGCCGTCGAGTTTGCGCACATCCTCGATCACCGCCTGGGCCTGCGGCGGCAGGGACGGCGCCGGCTCGTTCATCGCCACGGCGCGCACGGCCGCGATGAAGGTGCCCAGGGCGGCGATGGTCTCCTGCGTGCGGCGCTGGTTCTTCAGCAGCTCGTCGCGGTAGCGCGACAGCAGGCGATGGATCTGCTGCGCCAGGGGCTCGCCCTGCTGCGCGGGGACGCCCATCTCCTTGAGCGACACCGCGACCACGGTGACAGCGCGCGCGATCTCGTCGCTGGAATGCGCGGTGGCGAGTTCGGCCGAACCGAGGCGCGCCTGATGGGTCGAGAGGTCGCCGATCAGTCGGTCGATGCGCTCGTTGATCGACTGGTGACGCTCCTCCCACAGATCGGCGAGCGCCGAGATCAGCGAGGCGCTGAGCGTCATATCCGGCGCCTCGCCGGCCTGCAGCTCGGCGAGCCGATCGTCCAGGACCAGCGCCTTGTCGCGGAACTTCTGCGCTTCGAACGCCGCTTCGTCGGGACGGAAGCAGGCGAAGAAGGTGCGCCACAGGTTGAGCGCGGCTTCGCCGATCGGGCGGGCGGCGGTCTGAGGGACGAGCAGGTTGCCGATCGCACCCAGCGGATCGCTTCCGAGGTAGCCGCGTTCGCGCGCGGGCATCAGAACCGCCTGCACCAGGTCCTCGTACTGCTGGTGCAGTGCCGCCAACGCGCGCGCGTTGTCCTGCTGGATCTGTCGCTCGAGGCGCAGCACGGTGGACTGGAAGCCGGTCATGGCGCCAGGCTAATCGGCCGAGCGGAATGATGAAGGGTGAATGGTCCGGCGTCCGGAGCGGTGAGGCACGGTCGCGACGGGTCGCACCGACCTGCGGACGGCGCTTCCCCCCTCGCGCGACCTGGCAGGATCCGGGCGTGACGATGCTCGAGAACTCCGATCTCCTCGCGACCCGGTGGACGGCATGCCCTCGCTGCTGATCGACATGCCCTCGGGAGTGGCAGGCGACATGCTGCTCGCCGCGCTGGTCGGATGCGGCGGCGATCTCGAGCGGATGCGGCGCGATCTGCTGGTGCTGGGTCTGGGCGATATCGGCATCACCGCGACACGCGTGTCCGCCGGGGGCCTCGCCGCCTGGCGTGTCGACGTCGACGCCCCCCAGGACGCCACCTGGAACGCCGTCGCCCCCGCGCACACCGCACGCGGTGCTCCCGTGCTCTCGCTCAAGCCCGGCCCTCCCCAGACGTCGAACGTCGGACGTCGGACGTCGGACGCGCTTCATCATCCGCCCCACCGTCCCTACCGCATCATCCGCGACCTGTTGGCCGCGGCCCCCCTCGCCACGCGCGTGCGCGACCGCGCCCAGTTCGCGTTCCGGCTGCTCGCCGAAGCCGAGGCCGAAGTCCACGGCGCCGATCCCGAGACGGTCGAATTCCACGAGGTCGGTGCGATCGACGCCATCGCGGACGTGGTCGGCTGCTGCCTGCTGCTCGAACAGCTGGACATCGATGAGGTGATCGCTTCGCCATTCGTGCCCGGTCATGGCACGGCGATGTGCGCGCACGGGCGCATGCCCGTGCCGGTGCCCGCGGTGTCGGCGATGCTCGCCCGGACCGGGGCACCGTTCATCGCCCTGGGACGCGAGACCGGCGAGTTGACCACGCCCACCGGTTGCGCGCTGGTTTGCGCGCTCGCGAGGCGCTTCATCTCGCTGGGTGAACGTCCCGCCGTCGGATCGCACACACCGCTGCGGTTGATCGCGAGCGGCTACGGCGCTGGACACAAGACCATCCCCGGCCTGGTGAACGTCGTGCGCTGCACCGTCTACGCCGAGCATGCGGCCGGTGTCCCGCTGACCGGTCACGTGGCCGAGATCCGTTGCCAGCTGGACGATGCCACCGGCGAGCAGCTGGCCGACGCGATCGACGAGCTGATGGCCGCCGGCGCGCTCGATGCCTATCTGACGCCGCTGGTGATGAAGAAGGGCCGGCCCGGACATCTGCTGACCGTGCTCTGTCCACCCGATGATTGCCAGCGTCTCTGCGAGCTGGTCCTGTCGCGGACCCCCACCATCGGCGTGCGTTACGAGGTGATCGAGCGCACCATCCTCGATCGCCGTGTCGAGTCCGTGCAGGTCGAAGGCGCACCGGTCCGCCTGAAGGTCGTCACGCTGCCCGACGGTCGCGAACGCGCCAAGCCGGAAGCCGACGATGTCGCCGCGTTGGCGCGACAGCTGAACCTGGGCTTCGATCACGTACGCGACCTCGCGTTGCGGGCATGGAACGTCCGGATGGGCCGTTGAGCTCGATGTCAGCATCTTCTGGAGATCCCCGATGATCCTCCGCTCCGCCGCTCTCGTCGGCCTTGCGACATCCGGCCTGCTGTGCGCCTCCGACGAGCAGCCCCCTCCATTCACGGTGCAGGCGACCAACGTATCGCAGACGCGATACATATCCTTCGGCGTGGCAGGGCAGGTGGCATCCAACAGCCAGGAGCTCCAGATCGGCCTCACCGTGCAGCCGGTCGGAACCATGATCCCCGTGTCGGTCGAGCCTCCGCAGGTCACGGAAGCGGTCACCGATTCCGGCGAACGGTTGGCTCTCGTGCGCCGGGAGCACTCTGAGCACCAGTCGACCTGCAACCGCGACGAAGCGCAGGGAATCCAGCTCAGCCTCCAATTCACTCCTCCGGATGCGCCGGCGCGCAGCGTGACGATCAGCGGTACGATCATGGTCGCCTATGGTACCGGCGAGGTGGATACGGCGCGCCTGCAGCCATTCGAACGATACATCGGCAAACGGGTCCGCTTCGGGGACCGAGCGGGCATGACCGCGGCGATCCGCCAGCAGGATCATGATTCGTTGTCGCTGTTCCTCACCCGGGACACCGATCGCCTGCTGCGGCGCGTAGTGTTCGTCGGAGCCGATCGCATCGTCAACCAGCCCAGCGATGACGGCATCGAGATGGTCGACGAAACCTCGGTGCGCCACGCCTTCAGCGGTACATTCGCACCCGGCGGCACCCTCCTGCTGGAATTCCACCGCGAATTGAAGCGCGCGAAGGTGCCGTTCTCGCTGAAGGATGTCGCCCTGATCATCCCCCAGCCCCAGAATCAGGACACGTCCGAGCGCGTTGAACTGGTCATCGGAACCACGGCCAGCGACCTGGCCGTGCAAGTCCTGGACGACCTTCCAGCGCCGTAGCGGCCGCTGCCGCGAAGGGGGTCGACCGTCGCCTGCTGGATCACCGTGAACCTTGGACGATCGCCTGCGTCTATCACCGCGGGGCCCAGGCATGCGCTCGCTACACCTGCTCGCGGTGGTCATCATCGGGTGTGTTGATGCCCGGGGGGCCGATCAACCGGTCCCGATTGCGCTGGTGCGTGCGTCCATCGAGTCGCTGCGCATGTCCAGCTGCATGAGCCATGACGACGATCGATGGATCGCATCCCAGGAGTTCACCGCGTCCATCAAGCTGATAGTCGACGGTGGTTGGGAGCTGGTCTCCGCGTCGCACCCGGTATTTTCCGAGATCGTCACCGATTGTGGTGAGCACCTCGCGGCCATGCAGCCGAAGGACATCCAGGTCGCGCAGGGCACCCACACCTCGACATGCGCGTTCACCATCTCCTACCCGGACCGTCCCCCGCGAACGCTCGCGCGCATGGCGGGGACCATCGACGTGGTGATCGCCAGCGGGCGGAGCGACTGCGCCCGCCTGCGTCCATTGACCGACTACCTGAGGAAACGTGTGCACATCGGCGGCACACCGGGATTCGACGTCACGCTCGGCGTCAAGAACCGCTCTCTGCAAGTGACCATGGACGAGGCTACCGATCGGCATCTGCGCGGCATCTACGCCACCACCGGGACCAATCCGCTCAGACGCCAATCCGTCGAGGCGCGTGATCTGGAAGACAAGACCGTGACCCGTTCGTTCACTCTCCCGGCGCGGACCGACTCGGTGTACCTCGAGTTCTACAACGATCTGCGCACGGTGAGCGTTCCGATCCTGCAGACGGATCTGCCTCTGACCGCACCCGAACGGTTCACCGGGCAGATCGCAGCGGTGCCGCTGATGCCTGGGAGCGTGGCCGACTGCGTGCTCGCCGAGGCGGGCGATGGGGTCGATGTCACCATCGGAGGAGATTCCGGCATCGGACCCGAGATCGGACGCTGATCACCCGGCGCAGCCATGCACGGCATCCGGGCCCGGAGCGGACCCGCCTTCGATCTCTGCCAAGATCGCGCGCAGGTCGTTGGCGCAGACGTAGCACCCGGAGTTGCAGCAGCGCAGGCGATCGCGGTCTTCGCGCCCGTCGAGCAGCCCTTCGATGCGTGTGCGCATGGCGGGGGAGTAGTTCCTCCGCGCCAAGGCCGATTCGATGCGCTCCGCACGGTCCGATCCAGCCATCACTGCGTACGGTACTCCGCCCGCTCCGGGCCCGCAAGGATCAAGAGCGATCACGTCTTTATCCGAGAGGCGCATCACCGAGGCGGCGGATGTGACCACACGTGCTACAATCCCGGTCTTTCGGCGCATTGAACCCCACCTTTGGCGGGGTACGCTGCCGATCCACCGCGGAGCATCCATGGTCCTCAGCCTCGACTGCATGCCTGTCTTCACCCCGACGACGCTGCGCGCCAAGGACATCCCGGTTTTCCAATGCCAGACCACGCTCCTGCAGGAGCTGGCCGACAAGACCATCACCAAGGCCGAGGCCCTGTCGCTGTACGACCAGATGTGCGCCGTGCGCGCGCTCGAGGAGATGATCTACCAGCTGCGGTCCGGCGCGTACGAACCGCTCGCGGGAAAATACGAATACCAGGGACCCACCCACCTCTCGATCGGTCAAGAGGCCGCGTCGGTCGGGGCGTGCTCGGTGCTCAACTGGGACGACTACATCACCTCGACCCATCGCGGCCACGGCGATTCCATGGCCAAGGGCTACGCCGCGCTGCTGGCGATGACCCGGCCGCAGATGGAGGAGCGCATCCGCTTCTACCGCATCGAGGTCGCAGCCAAGGACGACGAGGGCATCCGCCAGGAATTGATCGGCGACCACATCTACCGCTCGATCTGCGAATTGTTCGGCAAGGAACACGGATATTGCAAGGGTCGCGGCGGCTCGATGCACATCGCCGACTTCTCGCTCGGGCACCTCGGCGCGAACGCCATCGTCGGCGGCGGGACTCCGATCGCGACGGGCGCGGCCTACGCTGCGCGCTACCTCGGCGACAAGAAGGTCGCGGTGTGCTTCGTCGGCGACGGCGCGTTCTCCAACGGCATCACCCTCGAGTCGCTGCAGATGGCGACCATGCCGCAGTTCGAGAACGGGCTGCACAAGCGCGAATCCGGCGTGCCGGTGATCTTCGCCATCCTCAACAACCTCTACGCGATGACCGGTCAGACCCACGGCGAGCTGTGCGACGTCCCCTACCTGGCGTGCCGCGGCTGGGGCTTCGCGCAGGACGGCATGCACGCGGAAGTCGTCAACGGCATGGACGTGCTCGCGGTGCGCAAGGCGATGCGCAAGGCCGTGGACGAAGCGCGCGCGGGCAAAGGAGCGATGCTCAAGGAGCTGATCACCTACCGCTACTACGGCCATTCACTGAGCGACCCGCGCAAATCCTACCGCAAGAAGGAGGAGGAGCAGGCGTGGCGCGACATCGACCCGCTGGTGACGTTCGGACGCCAGCTGATCGAGGCCGGGCTCGCCTCGCAGTCGGACCTCGACGCGATGTACCAGAAGTCGTTCGACCGCAACGCGAAGCAGGCCGTGCGCGCAGCCGCCAGCCCCGATCCTTCGGCGCAGGAGCTCTACAAGTACCTGTACGCCGAGACCACCAGCGCCGTGGTCCCCGCGGCATACGCCAAGGGCACGACCGTCGGCAAGGTGGAGCGCACCAAGCGCGACGACAAGGGGCTGATCCTCTACAAGGACGCGATCAAGGAGGCGATGGTCGAGGAGATGCTTCGCGACGACCGCGTGCTGCTCTATGGCGAGGACCTCGCCGACTACGGCGGCGCGTTCTTCGTCACCGCCGGCATGCTCGAGACCTTCGGCCGCGATCGCGTGTTCAACACCTCGATCTCGGAATCAGCGATATGCGGCACGGCGGTGGGCGCGGCGATGGCGGGCCTGCGCCCGATCGTCGAGCTGATGTACTTCGACTTCGCCCTGCAGTCGTCCGATCAGATCTCGAACCAGGCCGCCAAATGGCATTACATGTCGGGCGGCATGCGCTCGGTGCCGATGGTCATCCGCGCCTCGGCCGGCGGCGGCAAGGGCTACGGCGGCCAGCATTCGCAGTCGATCGAATCGATCTTCTGCCACACGCCCGGGCTCAAGGTCGTGGTCCCGTCGAATCCATACGACGCCAAGGGACTGTTGAAGACCGCCATCCGCGATGACAACCCGATTCTCTACGTCGAGGGACAGTTGCTCTACGGCATGAAGGGCGAGGTCCCCGACCAGGAGTACCTGATCCCCTTCGGCCAGGCCGCGATCAAGCGCGCCGGAACCGATGCCACCTTCATCGGCTGGAGCTACCTGGTCAACGAAGCGATGAAGGCAGCAGAGATCCTGGCCACGGAACACGGCATCTCGCTCGAGGTCATCGACGCGCGCACCCTCGTCCCCTTCGACTGGGACACGGTGATCGCCTCGGTGAAGAAGACCGGCAAGGCGGTGGTCGGCAGCCAGGCGGTGAAGACCTGTTCGTTCACCGCCGAGGTCGCGGACACCATCAGCCGCCGCGCCTTCGATTGGCTCGACGCCCCGGTCGAACGCCTAGGCGCGGCAACCTCGATCTCGCCGCAGGCCAAGGCGATGGAGAAGGCCTACCTGCCGTGGGCTGCGGACGTGGTGAAGGCCGTGCTGGGGATGGTGAAGCCGAAGGGCTGAACCGGTGCCCGGACCGCGCTGACGGCTCGCAAGCGCCACTTCATGAGCGGTTGACGACCCGGTCGCGATCCGATGAGCCGCGCTCACCAGCGAGCGCCCCGATCAGCCGGGATAATAGACGGTGCGGGGGTCGCTCGGCGAGCGTTGGAAATTCCATGCCTCGTCGATGAGCTTCGCGAGGTCGTAACGCGGCCGCCAACCCAGGAGAAATTTGGCCTTGGTGTTGTCCAGCCAGGTCGAGTGGTACGGCGTCGCGATGTCCACGGACGCGATACCCCGGGTCGCACGCAGATGCGCCGCCGCCTTGCGGTAATCGACCGGCTCGTCCATCGCGATGTTGAAGGTCTGCTGACGCGCCTTGGGGTGATCGATCGCCGTGACCATCGCCTCGGCCAGGTCGGTGACGTGGATGAAGTTCCGCTGCACCGGTTGGCCTGCCGGATCGAGCATCACCGGCACGGTGCCATCGGCCGCGTACCGCTGCGCATCCGCGCTGGGCACCAGGTCGCGCCAGCGCGGGCCGCCGAACACGTCTTCGCCGAAGGTCATGGTGTAGCGGAAATCGTCCTTCTCCATGATCCACGGTGCGCGCAGGCAGCAGCCGTCGAGGCCGTACTGCACGTAATACTGCTCGAGCATCGCCTCTTCGAGCACCTTCGAGAGCGCGTAGCATCCCTGGTAGGCGGAATGCTTCTGCGTCTCGGTCACCGGAATGGGATGCGGATAGACGAAGTGCCCAAGCGCAGCGTCGCCCCCGATGAGCACGAAGCGCTGGAAGCCGGCACGCTCACGGCATTCCTCGAGCAGCCAGAACAACCCCTTCACCGTCACGTCCATGACCTCTTCGGGCGTCTCCTTGCAGGTCGCCAGATGCACGACGTGGGTGACGCCCTCCATGGCCGCGCGGACGACCGCGCGATCGGCGATCGAACCCTTGGCGATCTCGAGGCGTGGTTGCGGGGGCAGCACCCGCTGGTGGCAGAGCGCTCGGACGCGGGTGCCCTGGTGGCGCGGATCCGCGAGCAGGCGCTCGATGAAGACGCGCCCGACCTTGCCGGTCGCTCCGGTGACCAGGATCACGGCAGGCGTCATGCGTTGGTTTCGTTCCGGGTCGCCATCAGGCTGCCATGATTGATGGCGGACAGGCGCTGCCAAGCCTCAGCTCCGTCGAAGAAGTGGCGCTCGTCGAACAGGTGGGCATGCACGCCGTCCTGATCGAGTCCGAGTTCGCGGCAGCGGCGGAGGTGGTCACGCCAGCGCAGCCCGCCATAGGCAGGCCAGCGGATCCCCGCCTGGCAGTAGGAGGAATCGACGAAGTACCGCGGCTTTCCCGTACCACCGGGCTTGGCGCGGCGGGCATGCAGGAGCGCCGAGTTGACGATCACTGCCGATCCGGGTGGCAGATCATCGATCACGATCGAACCGGGAATATCGGAATTGCCGAAAAGCTCGCCGGCGACACCTCGTTCCCAGATGCAGCGCTGGGACTTGGGCAGGAGCAGCAGATCGCCGATCGTCCCGTCCAGCCCATTCAGGTAGTAGAACACATGGACCATGGCATGCGAACGGTTCGACTGGGGAATCTGCTCGTAGTCGTGGTGCCAATGCACGCCAGGAGATCCGGCGTCGTGCCGGGCGGTATGCAGGTGGTGGAAGGCGAAGCCCTCGCCCATGATGGACGTGATCAGCGGCATCAATGCCGGATCGCCGATCAGGCGACCGTGCTCGGGGAATTCGAACGGCATGCGCGCGCGGTCGCAGGCGAGGTACTCGTCGATCTCGGCCTTGAGGCGCTGATTCTTGTCGGGCGACAGGAAGCGTTCGAGGACGACGAATCCCAGGTCGTCCATCGACAGCCGCTGCTGCTCGGTCAATGCCGGTGGGGTGGTGGTGCAGGATCCCATGAGTCCTCCTCGCGTGGTCTCACGCATGGAACTTCGGATCTGGTCGCAGACGAATCGGAACTGCATGCATATTATCATCGGTAATCTGTAAAAAATGCCGTAACTGGTTGCTTGCATATGTTTTTTGGTCACGCTCGGTGGCATGGGAAGCCCCTCCAGCACATCCATCGTCGTCCCACCGGCCCTGGTCCGTGATGTCAGCACGCACCGCAGCATGGGTGCCCCGCCGCGCGTCAGCAGCATCAGCTGCGGATTCCAGGACAAGCGCGGCCGCACCCACGACGTCACCGATCGCGCGTTTTCGAGCTATGCCGCGTGCTACGTCCTGCGCGGTCGCGGCACCTACACCGACTGGAATGGACGAACGCAGGCCTTGGGTCCTGGCAGCCTGTTTCAGCGCATTCCAGGCCGCACGCATACCACGCGCATCGATCCGGACAGCGCATTCGCCGAATGCTGGATCGACTTCACCGGTGCGATTCCGCAATCGCTGGCGGACCTCGGCGTCATCGATCTCCAGCGCCCGGTGCTGCAGCCTGGCTTGGACCTGTCCCTGGTGCGCCGGATCGATCGGCTGGTCTTCGCCCTGCGAAGCGCCGACGAGCACGACCTGCCGAAGATGTACGTCGCGCTCGTCGAAGTCCTGGTCGGCCTGTACGCCCTGGACCGTGGTCACGGGGACGACGACGAGCACCGGGGCATGATCGAGGAGGCCTGCCGCCGGCTGGGAGAGTCGGCGGATGACCGCGGACGGCTCGAACAGGTCGCCCGGAGCTTCAACATGAGCTACGAACGCTTCCGCAAGGTCTTCCGCGAGCACATGGGGCTCTCGCCCGGCGAGTACCGCATCCGTCGGCGTATCGACCGGGCACGTGAACTGCTGCTAGGCGAGGGCGGTTCGATCAAGGAGATCGCCTACGCCCTCGGCTACAGCAATCCCTTCACCTTCTCGACCCAGTTCAAGCAGGCGGTGGGATTGTCGCCCGAGGCCTTCCGCGCGGGCCGGTGACCGACCGCATGGGAGCAGGACTCCGCAATGCACACCCCTGCCGGGGAGGCCACAGGGGTTCTTGCGTCGAGTGCCCGAGCGGTCCAGCATGGAGGGCGGATGGCTGCCACATTCGTTTGTCCCCATTGCGGCTACAGCTATCCGATGAAGCCGGTGCTGGTCGGCCGCGCCGTGCGCTGCACCGGCTGCAAGCAGGCCTTCCAGCTGCGCGCCGACGGCATCGCCGACAAGGTCGCACCGCCGCCGACGCCGGCGGCTCCCGAACCTGCGCCACGACCGGCGGCCGTCGCTCCGGCTCCCCAGTCTGCACCGTCGCCGGCACCCCAGCGGCCATCCCCGGCTCCAGCCACGATGACGACTCCGCGACCGGGCGGAGGAGAGGGCGAGAAGGCCGCCAGCCGCGCCGCGAAGCTTACCCGCCAGCAGGAGGACGCGCGCCGTGCAATGGCCGGGACATTGGCGTCGGCTGCCAACCTGGCTCTGCAGGTCGAGACCAAGAAACAGGACGCGGCAAAAGCCGACAACAAAGCCAAGCGTACCAGCAAGGACGGCGTGGCCGGGAAGATCACCGCCGCGGCGGTGGTGGGTGAAGGCGACCGTGCCCACCGCTCGCGCCGGGTGTGGATCCTCGCGATCGTGGTGGTCGTCGCGCTCATCGCCGTGGTCATCGCATCCTCTCAGATCAAGAGCCCGGAGCGCCAGACCATCGAGGCCTTCACCATCGCCGAGACCGATTTCCGCAAGCACCGCACCGAGCGCATCCAGGCGATCCAGGAACGCGCACTTCTGCCTAACGCACTGCCGCTGGTCGATGTCGGCAGCCTGCGTCTGGGTAAGCCGCGAACGATAAACCTCGCCTCTGCGAAGACCGTCATCGCTCAGATCAAGGATCTCGTCTACGAGCCTGCGCTCGACCTATGGGTTCCGGCCGAAAAACTCGAGGATATCGTCGCTTTATGGAAACCCCGGAACGAGCTCGACGTCAACGTCGCGCTGCTCGGAGCGAAGAATATCACCGTTGTCCCCCAGAGGACTCTGAAGGCCAAGCTGACCGAAGCCGGGTTGATCACGGAGGATCTCGAGCTGCTGATGCAGTTGATGCTGAGACCCTCGCATGATGGAGACATGAAACCCCAACTGTCCGAGCGACTCCAGGCCGGAAATCTCCCCGATGCCATCGATATCATCCCATTCAGAGGGTCCAAAGGCACCGTCCTCATCAATCTCGGTCGCGAGAACAGCCTCCGGAAGGTGGACTACCGCGGCCGTTTGATCCGCTTCGTCGGAGCGGGATGGCCTTCTGGATGTCGGGTGCTCGACGTTTCATCGGACGGTGCGTGAGCGCGCGACGCCCATGCCCGGGCGGCGCTGATCGGCTGGCGGGAACAATCTCATTATTGTCAGTCGACGCAGTGGGCCCGAAGGCAAGAACTCGGAACTACTTGAAGGAAATCACATCATGCGCTTCCTGATCATCGGCTTGGCTCTCCTGTCAGTCGCCAGCTGCGGCAAAAATGAGGTGGTCGTGAAACCACCGCCCGATCCCTTGGCGTGGGCAGAAGGACATTACATGTGCGATCGGTTGAATGGTCCGCCAGGGAAACAGGTCTCGACGGGCGAGATCAACCTGACCGTGGTGAAGGGAGCCGTCAGAGGCAAGGTACGGCAATTGACCGCCAATTCGTCAGGATTGCTGCCCGAAACCATCGCCGTCAATTATGAATTCTCTGGTCCGGTCACTCTCGGCGCTGATGGGAAAGCAGTCTTCGACATCAGTGGCCAGATCCCGTTGCCGACCCCAGGCCCGTTTCATGTGGTTGGTGAGATTCGCCCCAACGGAACCATCGGGGCCAAGGCGAAGTGCACGATCGAGTTCAGCGTCGCTGAACTCGAAAAGCCCAAGAATGTCGAAGGCGCCCCGAACCCCCAATTCGTACCAAAGAAATTCATCAAAAAGCAATTCGCGATGGAAGGCGAGGGCATCGGCCTCAAACGCTGACGATGCGCTCATCCTCGCATCGCATCCATCCCGTCAGGATTGCTGCTCTTCCTCGTCGATGATCGGCTTGCAGATGATCACCTCGGGTTCGGTCGAATCCTGCTTGCCGCGTTCCGCACGTCGCGCCCGCTTCTGTTCCGCGAGGCGCTTCTTGTCGGTTTCACGTTGGCGTTTTGCGAAGGTCATCGGTCCACGTTTGCCCATGGCAAGTCCTGTAGGTTAAGCTGTCCATCCTACAGACCCCGCGCTGGAGGAAAGGCGCAGCACCGGGGCGGCCGTCCCTGGCCAGACGATCCTCGCAGGGTGTGGACCGACGACCCACCGGTGGCTGACCAAGCAGGACCGGCTTCGCTTGGCAAACTCGACCTCCCGTGCTAGCGTCCTGGGATGAATTCGTGGTACCCGACCCATTCGCTCTCGTTCGTGTTCGTCGATGGCACCACGGCGACCCACCTGGTCATGCTGCTCCCGGAAACCCGTCGCCTCGATGGCAGCGTCGGAGCGGCAACGCAGGCGGAGTACCTCGCTGGCGACAGGCCGAAATGGCGGATGAGCCGGACGGGCGCGTGGACCTGGAACGGCCGCGATACCCCCGAGGGCAAGATCGTGGTCAAGGAACTCAGCGGCGCGTTCGTGATCCTGCCGGAATAGGCCTCGGAAGCGGTTTCAGACCGTCTCGTCGATGACCTGGTAGCGCTGAGTGGAATCGAACCACTGACCTAAGGCTTATGAAGCCT
>JACCZE010000320.1 GCA_013696105.1 Planctomycetota bacterium | reverse complement strand
CACCCACACCGTGGCGTCATAATCCACGGCGCCGAAGTGCAGCAGGATGCGCCGACCGGCCCACGCCTTGGGCACGCTGATCTGCCGTCGGTACCACACCGCGAGCATGCGGTCGACGTGCTCGACGCCCGAGAGCTTGGACTCGGGGCAGAACGGCACGGTGATGTCGAGCGGGAATTTCCGCCCCAGGCCGCGCTCGAACCCGCTGTCGCCGGAATCGATCTCGAATTCCCACGTGCCGTTGAGGCACTGCCAATCCGCGCGGCGGAACTGCGGGCGGGGATATTCGGAACGGGGAAGGGCCATGGAGGACTCCTGCGGTCGCTGGGGCTGAGGGGCGTGGGCGGGTAGATCGATTCAGGCGGGGGCCGCGGCTTGCGCCGGCGGTTCGAAGGCAGAGAGACTGGTGCGCTGGCCGGTGCGGATCGCGGAGATGGTCGCATGCGCCAGCGCGAGCGCCCGGCGTCCGGCGTCGGCGTGCACGGGGGGCGGAGCGCCCGCGCGGAAGGCGGCGAGCAGGTCGTCGACGTGCTTGTCCATGGTACGATGGAACTCGCGGTCGCGGTCGTTGAAGAAACCGGCTTCCCACACCTCGGCGCTTTCGCTGCCGGCGGCCTGGAAGCTGAAACGCTTGACCGTGTCCGACACCAGCACGCGGCCCCTGGTGCCGCAGACCTCGAGCGCGTGGGTATCAGTGTAGGCGTAGGAGGAGTCGTAGCTCCCCACCAGGGATCCGACCGCGCCGGATGCGAATCCGAGGGACACCGCCATGGAGCTCGGACCCTTGCCGGAGACCTCGGCGACGTGCGCCGAGACGCTGGCGATCGGTCCGCACAGGTGCTCGAGCTGGTCGAAGCCGTGGCATTGGGTCTCGATGAGGTTGTTGTGCAGCGGGCAGGCGCCCCCCTCACCGCCGAAACGCCAGGTCGCGAACACCAGATCACCCAGGCGTCCCGCGGCGATCGCCTGCCGAGCGAGCTGGATCGGTTTCGCCCAGCGCCAATTGAAGTTGATGGCGAAAAAGAGCCGCTTCCGCCGCGCGGCCGTCAACAGCTGGTCGGCTTCCGCCAGGTCGAACACCAGGGGCTTCTCGACCAGCAGCGGAAAGCCGGCCTCGATCACCTCGAGGGTCGGCTTGAAGTGCTCGCGGTTGGGCAGCGAGAGGAAGACCAGATCCGGTTTCTCCTTTGCGAGCATCTCGCCGATCGCCAGGTACGGCCTGGTCCGGTAGGCGTCGGCACGTTCGCGCGTGCGCTCGGCGGTGCGTCCGCAGATGCCGACCAGCTCGACGTCGGAGCGTTCGGCCAGGCAGCGCGCGTGCTGGTTGCCCCAACCACCAGCGCCGACGATGGCGATGCGCAGCTTGGCCTTGGCGGTGGATCCCATCAGACGCCCTCCTGCTCGACGATGACCTTGCCCGTATCGCCCTTCCAGAAGAGGTCGAACGCCGCCTTGATGTCCGCCACCGGGAACCGGTGGGTGATGATCTGGCCCAGGTAGGCGCGATGGGCGCGCAGACGCGCGGCATTCTTCGCCAGGTCGGCGAAGGGAAAGTATTCGCTGCCCAGCACCGAACGCTCGGGCGCGATCAGGTGTTTGGACACCTCGAGGTTCAATCCTTCCCCATGCCCGACGCATACCAGCACGCCGCGCTTGGCGAGCAGCTCGATCGCCTGCTGCCGCGCGCTGGCCTTGCCGGTGGTGTCTATCGCAACGTCGGGCATTTCGCAGCCTGCGAACGCCTCGGCGATGGTGCCGTGGTTGAGATCCACCGCGCGGGCGCCGAGCTTTTCAGCCAGACGCAGACGGTAGACGTTGTAGTCGGTGACGACGACCTGCACCGCATCGCCGAGGATGATGCGCGCCATCGCCGCCACGCCGAGACCGATCGGCCCGGCGCCGAGCACCGCCAACGAGCGGATATCGTGGTGCACGCTCTGCGCGCGCTCCACCGCATGCGCGCCGGTGCCCATGACATCGAGCAGCATGGTCGCCAAATCCGCTGCGATGTCGGCGCCGACGGGAAAGAAGATGTTCTCGTTCACCAGCACGAAAGGCCCGTAGCCACCGTCGTGCGAGAAGCCCATGTCCGCACGCTTGGCCAGGCACTGGTTGGTCCAGCCCGACCGGCACCACCGGCATGCGCCGCAGAAATCCATCAGGTAGATGGCGCCGAGTTCGCCGACCGGGGTCTTGGCCGCGGCGCCGGCCTCGACCACCGTGCCGACGATCTCATGGCCAGGGGTCACCTGCGAGCAGTGGAAATACTGACCGCGCTCCGAGCCGCAGACCGCGTTCGCGCGCACCTGCACCAGCAGCTGGCCCGGTCCGGGCGTGGGCTTGGCCTTCGCAGCGAAGGTGATCTCGCCTTTCCCGGCGAAGGTGGGAACGTTCATCGATTCGGCGGCGCGTGCGCGCATGGTCGGCTCCGGAGCGGGTGTGGTCGTGGTGTGGTCGTGTAGCCCAGAGATCAGCCGGCGCTGCCTGCCTTCTTCAACCTGGACGATGCGGCGAGCTTGGCAGACGCGCCGGCTCGGGCCGGCAGGCGTGCGGATCTGCGCGGAGCGGGATCCTCGGTCTTCGCGTCGACCAGCTCGTACGCGGCCGCGCGGATCTGCGCCTTGCGGATGCGCGCGAGATCGAACTTCTTGCGGCGATCGAAGCGGTAGATGCCGTTCTGCTCCTGGAACACGTCGGTGAGCTGGGTGTAGCAGTAGCCGAACATCTCGGGGTCGTCGAGCAGCACCCCGCACAGGCGTTCGAAGCGCTGGTAGAACTCTTCGAGGGTCTTGGGGTTGGTGCCGTAGCCCCAGGCAGGATCGCTCTTCTTCGCATCGGGATTCCACAGCGCGCCACCGAACTCGCTGACGAAGTAGGGTTGGTTGCGATACGGTACGCACATCGTGGTCTTGCCGCCGTCGCGCGCATTGACGAACGCCTTGCCCTCGGCCAGGCCGGCGAGCTGATCCCTGAACTTCTCGGGATCCTGCTCGTAGTTGTGGCTGTCGTAGACGTCCGACTCGCTGACGCGGTGGGCCCAGCCCGAGACGTCGAGCACCGGCCGGGTGCGGTCGCAGGCCTTGGTCGCGAGGA
>JACCZE010000335.1 GCA_013696105.1 Planctomycetota bacterium | reverse complement strand
GAGTCCGAGGTCGTGCTCTTCGTGGACGCGGTGGCGCGCGAGACCGGCATGGGTCAATGGGGCCATGCGGTGATGTCTGCCGTCGATGACTCGCGCCACCGCGGCCGCGTCAACGTCCTGTACTGCGTCGGCCACGCATCGGCGACCGTGACCACACCCACGGATGGCCATTGGCGGGACGCGATCAGATGGAGAAGCGACAGCTGGGCGAAGTGACGATGCCCGGCTAAGGAGTGCTCGCGCTGACTGGTTTGGCTACCACCACTTGGGCGGTGCGCACCAGCTGATCCTTCAGGCGGAACCCGGCGCGGTGCACCTGGGCGATGTGACCGCGCGGCAGATCGGCGCGCTCGACTTCGGCGATGGCCTCGTGCAGTGCGGGATCGAACGCGCCGTCGGTGGCGACCTCCTCGATGCCCGCGTTCGCGAAGGCGGTGCGGAGGTTGTCCCGGATCATGGTCACGCCCTGCGCGAACTCGGCGAACGCTTCGGATTTCGCCGATTCCAGCGCGCGCTCGAGATTGTCCAATTCATTGAGGATCGGCTTGACGAAGCGTGCGACCGCGCGGGTTCCAGCCTCGTCGGCCTCCTTGCGCAGGCGCTTGCGCGCGTTGTCGAACTCGGCCTGGCCCCGGGCGCAACGCTCCTTCCATTCCCCAACCTCGCGGCGCAGCGCTTCGTATTCGTTCGCCGACACCGAGATCTGCTCGTCTGGCTTGGCGCCCTGAGCGCCTTCGGGATGGTTCGGATCGGGCATCTCGGCATCGGAGGAGGCGGCGGGTTCGTCGTCATCGATCTGTCTGGTCATGGCTGCCTCGGTGCGTTCACTCGAACATGCTCTTGATGCGGTCGAAGAAGTTGCGCTGTTCGCCCGTGGCTTCCTCGATGGCGCCCAGCTCTTTGAGCAATTCGTCCTGACGGGCGGTGGTGCGCTTGGGCACCGTCACCTGAACGACGACCAGCTGATCTCCGCGAGTCTGCCCGCGCCCGGTCGGCACGCCCTGGCCACGCATGCGCAGGATCTCGTTCGGCTGCGTTCCGGCGGGAATCTTCAGCTTCGCCGAGCCGTTGAGCGTGGGCACGTCGATCTCGGCGCCGAGCGCGGCTTGGGCGTAGCTCACCGGCACCTTGCAGACCACATCGTTCTCGTGGCGCTCGAAGAAGGCATCTGGCTTCACCGTGACATAGACGTATAGATCGCCGCGCGCTCCACCCTGGCGGCCCGACTCGCCTTCGCCGGCCACGCGCAGACGCGAGCCATCTTCGATGCCGGCGGGAATGCGGACCTTGATCGTCACCTTCTTGGGGATCGCGCCGGCGCCGCGACACGCTTGGCAGGGATCAGCGATGGTCTTGCCCGCGCCCTGGCACTGGGGGCAGGTGGTCTGCACCACGAAGAACCCCTGCCCTTGGCGCACGATACCCGAACCGCCGCACACCCGGCAGCCGGTGGCCTTGGTGCCGGCCTTGGCGCCCGACCCCGAGCACGTCTCGCAGGTCTCGCTGCGTTTGAGGTCGATGGTCTTGGTGCAGCCGAACACGGCTTCGCGGAAACCGATCTCGAGTCCGAGCTTCAGGCTCGCGCCCTGGTTGCGGTCGCCGCGTCCGCCGCCGCTGAAGAACTGGTCGAAGATCGATCCGCCCCCGAAGACATCGCCGAAGGCAGCGAAGATGTCTTCCATGGAGTTGAAACCCTGGCCCGCGTGGCCCATGCCCTCGACGCCCGCGTGGCCGTACTGGTCGTAACGGGCGCGTTTCGTGTCGTCCGACAGGACCTCGTAGGCCTCAGCCGCCTCCTTGAACTTGGCTTCGGCTTCCTTGTCCCCGGGATTACGGTCGGGGTGGTGCTTCATCGCCAGCTTGCGATAAGCCTTTTTGATATCGTCGGTGCTCGCTCCCTTGGCCAGGCCGAGCACCTCGTAATAGTCGCGTTTGGCCATCGGCGTGGACCTAGTCATGGTGACGTCATGCGGTGGAACCAGGAGGGGGTGTCAGAACGACCCGATCCGGATGGAAAAGCACAAAATGGGCCAGCGGACTACTTGGCGGCGTCGGGGGCTGCCGTCGGAGTGTCTCCCGCTGACTCGTCCGGCGGGTTGAAGGTCTCGTCGCCCAGGAGCTTGCGCGACAGTCCGGTGAGCGCGTCCGATGCCTTGCGGTAGCGATCCCCCAGCAGCCGGCGCTGATCGGATCCGATCTCCTTCATCTTCTTGCCGGCACCCAGGAAGCTCTCCCCCGCCTTGGTCGACAGGCCCTTCTCGATGAAGGCCGAGCACTCGAGCAGCAGCACCTCGGCGTCGGCCAGGGCGGCGATCGCCTCGGGGTCGGCCGGAGTCTGGTTGCGTTCCTGCTGGTCGAGGAATTCCTGCGCTGCGCGATCGGCCCGTCGCGCGGTGGCGGCATCGACCGGACGCGGCGCCCCGGCTGCCACCGGCGGCGGGGCCGCCGGCTTGGTGTCGGCGCCCAGGAC
>JACCZE010000283.1 GCA_013696105.1 Planctomycetota bacterium | reverse complement strand
CGCCTGCACGACGCCGACGCCTACGGTGTGCCGGCGGAGATCGTCGAGCCGTGGCCGGCGATCATCGCCACCGCCGACGCCATCGCCGGCGCGCCGCGCCACCTGGGCCTGCACTGCGGCGGGGCGGTGATCACCGCACGGCCGATCCGCGAGCTGGTGCCGGTGCATCCCGCGGCCAAGACCCTGGAATTGCCCGACGGCAACGGCGGCACGCGCACCGTGCACGTGCCGACCATCGCCTGGGAGAAGGACGGCGCCGAGGACCTCGGCTTCGCCAAGATCGACCTGCTCGGCAACCGCAGCCTGGCGGTGGTGCGCGACTGCATCGCGGATCTCGCCGAGGACGGCATCCGCCTGACCGAAGGCGCGTGGGACGCGGTCAACGATCCGCAGACCAAGCGCATCATGGCGCTCGGCCTGACCATGGGCTGCTTCTACATCGAGAGCCCGTCGATGCGCCAGCTGCAGGCGAAGGTCGGCAGCCCGGACTTCGACCGGCTGGTGGTGCACAGCAGCATCATCCGCCCGGCGGCGAACAACGTCATCCAGACCTACATCGCGCGCTACCACGTGTGGAAGGCGTGCGGCGGGCAGATCACGCCCGAAGAGCGCGCCGAGTGGTATCCGCATCCGTGCCTGGCCAACCTGCTGAGCGAAAGCTTCGGCGTGCTGTCCTACCAAGAGGACGTGATGGAGGTCTCGCAGGCCCTCGCCGGATTCGGCAGCGCGGAAGCCAACCAGCTGCGCAAGGCCCTGGGCCGCAGCGACACCGCGCAGCGCCTGCAGGAGCTGGCCGGGCGCTTCTACCACGGCGCCAAGGCGACGGGCGTCGACGACGCGGTGATCGCGCACGTGTGGGGCATGATCTCGTCCTTCGCGGGCTACAGCTTCTGCAAGGCGCATTCGGCGAGCTACGCCGTGGTCAGCTTCCAGTGCGCGTACCTCAAGGCCCATCACCCCGCGCACTTCATGGCCCGGGTGATCGCCAACCAGGGCGGCTACTACCACACCGCCGCGTACGTCGAGGAGGCGCGCCGCCTGGGCGTCGAGATCCGCGGACCGTGCGCGCTCAAGAGCCGGTGGCTGACCGTGCGCGAAGGCTCCGACGCCCTGCGCATCGGCTTCCATCTGGTGAAGGGTCTCTCGCGCACCACCGCCGAGGCGATCATCGCCACCCGCACCCGCTCACGCGCCTCTGCCACCGCTTCCGACGTCGGACGTCGGACGTCGGACGTCGGACGTTTCTCCAGCCTGCGCGATTTCCGCACCCGCTGCCGCGTGGCGTCCGACGAGCTGGCCGCGCTGTGCGACGCGGGCGCGCTCGACGCGCTGCTGCCCGGCTGCAACGCCGCCCAGCGCTCGTGGCTGGCGGCGGTGGCGGCGCGCGGATCCGACGCGTTCATCCATCCGCCCACCGCCGGCGGCCAGGCGATGATCGACCTGGTGTCCGAGGACGCGACCGACCTGCCTCCGCCGGCGCTGCGCGACCTGCCGCTGGATCAGGTGCGGCGGCGACGCTTCGCCTGCCTGGGCTTCCTGCCCGAGACGCATCCCCTGTGCCTGTGGCGCCTGCCGGCCAAGCGCCCGACCCGCTGCCGCGACATCACCGCCAAGCTGGCGGGCCGGCAGGTGTGGGTGATCGCCTGGCCGATCGCGCGCAAACGCGTGAGCGCCACCTACCTCACCGACGACGCCGGCAAGCCCCTGCCGGTGCCCCGCCACGAACCGATGTGCTTCGTCACCCTCGAGGACGAGACCGGGCTGGTCGAGACGGTGTGGTTCCCGGATTCCTACCATGCGTATGGCGTGCTGCTCGAACGCGGCGAGCCCCTGCGCATCAGCGGCACCGTCGACGCCAGCTTCGACTTCCCAACCCTCACCGTGCGACGCGTGGAGACGCTCGACGCCGGGCCGGCAAGCGCAGGCGAGCGCGCCACCGCGGTGGCGCCGGTCGAACTGCGCTGGTAGCAGTGCCGCCATGGACCATGGACACACGCCCGAAAGACGTGGGTATTGCGGCGGATATGCGTATAATCAGCAGACTGTTTATCGCACTGCTCAACGACGACGAGGTGGTACATGGATCGCGCAGAGTCACTGCAGAAGCACGCGGGCGACCTCTACGTGCTGGAGCGCCACATCCTCAAGGCGGTGGCCCGGCAGCGCGTGAGCGAACGGCTGCTGGTGATGCCGGAGGCGGGAACGGTGGTGCTGGCGATCGACCGCATCCTCGCGCGCCATGTCGGCGCCCTCGAGACCTACCTCACGGGTTTCGGCGCCGACCACCGCAACGGCGTGGCGCGGGCGCTCTCGCGCATGTCGGGAACGGTCGCGGGCCTGTACGAGCGCATGCGCGACCAGGCGGTCTCGCGCATGCTGCGCGACGACTACGCGGCTCTGAGCATGGCGGCGATCAGCTACGAGATGCTGCACACCGTCGGACTCGCGCACCGGGACATGCATCTCGCCCAGATCAGCCTGGTGCACCTGCAGGACCTGACCACGCAGATCATCGACCTCAGCCGCATCATCCCCCACGTGGTCGCGACCGAGATCGCGCAGGAGGAAGGCGGCGACCCGTCGGTGGCCGCGGAAGCCGAGAAGAACACGCATCGGGCGTGGACGCATGAGATCGGGGTGTGAGGGAACGTCCGACGTCCGGGGTCCGACGTCCGACGTCGGGACGGCCAAGAACCGCCGACAAAATGGCGTGGGCTGCCGATGGCGGACGGACAAGATGCGGTGACGATGAATGAGGAATCAGGAACCTGAAGTCGACGTCGGACGTCGGACGTCGGACGTCGGACGTCGGACGAGTAATAAGGAGCGAGCCATGGACCAACGCTGGCGAGTCGTGATCACCACCGTCGATGGCCGGAATCTGCTCTGGCGCAAGAATGACCGCGTGCATTCGCTGTCGCAGGAGCTCGGTCCCGTGTGGGTCGCGAATTTCCGACCGGCGGTCTTCCAGGTGCTGCCGGATGGGGCGCTGGTGCCGCGCGGCTCGGCGGCGGAAGCCGCCGATGTCGCGAACGTGGCGTTGGAGCCGGATGGCGCGGGGTAGCCCCCGAAGCAGCTCCTACACCCGTACCGCAGCGAGTGGTGCCGACGCTCCCGGCGGCGATCC
Organism: Planctomycetota bacterium; assembly: GCA_013696105.1. Lineage (GTDB taxonomy): Bacteria > Planctomycetota > UBA11346 > UBA11346 > UBA11346 > JACCZE01. Next base: position 19,642 of record JACCZE010000283.1, on the reverse strand, counting down.
GGGCGCGACCAGGGCGACGATGTCGCGGATCATACCGGGCACGTGCACGGTTTCGCGCGACAGCAGCCAGCGCGGCTCGTACACCGGGTCGAAGCGCGCGCTGAACGCCCGGACCTCGCCGAGGGTCGCGAAGTGCTCGCCGTGCGCGAACATGCGCCGACCGAAGCCGGTTCCGACGGGCATGGCCGCGACGGTGCAGGGCAGATTCCCGACCGCCGGCATCGGCACCAATCCGAAACTGAACCAGGCGTAGGCGTTCTCCTTGCCCCACGCCATCACCGCGTCGAACAGGCCCTCGAGCAGGGCCGGGGGCGCGTCGGGGACGATGCGCACCAGATCGAGATTCATTTCCGTGCGCGCGGGTGCGGTCCACACCGTCGCGAACGCGACGATCGACCCGCCCCAGCGCACGACCGCGACCGAGAAGCGCGAGATCCAGGTGGGATCGAAATGGCCGTGGTCGAATCCGTGGGCGGCACCGGTGTGCGTATCGGCCCACGCCTCGTCCACGCGCTTGAGCTCGGGCAGGAGCGCGAGCGTGCGCTCGGCGCCGACCACCTCGAACTCGAAGCCGAGGTCGGCCAGGCGCGCGACCCGAGCCGCGGAACCCGGTGCATAGAACGGCAGCGGCACGCGCGCCTCGTCACCGATGCGCACCTGGGTCAGGCCGAGATCGGCGTACAGCTCGCACTCGCGCGCCTGGTAGAACACCGGGCGTCCGTCGTGGTGGTCGCACAGGTCGCGGAAGCTCCACGCCAGTTCGCGCCGGTCCTGGAGCGGCCCGATCGGATCGCCGAGAGCCACCCAGCTGCGGCCCTCGACGCGGTACATCAGGAATCCCTCGCCGCTGGCGCTGAACAGCAGCTGCTTGTCGCCCAGCAGCGCCAGGTGCGCGAGCGCGTCGCACGCATGCTCGGCGATGGTCGCTGCGCGGTCGACGTCCGTCAGCCGGGCCGACGGCGGCGAGAAGGCCGGGCGCACCAATCTCAGGATGGCGACGACCGCCGCGACGGACGCAGCCGCGGCGAAGGCGCGCAAGGCGCGGGCGGCGTCGTCTCCTGGGCCGAAGGTGGTCAGCAGGTCCCAGGACCAGTCGATCGGCTTGAAGGCGAACCAGCCGCATCCGGCGGCGGCGACCAGCAGCATGGCGGTTGCGGCGGACCACCCCGGAATGAATTCGACACTGCCCAGGCCGACGCCGCGGTGGAAGTCGCGCCGGCACGGCAGCAGGGCGATCAGCAGCAGCGACAGCGCGGTGGCCTCCTCCCAACCCATGCCGCGCGCCAGCGCCAGCACCGCGCCGACCGCGAGCAGGATGACCGACAGGTTCCAGGCCGGGCGCAGCTTCCGCTGCAGTCCGCGCGCCGCGAACATCAGGACCATGCCGACCGCGCCGCTGAGCACGAAGGCGGTCTCCTGCACCGCGACGGGCACCAGGCTGGACAACAACTGGGCGCGCACCGGTTCGGTCGGCACCATCGCCCCCACCACCAGGATCGCCGCGCCGATGGCCACCACCGACGCCATGAGATGGCGGACCGCCAGCCCGAACCACCCGGCATCGGGCGATGGAGCCGCGCTCGGCGCGCGCCGCCGCATCGCGATCTCGAAACCGCCGAGCGCGAGCGCGGCGACCAGCAGCGGGACCAGGTAGTAGATGCCGCGGTAGACCGCGAGCGCGCCCAGGACTCCGGCGGGCGATGCCCCGGTCGGCAGCAGCATCACGAATACGCCTTCGAGCACGCCCAATCCGCCCGGGATCTGGCTGATCTTGCCCGCGACCATCGCCAGCAGGTACGAGCCCAGGAACGCCGCGAAGCCCAGGCCCAGCTCCGGTGGCAAAAGCACGTACAGCACCAGGCTGCGCGTCACCATCTCGGCCGCGCCGAGGGCGATCTGCGCACCCGACATCAGCGGCGTCGGCAGCCGCAGCGACCACCCGCGGATGCGCAGCGGCGCACGCACGAACGAGCACAGGACCAGCCACGACAACGGCACCAGCAGGAAGCACGCGCCCATCACCGGCAGCGACGAGAAGGGCAGGCGCAGCGCGGCGAGCGTCGGAGGCGGCTCGATCAGGAAGACCGCCCCGCAGAGCGCGAGGAACCCGACCCAGAAGCCGATCACGCAGAAGCCGATCACCAGCGCGATGTGCACCGCCGACAGGCCGCAGGCGGAATAGAGGCGGTAGCGCACCGAGCCGCCGACCAGGATGGCGTTGCCGAGCGTGTGCGTGAACGAGTGGCCGATGAACGACGCCAGCACCACCCGCCGCCACGGCAACGGATGGCCGGCATGGCGGCAGGCGAGCTGGTCGTAGAAGGTGAGGATCAGGTACCCGACCGCGGTGCAGGCGACCGCCACCACCACCACCGACCACGACAACGCGCGGATCGAGGCCTTGAGCGCGCCCATGTCGGTGGCCTGGGCCTGGTGATGGAGCACGCCCAGGGCGAGCGCGAAGAGCACCACCCCGATCGCGGGTCCGACGCGGCGCATCCAGGTCTTGGCCATGGTGAGTACCGGCAGTATGCGGGTGGAGGTAGGACCGGCAGCTGGAAAGGGAGGAAGGTTGTGGACCATGCCTCGACGCACACGGGCTTCGGCTTCGGCTTCGGCTTCGGCTACCGCCGCGGCCTGCCTTCATCACGTCGAACCTCGTCCGAGGCTTGCCAGCGTTTGCTCCGTACGCGATTACCGTCGACCGCCGTGAACACCGTGCTGTCCCAGTTCCATCCGCTGGTGGCATCGTGGTTCCAGGAGCGCTTTGGCGCCCCGACCGCGGTGCAGACGCTGGCGTGGGAACGCATCGCCCAGGGCGAGCACGTGCTGGCGACCGCTGCCACCGGAAGCGGCAAGACCCTGGCTGCATTCCTGTGGGCGTTGAACCAGCTGATCGCGGGCAGCTGGCCGACCGGTCTCATCTCGGTGGTGTACGTATCGCCCCTGAAGGCGCTCAACAATGACGTGCAACGCAACCTGTCGGACCCCCTCGCCGCTTTAGCGGAGTGGTTCGCAGCGCGCGGCGGCACGATGCCCGAGATCCGGGCGATGGTGCGCAGCGGCGACACCCCGCCTATCGAGCGCGCGCGCATGCTGCGTCGGCCGCCCGAGATCCTGATCACCACGCCCGAGAGCCTCAACCTGCTGCTCTCGAGCCATGGCGGCAGGCGTGTGCTCACTGATGTGCGCACGATCATCCTCGACGAGATCCACGCGGTGGCCGGCACCAAGCGCGGGACCTGGCTGATGACCGCGGTCGAACGCCTGGCGCGACAGAGCGAGGACATGCAGCGCATCGCACTGTCGGCGACGGTGCGGCCGCTGGACGTGGTCGCGGAATTCGTCGGCGGCCAGGAGCAGCAGGCGGACGGCGGCTATCGCCCGCGCAGGGTGAGCGTGATCGAGGCGCCGTCGACCAAGGTCATCGACATCGCGATCGTCCGTCCACGCGCGCTGGCGTCGCTCGGAAGCGACGACTTCTGGCCGGCGCTGGCGGCCGAGCTGAAGACGATCATCGCTGCCAACCGCTCGACGCTGTTCTTCACCAATAGCCGGCGCATGAGCGAGAAGCTGGCGCGCTTCCTCAACGAGGGCGAAGCCGAACCACTGGCGTATGCCCACCACGGGTCGCTCGCCCGCGATCTGCGCGCGCTGGTCGAAGCGCGCCTGAAGAACGGCGAGCTGCGCGCCCTGGTCGCCACCAGCTCGCTCGAGCTGGGCATCGACATCGGCAGCATCGACGAGGTGGTGCTGGTCCAGTGTCCACGCTCGCTGAACGCCTGCATCCAGCGCGTCGGGCGCGCCGGGCACCAGGTCGGCGCGATCAGCCACGGCCGGGTCATCCCCCTGCACGAGCGCGATCTGCTCGAAGCGGCGGTCATGGTGCCCCTCGCCGCGTCGGGCAGCGGCGAGGCGCTCTCGCCGATCGAGAATCCCCTCGACGTGCTGGCGCAGGTGCTGGTCGGCATGTGCGGGGTCGAGACCTGGGACGTCGACGCGCTCTACGGCTTCATCCGCACCTGCCGCGCCTACCGCGATCTCGACCGGCCGGCCTTCGATAGCGTCGTCGACCTGCTGATCGGCCGATCCGGCGACAACAGGCTGCGAGAGATCACCCCGCGCCTGCGGCTGATCACCGGCCCCGATGGCCGCGATGTCCGGCTCGAAGCGCGCGCCGGCGCGCTGCGGGTGATGTACCAGAGCGGTGGGGTGATCCCTGACCGCGGCTACTTCGCCATCCGCATCCAGGGCAGCGGCGCTCGCATCGGCGAACTCGACGAGGAGTTCGTATGGGAGCGCCATTCGGGCGACGAGTTCTCGATCGGCACCCAGACCTGGCGCATCGCGCGCATCACCCACAGCGACGTCGAGGTCGTGCCCGGGAACAAGCCCGGCGCGATGGCGCCGTTCTGGCGCGCGGAAGCCGAGGACCGCGACTGGTCCCTCGGCAGCCGCATCGGCGAGTTCTGCCGCGCCGCAGAAGGACAGCTCGACGATCCGGGATTCGCCGAGCGCCTGCGCGCACAGCATCGCCTGGATCACGCATCGGCCGAGGCGCTGATCGGCTATCTCGCGCGCCAACGCCAGGCCACCGGCCGCATCCCCCACCGCCACCTGGTGGTGGCGGAGCGAACCCCCGATCCCGCGGGCGGCGATCACGACCTGCTCATCCTGCACCTGTCCTGGGGAGGCCGCGTGCTGCGACCGCTGTCGATCGCCTTCGCGGCAGCCTGGCACGAGCGCTTCGGAGCGGACCCAGAGCTCACGGTCACCGACGACTGCTTCATGTGCCAGGTGCCGCGCGGCTTCACCGCGCGCGACCTGCTGGCGCTGGTCCCAGCGCGGCGCATCGCGCCGCTACTACGTGCGCGCCTGTCGACCACCGGATTCTTCGGCGCGCGCTTCCGCGAGAACGCCGCGCGCGCGCTGCTCTTGCCGCGGCCGAACCTGCGCGAGCGCATGCCGCTGTGGCTGACGCGTCTACGCGCGAAGAAGCTGCTCGACATCGTAGCCGACATCCCTGACTTCCCCATCGTGGTCGAGACCTGGCGCACCTGCCTACGCGACGCGTTCGACCTGGAACGGCTCGAGGCGCTGCTCGGCGAGTTCGAGGACGGCACCATCGCGTTGCACGAGGTCCGCACCGACGTGCCCTCGCCCTTCGCCGAGGGCCTGGCGTGGACCACTACCAACATCCACGTCTACGCCGACGACACGCCCAATCGTCGTGCGGCGGTGTCGCCGAGCGATCGCGCGCTCGATCGCGTGATTCGAACTCCCGAGTTGCGGCCGCGCATCGTCCCCGAGCGCGCGGCGGAATTCCAGCACAAGCTGCAACGCACCCATCCCGGGTATGCGCCGGCGGGTGCCGACGAGATCGCCGACCTGGTGGGCGACCGCGTGCTGGTGCCCGAGCCCGAATGGCGCGCACTGCTCGAAGCCTGCATGCGCGACCATGCGGTCGAAGGCTTCGACCGCGACGGCGTGCTGGGCAAGCTGTCGGGCCGGCTGCTCATCCTCAGGCCACCCGGGGCGAGAGTGCGCTCGGTGGTGTCGATCACCTCGCTGCCACGGCTGCTGCGCTGCTGGGGACGGGACCTCGACCAGCTGGAGCCATCGGCGGTGGCGCCGGTGGCGGGGATGCTCGCGGCCTGGTCGAGCCTCGCCAGTCAGGCCTTCCTCGACGACGCGGAGGAGGATCCCACGGCGACGCTGCTGCAATGCCTCGCAGAATGGCTGCGCTCGTATGGGCCGATCAGCGACGACCAGCTCGCGGCAGCATGGGGATTGGACGCGGTGCAGACCCAGCGGCAGGTGGAGCAGCTGGCCGAGGACGAGACCATCGTCCGCGAGGTGCTGCTCGCCGGTGACGAACGGCCACTGCTGTGCGACGCCGAGAACTACGAGCGCCTGCTGCGGCTCGCACGCGCCGCCCAGCGGCCATCCTTCCGCCCGCTGCCGTGCGAGTCCCTGCCCTGGTTCCTCGCGCGTTGGCAGGGACTGGTCGAACGCGGTCATGACATCGAAGCGTTGCAGGACGCACTCGAGCGGCTCTTCGGCCATGTCGCGGCGGTCGACCTGTGGGAGGGCGACATCCTGCCTGCGCGGCTGGAATCCTACCAGGGCGCGTGGCTCGACAGCCTGCTGCAGACCACCGACCTGATGTGGTTCGGAGCCGGGCGTGAGCGCATCGGGTTCTGCTTCCGAGAAGCGCTGCCGCAGTTCATCGACGCGGCCGACGACTCGCCCGCCGGCAGTGACCTCGCGCAGCTGTTCCCGGATCCCCACGCACGCTACGAATTCTTCGCCATCCAGAAGCACTCCGGCGTGACCTCGACCGAACTCACCGCGCGACTATGGGACCACGCCTGGCACGGCCGCATCGCCAACGATGGCATGGCCGCGGTGCGACAGGGCGCGCTGCACGGCTTCAAGGCGCAGCCGATGGCCGGGCTATCCACGCCGCGGACCGGCCTACGCGGTTGGCAGACCACGCGACCGCTCAACGGCGCGTGGTATCGCATCAACCTCGAGGCCACCAACGACGCGATCGACGATCTCGAGCGCGATCGCGACCGCGTGCGCCTGCTGCTCGACCGCTACGGGGTGCTGTTCCGCGAATTGCTCGCGAACGAGCTCGGCCCCCTGACGTGGTCACGTCTGCTGCCGGCGCTGCGACTGATGGAACTGTCCGGAGAGATCGTCGCCGGCGTCTTCTTCAGCGGCGTACCCGGCCTGCAGTTCTCGACCATCGCCGCCCTGCGTCGGCTCGGCGAGATCATGGATGGGAATCCGGCGGTCGAGGACCGTATCTATTGGATGAGCGCGCTGGATCCGGCATCGTGCTGCGGCCTGAAGCTCGAGGCGCTGCGCGGCCAGCTGCCGGCCCGGGTCGCATCGACCCACCTGATCCTGCACGGCCGACGCACGGTCATGGTCAGTCGACGCAGCGGCAAGCAGCTCGATATCGCGGTCGACCCCGACGACCCGCAGCTTCCGCGGTACCTGGCGCCGCTGCGCGCATGGCTGGGCCGGGCGTTCAAGCCGATGCGCGCGCTGACGGTGGAGAGCATCAACGGCGAACCGTCGTTGAGCAGCCCATACGCGTCCCAGCTGGTCGCGTTCGGATTCCACCGCGACCTGAAGCACCTGGTGCTGCGACGGAACTGGTGAACGGGCGGGAAGCGTGCTTCGTCCTCTGTCCTCCGTCCTCAGTCGACAGCCAGACGGCAGACCCACGCTGGAGATGACGTCATCGAAAGACGGAGAACGGAGAACGGAGGACTGAGCACTCCGCTATGATCAGCTCCTGCGCGCCGCAATGATATCCTCCACTCGCGCCGCGAAATCGCCCTGCCGCCCACGGTGGCTGACCTCGGGGATCGACACGCTGAAGCCGTGATCGCGGACGTCGACGATCTTGCCGCGGTCGGGAGTCAGCGGCCAGGGTTCCTCGGGCCGGCCTTCGAGCGACACGTCGATGACCCACGGACGGCCGAAGCGCGAGGCCTCGTACCCCGACACGCGTCGCACCACCAACGCCACTCCGTCCCACATGCCCTTGGCGCGCCAACCGCCGACGTCATCGGTGAATGAGAATCCACGCCGCGCCAGTTCGCTGCGGATCGGCGCATCCGAGATGTCGTCGCTGCGGCGACGCCGCGATGCCACCGCGATGACCGTTCCGAGCAGCACGGCGCCGACCGCGATCACCACCGGGGCCACCGGCAGCGCAGGCACGGTCACGTACGAGGCGATGCGCGCCTCCTTGGGAAGATAGGGCTGCGCGCCCCAATACAGGCCGAGGATGATCAGCAGGATCCCGAGTGAGCGCATGCGCGCAGTGTGCGGTCGCAGGCCGCCATCCAATGCCCGCACCACGGGCGTCGCTGGGGAAATGGCAGCACGGGACCTCGGAGGAAACCGCTGATTTCGGCCTAACCAGCGCGAACGACGGCATTTATCGCTGTGTCATGCGCGCCCATGCGCGTATCAGCCGCGGGAATCGAACGCGGCTGCGACACCAGACACGCGGAAAATACCGCTCTATCGTCTCACCAGGACTTCTCGGCGGTCAGCGCTCTCGGCCCGGGGGTATCGATGCGGCCTTCCTTCCGCGGACTTCTCCGATCACCAGCCATCGCCACGCGGCTCGCCGCAGCCTGGCTCGTCCTCGCCGCCGGTGCCTGGGCCGTCGATCCCGTCCTGCCGCAGACCTTCCTCGATACCACCTACGTGCCGCCCACCGGTGCGACCATCGCGGTCGCATCCGGCGGAAACCTCCAGGCGGCGATCAACAGCGCGCTGCCGGGCGACGTCATCACCCTGCAGGCCGGCGCGACCTTCACTGGCAACTTCACCCTGCCGGCGAAATCGGGTTCGAGCTGGATCACCATCCGCACCTCGGCTCCGGACGGAACGCTGCCGTCGCCGGGCACGCGCGTCGGCCCCGGCAACGCCTCCGCGATGGCCAAGGTCGTGACCAACGCCGACCTGCCGGTCTTCCTCACGTCCGGCGCGGCGCACCACTACCGGCTGATCGGTCTCGAGATGACCATGACCTTCCCCTCGAGCTACGGGCTGGTGGTGCTCGGCAATGGCGAGACCACCGCCGCAGCGCTGCCGTACGATCTCATCATCGACCGCTGCTGGATCCACGGCAGCGCCACCGGGGACGTGCAGAACGGGGTGCGCCTCAACAGCGCGCGCACCGCGATCATCGATTCGCGCATCGACCAGTGCCAGAGCACGACGGTGGAATCGCACTGTATCTCCGGGGTGAACGGGACCGGACCCTTCAAGATCGTGAACAACTTCCTCGGCGGCTCGACCATCCAGGTGCTCTTCGGCGGAGCGCCGTCGCAGATCCCGAACAACGTCCCATCGGATATCGAATTCCGCCTCAACCTCAGCCAGAAGCCCCTCTCGTGGCGGCCCGGCGATCCGACTTACGCCGGCACGCAATGGTACGTGAAGAACCTGTTCGAGCTGAAGAACGCGCGCCGGGTCCTGATCGACGGCAACGTCTTCGAGCAGAACTGGCCGTTCAACGGCGCCGGCCCGGATGGCTCGGCGCAGGCCGGCTATGCCATCCTGTTCACGGTCCGCTCCGAAGGCGGCGCGATGCCGCAAGCGACGGTGCGCGACATCACGGTGCGCAACAACATCATTCGCAGATCCAACGCCGGCATCGCCTTCTATGGCGTCGAAGGCGCGGGCGCGACCACCATCAAGGTCGAGAACAACCTCTTCGACGACATCGGGCTCAACTGGGGCAACAACAGCCGGTCGGGACAGATCGCGCAGTTCGACCGCGTGCCCAATGTGACCTTCAACCACAACACCATGATCCACGACGGCGATATCTCGTTCGCCACCACGGGCTCGAGCGCCGTGCCGGTCAGCGGTTTCGTCTTCACCAACAACATCGCCCACCATGGATGCGTGCGCACCACCAATACCAACTGGGGCATCAACGGTGTCGGCACCAATCCCGGCGATCCGACCCTGAGCGCCTTCTTCCCGGGCGCGGCCTGCACCAAGAACGTCTTCGCCGTGCAGCCGGGATTCGCGGTGGCGTATCCGGCGGGCAACACCTTCCTCGCCGCTTGGTCGAACGTCGGCTTCACCGACTTCGCCGGGCGGAACTACCGCCTGCTGGCGTCCAGCGCCTATCGCAACGCCGGTACCGACGGCAAGGACATTGGGTGCGACTTCGACGCCCTGGCCGTGGCGATGAACGTCCCCTCGACGTCCAGCGGCACGGGAACGGGCTCCGGCTCGGGCAGCGGATCCGGAACGGGATCAGGCACCGCCACCGCAGCGACTGCCGGCGGCGGCAGCAGCCAGTGCGGCATGGGCGGACTCGGCGGCGGACTCGCCGCGCTCGCGCTCATGGCCATGGGCGCGCGCCGCCGTCACCTCGTCCGCTGACCTGAAGATCAACGTCTTTCGACCCGGGACGAAAACGCCGAGGATACCGTCCGCGTGGCCGGGTCCTCAGCGATCCTGATCTCAGCAGAAGCCGCTCAGCCCTTGGCCTCGACCCGCTTCGGCTTGGCCGGCTTCCCGGTGCGCGCCGATTCGTAGATCGCGTCCATCAACTCGCTCTGGATGATGCCGTTGATCGGCGAGGTGCGCGGTTGTGCACGGCCGATGACGGCGTCGATGAAATTGTCGTTCGGCGTCTGGGACGCGCCGCTGATAGCCGGGTACTTCACCTTGTCGCGGCCATTGAAGACGTTGATCCACGATCCGCCCCAGCCATCGATCTCGATGCGGCCGTTGTCGAAGAAGTAGTTGAGCGCGCATCCGCTCGCCGGGCAGTTGCCACCGACGGTGATGTTGGCGAGCACCCCATTCGCGAATCGGATATTGATGACCGAATTGATGTCGACGGGCGTGCCATGGTTGTCGACGAACGCAAAGACTTCGGCGATGTCCGATTCCACCGACCAGCACAGGCTGTTGAGCAGGTGCGCGCCGCTGTCGTAGGCCTGGCCTCCACCGGAGAGCTCCGGCTTCTGCCGCCACGTCCCGGTGGTGCCCTTCATCCAGCCCTGGACCAGGAAGCCGTTGATCAGTTCGAGCTTGCCGTACGCGCTTGTGCGGATCGCTTCGCGCGCGAAGGCGAATTCCGGGGTGAACGGGCTGTTGTAGCCGACGACGAAGACCTTGCCCGAGGCCTTGGCCAACGCCGCGAGCTTGTGCGCGTCCGCTGCGGCGGTGACCATCGGCTTCTCCATCAGCACGTGGCAGCCGGCGGCGAGCGCCTGCGAGCCGTGCTCGAAGTGCATGGTGTGCGGAGTGATGATCGCCACCGCCTGCGGCTTGGCCTCGGCGTACATCTTCGCGGGGTCGGTGAAGATCTGCGGCTTGCCCGCGTATTCCTTGAGGTTGCGCTCGATGAACTTCCGCACGACCTCCTCGGAGACGTCGCACAGCGCGACGATGTCGACGTCGGGATGCGAGCGGAAGCGCTCGGCATGCGCTCCGGCCATGCCTCCGCAGCCGAGGATCGCGACACGGACTTTGCTCATGGAATGGCTCCTGGGTCGGACGGTGCCGACGCAACGTGGTGTGGAGACGTGCTGGAACGGTGGGATGGGTGCACGGGTGCGGGGGGCATCGGATGGTCGTCCCTGACGAACCTCGGATACCCGTCGGCGCGCATCTATAGCAGGCACGCTGCACGATGCAAAGGCACCGGCCTTGCACCGACCCCGGGCCCCCTATCGTCGCGCGCACATAACCCGCAACACCGCAACCATTTGACGAGGTACCATGGCCGCCGCGACGAAATCCTTCAAAGCCGATCAGCTGGCGGTCAAGGTCTACGCCACGGTGCGCGATCTCGCCGCCGACGCCGCGCAGGACGCGCAGAAGATCATCAAGGAGGCGATCGCCGCGAAGGGCTCGGCCGCGGCCATCCTCGCCACCGGCAACTCGCAGCTCGAGTTCCTCGACGCGTGGGTGAAGCTCGGCGGACTCGACTGGTCCAAGGTCACGTTGTTCCACATGGACGAGTACCTCGGCCTGCCCGACAGCCATTCGGCGAGTTTCCGCAAATACATGAAGGAGCGCGTCGAGGCGGTGGTGAAACCCAAGGCGTTCCATTACGTCATCGGCGACGGCATGGAGCCGATCAAGGAGTGCGACGAGTACGAGCGCAAGCTGCGCGCGCAGCCGATCGACCTCTGCTGCCTCGGGATCGGAGAGAACGGCCACCTCGCATTCAACGATCCGCCGGTCGCTGATTTCGCCGACAAGCGCTACGCGAAGATCGTCAAGCTCGACACCGCCTGCCGTCAGCAGCAGGTCGGCGAAGGCCACTTCAAGGCCCTGAACGACGTGCCGCAGTACGCGATCTCGCTGACCATCCCCGCGCTGTGCGCCGCCAAGCGCATGATGGCGATCGTGCCCGAGAAGCGCAAAGCCGCCGCGGTCAAGGGTACCTTGAAGGGCCCGGTGAGCACCGACTGCCCCGGCTCGTTCCTGCGCACCCAGGCGCATTGCACGTTGTACCTCGACGCGGACTCGGCCAGCCAGGTCTGATCGTCAGCAATCGCGGTCCGACAGCGCCCGCCGCATGATCCCCCACAGGTGGCGGTAGGGCAGGCCGGTCGCCGCGCTCATCGCCTGAGCGCACAAGGTGCTGGTGCAGGCGCCCGTCGGCGCGCCGCTGTCGCGTGCGGCATGGGCTTCGCGCACCGTCGCGCTCGCGGTCAATTCCGGAACCAGCCAGCCGCGATCGCCGGCCATGCCGCAGCAGCCGACCGATCCAGGCACGCTGACTGATGCCGAAGCCGAACGCGACGCGGTGAGCAGATCCCCGTCCCATCCGCGCTTCTGCTCGGAGCAGGTCGGATGCAGCACGATCCGGCCGGCCGCAGGCGACAGCCGGCCCTGCAGGCGCGGCAGCAGTTCCCGCGCGGCGAAACCGGCAGGATCGACGATGCGGATGGCGGACCAGCGCTTCGCGAGCGTTGGCGGCAGCGCATCGGCCATCGTCGCGAGCTGCGCCGCGCAGGTGCTGGTGTCGGTGACCACGACGTCGCGACCGAGCGCGAGCAGCGCTTCCGCGGTGCGTTCTGCGATCTGGCGATGGGCCTGCCGGAGTCCTTTGCTCGCGAACGGTTGGCCGCAGCACAGCGAGGTCGCGGACTCGGGAACCTCCAGACCGATGCCGGCTGCTGCGCACAGGTCGGAGAGATCCCTGGGGACATCGTCGTCGCCGGTCGCACGCGCGATGCAGGTCGGCAGGTAGGCGACGGTCGGGCGATCCGCGCCTGCGACCGGCCAGCGTCGCGGCAATGCACGGCCAGGCCCAGGCAACGGCACCTCGGTTCCGGGCAGGCGACTGATGCCGAGGCCACGCGCGAGCGCCAATGCGCCGCGCGCACCCGCGACCACGGCCGAGAACCGACCAGCCAACGCGTTGGCAGCCAGACGCACCGGCCATGAGACGCTGCGCGCGCGCTCCGCCTTGACCAGATCGCCGGTATCGATGTCGACTGGACATGCGGTGGCACACATGCCATCCGCCGCGCAGGTATCGACGGCTCGGTGCTGCCAGACGCGACTGATCGCCGCGCGTTCGACCGCGGTGCCGGACCCGAGCAGGCGCAGCGCGGCGATGCGCTGGCGCGGGCTCATGGTCACATCGCGACTCGGACACACCGGCTCGCAGAACCCGCATTCGATGCAGCGGTCGACCAGCGGATCGACCGGAGCGAGGACCTTGAGGTGGTCGATGTGCGCGCGCGGGTCGGCATTGAGCAGCACGCCGGGATTGAGGATGCCGAGCGGATCGAGCGCCAGCTTCACGCGGCGCATCAGCGCCACCGCCTCGGCGCCCCATTGGGCCTCGACGAATGGCGCCATGTTGCGGCCGGTGCCGTGCTCGGCCTTGAGATGTCCGCCGTGCGCGAGCACCGTCTCGACCAGCGCTCGCATGAATCCGTCGTAGCGCACGACCTCGGCGGACTTGGAAAAATCCGGGGTCAGGGTGAAGTGGAGATTGCCGTCCTTGGCGTGGCCGAAGATCACCGCGTCGTCGTAACCATGGACGCTGAACAGCGTGCGCAGCGCGCGCATGCCCACCGCCAACGCCGCGACCGGGAAGGTGACGTCCTCGATCACCACCGCGGTCCCGGCCGCGCGCACCGCTCCGACCGAGGGAAACAGGCCTTTGCGCACCGCCCAGTAGCGCGCCTGCAGAGATGCATCTCGGGTGAACGGCGCCGGACGCAGCACCGGCAATCCTGCGAGCAGCGGCTGCGCACCCTCCAACCGCCGCTGCAGCGCGGCTTCGTCGGATTCCTGGAATTCCACCAGCAGCGCGGCGGGCTGCCCAGGCGGGATCGGGTCGGGGAGCTTGTGCTCGACCCGCCGCAGCGACACGGCATCGAGCACCTCGACGGCGGCCGCGCCGGCGCGCGCGAGCGGTGCGACCGCTTCACCCGCCGCTTCGACATCGGGGAACAGCATCCACGCGGTCGCGCGTGCGCGCGGCAGCGGCAACGTGGTGAACACCGCGTCGCAGATGAACGCGAGCGTGCCCTCGGAACCGACCACCAGCTTCTGCAGGATGCGCGCGGGCGTATCGGCATCGAGGAACGCGTTGAGGCTGTAGCCGACCGTGTTCTTGGTGGAGAATGCGGTGGCGATGCGCGCGCTCATCGCCGGATCGGCGCGGATCTGGTCGCGGATCGCCAGCAGCTCGCGCACGAGCTCTGGCCGCCCGCGTGCGAGGTTCGCATCGGCGTCGACGTCGCCGGTGTTCAGGCGGAAGCCGTCGGCGAGCACCAGGTCGAGCGCTGCGATGGTGTGGTAGCTGTTGCCGGCGACCGAACAGCACATGCCCGAGGCGTTGTTCGCGACGATGCCGCCGATCTCGGCGGCCTGGATGCTCGCGGGGTCGGGGCCGATCTTGCGCCCGTAGCGTGCGAGCTCGCCGTTGACGTGCGCGCCGACCGCGCCCGGCTGCGCCGCGACGCGCGCGCCGCCATCGAGCACGCGGATGCGGCGCAGGTGGCGGCTGACCACGATCAGCATCCCGTCGGTGACCGCCTGCCCGGAGAGGCTGGTGCCGCCGGCCCGGAAGCACACCGGCATGCGCTCACGCGCCGCCAACGCGAGGAGCGCCTGCACGTCGGCCACGTGGCGGGGGAACGCCACCAGTCGCGGAACCAGGCGATAGATGCTCGCGTCACCCGACCACTGCAGGCGATCGGCGAGGTCGTCGGACACCACCCCGGGACCGGTGACCGAGCGGAAGCCGTCTGCCAGGTGCGCGGTCATGGCTGCGACGATAGCGCGCTGGTCAGGGCAAGCGATCGGCGGGGCGCGCGGGTCAGCGAGGCGTTTCCACTTCGTCGATGACGCGGTTCAGGCTGGAGATCAGGCGCTGGTTGTAGTCTCGCAGCGCCTTGCCGTCCTTGAGGCGATCCGGGTCGTGCTCCGAGCATGTGGCATACGACTCGAGGGTGCGATCGAGGCGATCCTGCGCCGACAGGAATCGCGCGCGTGCCTCGTGCAGGCTCTTGCGCTGGGCGGCGGTGAGCGAATTCCCCTGGGGATTGGCGCGGCGATAGTGGTCGAGACCGGTCTGGAATTCGATCTCGGCGTCGGCGATCGCCTGTTCGCAGCGTCGCGCGAGCAGGACATCGGGATCCGGCTTCGCCGGCTGGGCAGGGGACGTGGGCGCTGGCTCGGGTTTCTTCGCGCTCTTATCAGCGCTCTTATCAGCGGCAGCCGGTGCGCGCTCGACCTTGCCGTTGAACCATTGCTCGGCCTGGTCGACCAGGCCGCCGGATCCCCAGAGGGCATCGTTCGCCTTGGAGGTCGCCTGCTTCGCACCGTCGATCACCGGCCTGGTCCCCTCGACGCCCGGACTCCACCACGCGGCGTCGAAGACATGGAAGGTCCAGACGCCGTCCTTGCGGTGGTTCAGGACCGCCATGTAGCCCACGGCGATCACCAGCGCGGACACCGCGAGCATGAACAGGATGGCGGGGAGGCGTGATCGTTTCGGTGCGGGAGCGTCTGCCATGGCCTTACGGTGCGACCTGAGCGGCGCGCGGCAAGGATCGATCCACGTCGTTGAAGGCGCGGGCGATGCGCCGGAAGGTGTCATCGGCGTCATCGCCGACGAGATCGGGACTGGCGATGGTTCCGTCCGGCCCGACGAGGAAGAGGCCGGGGATGCCGCGCAGGCGCCAATCGGCGAAGACCGGACTCTTGAAGCCATCGGACAGGCGGATCACCGGCCAGGTGATGCCGTGCTTGATCATGAACGGCCCGAGCTTCGCCACGGTCCGGGGTCCATCGAGCGATACGCTGATCGTGGCCAGACCGCGCGGGCTGAAGGTCTCGGAGGCGCGGGTGACCGCCGGAGCGATCGCCACGCACGGCGGGCACCAGGTGGCGAAGAAATCGACCAGCACCGGCCGGCCGCGCAGCGTGGAAAGGTCGACCAGAGCGCCCGCGGTCGACGTGCCCACCAACGCTGGCGCGGGCGAATGCAGACGGGGCCCATGGGTTTCGGGCGGGATGGCGCACACCGCGGCGGCGAGGATGAGCGCGGAGACGACGAGGGCGAATCCCATCGCGACCGGATTCATATGCACAGCGGGTCCCTATCGCGGATCATGGGATGAATGGCTGGTCGGGATTCTTCACCACCGGGGCCAGGGCATTCTCGAGATTCCTGGTCGTCTCCTCGGCCGTGGCAGCGTGCAGGTCGATCGCGGCGATGCGACCATTGGCATCGATGAGGATCAGCGTCGGAATCGAATCCACGTGCCAGGCGTCGTCCAGTTCGGAATCCCAGCCGAGGGCATCTCCGACGATGGGATAGGTGATCGCGTTGGCGGCGATGTATCCCGGGAGCTGGCCGATCGTCTCCTTGTTGTCGAGGGATACGCCGACCGTCACCAGGCCCATCGCCGCGTACTTGGTGGCGATGGCCGAGATCGCCGGGGCGATCGCACCGCAGGGCTTGTGCCAGGTGGCGAAGAAGTCGACCAGCACCGGCTTGCCTTTGAAGGCCGCGATGTCGATCTCGCCATCACCACCATCGAGCCGTTTGGCTTTCAGCTCGGGCGCGGCTTGACCGATCAGCTTCTGGCCGCTGGTCAGGGCGGTATCCAGGACCTCGGCGGCAGCAGGATCCTCGCGGTGGGCGTGGAGCCATTTCTGCACCGCTTCGGCGTTGTGGCCCACCGCCTCCATCGCCAACAGCCGCAGATGGTACACGGGGATCCGCTGCTCGGGCGTGTCGTCCTTCAGCAACTCGAGTGCGCGGTCGAAGTGCGCGAGCGCCGCATCGGGATCTGCGACCTTGCCGTCCTTCTTCACCGCCAGCAACCGCTTGGCTTGCACGCTGTGGACGCGCGCCGCGACGCGCTGGCCGAGATCGCCGAAGACCGCAACCGTCTCGATGGGAGAGGGCAGGAGGGCCGGATCGGGGGCGGTGAGCAGACGGACCTCGAAGGCGGCGGCCCAGGTGAGCCCAGCGCGTTCGCGTTGGGCGGATGCCGCGTCCGTGCCCGCGAGCACGTCGCCGATCGCTTTTTCCGCCTCGTCGGGCTTCAAGGCGTCCAACCACGCCTCGGCCAATTCCAGCCGCAGGTCGATGAGGTCGGATGGAGTCAGACCGAGATCCTCGTTCAACAAGCCGGCGATCGCCTTGGCGCGCGCCTGGCTTCCGGGCTCCTTGATCTCGTCGTCGGGAATGTTCGCGCTGACCTGCGCCAGGTACTCTGCGACCGTGGCGGCACCGGCGGACGGGACGGCGCACAGGACCGAGCACAGTCCGAGAGCGGCTGTCCAGGATCCAAGCCGGGCGATCGCACTTCGGGCCATGGGTGGGATCATGCTCGCGGCCGCTGGTCGCGGAAGGGTTTCCTCGAACCGACCATGACCTGTTCAGGCTGGCTCACCGATGATCCGCAGCACCTCGTCGTGCACGAGGCCATTGGTGATCACCGCATTGCCCACGCGCAGGTCGCTTCCGCCATCGAGGGTGGTGAAGCGTCCACCGGCTTCGCTGACGATCAGGCTGGTCGCGGCAATGTCCCAGACGCTCAGGTGCGGTTCGACCACGGCCTCCGCCCGGCCCGAAGCCACCAGCATGTGGTAGAAGGCGTCTCCACCACCGCGCTGCAGGGCGCTCCCCGCGCACAGGCGCTCGAAGGCGCGACCGAGGCCGTAGCGCTGGAACCACGACGGGGTCTCGTAGCAGAAAAGGCTTTCCGCCAAGGTCGCGACCCGCGACACCGCGATCGCCACGCCATTGCAGCGCGCGCCGCAGCCGAGGCCGGCATCGTAGAGTTCGCCCAGCGCAGGCAGGTTGACCGCGGCCGCGATCATGCGCTTGCCCGCGGCGTCGTCCTGCTCGCAGCCGACCAGCGTCGACCACAACGGGATTCCGCGCACGAAATTGCGGGTGCCATCGATCGGATCGACGATCCAGCGCCGGCCGCTGCCGCCGCCGGTCTCGCCGGTCTCCTCGCCCAGCCAGGCGTCGTCCGGAAATGCCTGAGCGATGACCGCGCGGCATGCCGCTTCCGATTCGCGATCGGCGCGCGTCACCGGGCTCTCGTCCGACTTCCATTCCACCTGCAGGTCGGCGCGGCGGAAATGCGCGGATGCCGCGCGCCCCCCCGCTTGCGCCGCAGCCATCGCCACCGCACGCAGCTGCCACATCAGGGGCGCGGAATTGCTCATGCAGGCATGATGGAGCATCGCTGCGCTTTCCAAGAGAGCGCGCTCGGGCCCTGATGGCAGGAGACGCATGCGGCCTGGGTTCGGTGCGGATGGGATATGGGTCGTCGATGTCGGAGGTCGGAGGTCGGAGGTCGGACCTTGGACGTCCCCGATGGACCGCTCATCCCTCCCTGGTACACCATCCCCGGCATGAGCGAACACCTGAAGCCCGGCAGCGTGGTCTTCGGCTACGTCATCGAGCGCCTGCTCGGACGCGGCGGCATGGGCACCGTCTACCTCGCCCGTCAGCAGTCGCTCAATCGTGCGGTCGCCCTGAAGATCCTCCATCCCCACCAGCTGCGCAATCCCGCGGCGGTCGAGGACTTCCTGCGCGAGGCGCGCGCGACCGCGCGCCTCAACCACCAGCACCTGGTCACCTGCCACGATGCCCAGGCCGATCCGGACAAGCAGCTGTACTGCTATTCCATGGAGTACATCCCGGGCCTGACGGTAGCCGCGACCATGCAGGCCGAAGGTCCGATGAAGCGCTCGATGGCGCTGCACATCACCTATCAGATCGCCTCGGCTTTGGGCTATGCGCATCAGCACTCGCTGGTCCATCGCGACGTGAAGCCCGACAACATCATGGTGAACAAGAACGGCGTCGCGAAGCTCCTGGACCTGGGCCTGGTGCGCGATCGCCTCGACGGTGTCGGCAGCACCTCTGCCGGCAAGAAGCTGATGATCGTCGGAACACCGGAATTCAGCGCTCCGGAGCAGAGCCGCAATCCGCGTCTCGCCACCCCGGCAAGCGATGTCTACAGCCTCGGCGCCACGCTCTACTACATGCTCTCGGGCCGCCCTCCGCACACCGGCGAAACGATCATCGACCTCATCGTCCGCGCAGCGACCGAGCAGGTGTACTTCCCGGAATCGATCCCGGTCGACTGCCGCGACCTGCTGTTGCTGATGCTGGCGCGCTCGCCCGATGAACGGCTGCCGCATGGCGCGGCAGTGGTCGCTGCGCTCGAAGCCCTTGCCCAGGGTCGCGCACCGAAGCTGCCTGAGAAGCGTCTGCAGACCGAGACCTCGCCCGCCGAGGACATGGTCGAGGATGAACCGGCGGGATCAGGCGCCTCGCAGCGTCGGCGCGTGCGGCGCGTGCGCCGCCACCGCTAGCACGGCCGCGCGGAGTCCGTTGAGATGGAATGCATCTGAAACGGAGACCGCCCAGGCGATCAGGTGGAGCCAGAGCCAGACATCGAACGGGACGTCATCAGGTCCTGACCGTCCGACATCCGGGTTCGACATCCCACGTCGAGGTCAGCCGACAGGTACCATGTAACTGCGGTCTGAGCAAACGGGCGCCGAGCGGCGGTGGCGGCATACAATCGCCGCAGGCGATGCCGCCACGATTACGCAGGCGAAG
>JACCZE010000275.1 GCA_013696105.1 Planctomycetota bacterium | reverse complement strand
CATCGACGCGGCGCGCTCGGGCGATGCGACCGCGATCGCCGTGGTCGACGAAGCGGCCCGGCGTCTGGGCCAGGGCCTGGCGATCATCGCCGACATCCTCGCTCCGGACCGCATCGTCATCGGCGGCATCTTCGCGCGCAGCCGCGACGTGCTGTGGCCGGCGGCCGAGCGCGTATTCGCCGACGAGACCCTGTCGCCGATCCACTCGCGCTGCCGAGTGGTGCCCGCGGAACTGGGCGAGGCGATCGGCGACTACGCCGCCATCGCCGCGGCCCTGGGCGAAACCCCCGCGCCGACCGCACTCGTTGGAGCCGCGTCGTGATCGCGGGGCCTGCGCTCATCGGCGAGCTGACCCGCCGCCACCCGCACCTCGCGTCATGCGTCCCAGGCCTCGAACGGGCGGCTGCGCTGGTCAGCGCCTGCCACCGCGCCGGCGGCCAGCTGCTGGCCTGCGGCAACGGCGGCAGCGCGGCCGACAGCGACCATCTGGTCGGTGAACTGGTCAAGGGATTCCGACGCCCACGGACGCTCGCCGACGAGCAGCTGCAGCGGCTGTGCGCCCTCGACCCCGTACGGTGGGGCGCGCTCGCACCCAAGCTGCAAGGCGGGATGCGCGCGCTGTCGTTGTGTGCCCACGCGGCGCTGACCACCGCCATCGCCAACGACCAGGACCCGCGTCTGGTGTTCGCCCAGCAGGTCCATGTCCATGGTCGGCCCGGTGACGTGCTGGTCGCATTCAGCACCTCGGGCAATTCCGAGAACGTGGTGTGCGCCGCCGAACTCGCGCGCGCGCGCGGCCTGACCACCATCGCCTTCACCGGCGCCGGCGGCGGACGCCTCGCCGCGACCTGCGACATCGTCCTGTCATCGCCCGAGCGCGACACCGCGATGGTCCAGGAGGATCACCTCCCCCTCTACCACGCGCTGTGCGGCCTGGTCGAGGACGACCTGTTCGCGTAAGAGGCCTCAGAGAGGGTGCCTCGCCCAGACCATCGCCCAGAGCATCGCCCAGACCTGTGCCCAGACCTCAGCACGGCGCTCTCGACGCCTGGCAGAAGGCTTGCCCACGGCTCCGATACCTGAGACTCGGACCCGTGGATTACCTGGTCATCGCCCGCAAGTACCGCCCCCAGACCTTCACCGAGGTCTCCGGCCAGGAGGTGGTGGCGCGCACGCTGACCAATGCGATCACCGCCAAGCGGCTGCACCACGCGTACCTGTTCACCGGGCCACGCGGAGTCGGCAAGACCAGCATGGCGCGCATCCTCGCCAAGGCCCTGTGCTGCACCGGGCCCGACGATGCGGGCACGGGTCCCACCACCACCCCGTGCGGGACCTGCCAGAACTGCCGGATGATCACCGACAGCACGCATCCGGACGTCGCCGAGATCGACGCCGCGCGCTACAACGGCGTGGATGCGATCCGCGAACTCAGCGACAACGCCAGCTTCTCGCCCAGCCTCGCGCGCTTCCGCATCTATGTGCTCGACGAAGTGCACATGCTCTCGACCCCGGCGTGGAATGCCCTGCTGAAGCTGCTCGAGGAGCCGCCGGCCCACGTGCGCTTCATCTTCGCCACCACCGAAGCCGACAAGGTCCTGCCGACGGTGCTGTCGCGGGTGCAGCGCTTCGATTTCCGCGCCATCGACCTCGATGACATCGTCAAACGCCTGCGCGAGATCCTGGTCGCCGAGAAGGTCACGCTGCCCGATGCCATCCTGTTCCGGGTCGCGCGCGCCGCGGGCGGCGGCATGCGCGACGCGCAGACCCTGCTCGACCAGCTGATCGCGGTCGCCGGCGGACAGGTCTCGGAAGAGGACCTCAACCTGCTGCTGGGCGCCGCGCGCGGCGAGGACCTGCAGAAGATCGCCGGTCATCTCATCGCCGGCGAGGCCGCCGCGGCGCTGACCGCGCTCGATCGGGTCTCTGCCGGCGGCGTCGCGCCCGGCACGCTGCTCGACCAGCTGGTCGACCATTTCCGCGCCATCATGCTGGTCCAGGCCTGCGGCATCGACTCGCCGGTGGTACGCCGCCTCGGCAACACCTCGGCCGACCTCGAGGCCCAGGCCAAGGCCGCGACGCCCGAGAAGGCGATGCGCGTGTGCCAGATCCTCATCGGCAGCCAGCAGGCGCTGCGCCAAGGCGTCGACCCGCGCCTGCAGCTCGAGCTGTCGTTCGTGCGCATCGCCGGCCTGGGTCAGGTCGCCGACGTCGAGACCCTGCTCAAGCGTCTCGAACGGCTCGAAGCCGGAGGAGCGCAGGCCGCGTCCAGCGGCGCCGGCGGGAAACCCTCCCGCCCTCGCTAGGGCCGGCCCCTGCGGGAGGGGCGCCGGCCCGCGAAGACGCGCAACCCGCACCCGCACCCGCACCGGTCATCTCCGCGAAGCCGGATCGCCCGGCAGCACCGTCGGTCACCGCACCGGTCTCCCCACTGCCCGGCGTACCGCCACAGACCGCCCCTTCATCACCACCCGCCCCGGTACGCGCGCCCGCCGAGCGGCCGGCTCTCGCCCTCGACGATGCGCAGCGGCGTTGGGG
>JACCZE010000250.1 GCA_013696105.1 Planctomycetota bacterium | reverse complement strand
CAGCCGGAGTGGCGGCTGCGGCCGGAGCGGATGCCGCGGCGCCCGCGCCCCAGACGCCCGCCTTGTTCTGCTTGGCCTTGTCCTGGGCCGCCTTGATGCGGTTCTCGAACACCGGCTCGGGCTTGGTCCCGGGCTGATAGCGCGCGAACCCGCCGGCGACGAGGTCCTCGTTGACGTTGGTACGGTCCAGGACGAGCTGGACGCGCGCCGCGCCATTCGCGTCGGTGCCGAAGCCGGCGGTGTGGAGCACCTCCACCTTCTTGCCGGTGATCATGCGCGTCAGTCGCTGCTGCAACGCGCCGCGCGCCGCCTCATCCGTCGGCACGTCGAGATGCGCGAGGGACAGGCTCACGGGCAGTCCGCGGTAATGCAGGACCACGTGCTCCGCATCCGGCACGGCCAGGACCTGATAGGTCTCGGCGCCATGGGCGGGAAGGGCCAGCGCCGCGCAGGCGATGACTCCGGTGATCGTCCGATTCCAGGATGGTGCCATCATCGGTGCTCCTCGCAGCGCGTGCGACCTTCCCGTCCAAGGAGCGGAGTCAAGTCCAGCGTGGGGAAGATGAGGCGCTTATGCAGCACGCGCAGTCAGCAACCGGTTTCAGCGTCCGTCTCAGCGGCATTGGCCATCCGCCATCCGCTATCCGCCATCGGCATCCGCGCCAGTTGCAGGCCCGTCTTACCCTCCCAGCAGATGCGCGCGGATGCGCTCGCGGTCAACAGCCGTCAGCCGTTTCTCCGCCACCAGGTGATCCGCAGCTTCCGTGATGGTGATCGTCGCCACCACCGGCACGCCGAACTCCTGCGACAATTCCTGAACTGCCGTCATCGCCCCCGTGCCCTTCTCCTGGCGGTCGACGGCGACCACTACGCCGCGCACGGCCAACTTCAGCGGCGCGAGCTTGGCCATGGTCTCACGCACCGCGGTGCCGGCGGTGATGACGTCGTCGACCACCACCACCTGCCGTCCGGCGGTCAGCGGCGCGCCGACGAAGGCGCCGCCGTCACCGTGATCCTTCGCCTCCTTGCGGTCGTAGGCCCAGCCGACCTCGTGGCCGACCAGCTGCTCGTAGGCCTGCGCCGCGCCGAGCGCGAGGGGGATGCCCTTGTACGCCGGGCCGAACACCACCTCGACGCCGTCGCCGAACGCGCGGCGGATGGCGTCCGCGTACGCCATCCCGAGCTTGGCGATGTCCGAGCCGCGATTGAAGCAGCCGGTGTTGACGAAGTACGGGCTCTTGCGCCCGGACTTCAGCGTGAAGTCGCCGAACTTGAGCGCCTGCCGCGCCATCAACAGGTCCAGGAAGTCGCGCTGCGCGGACGTCAGCATGGAAGGAACGTCCGACGTGAAAAGAGCGTCGGACGTCGGACGTTCATTCATCAACGATGTCGACCGAGAAGCGGTCGCCTTCGCGCACCTTGTTCACGACCTCCATGTCCTTCTTGCTGTCGACCACGCGGCCGAAGACCGTGTGCTTGCCGTCGAGGTGCGGCGTCGCCTTGTGGGTGACGAAGAACTGGCTGCCGCCCGTGTCCTTGCCGGCGTGGGCCATGCTCAGGGAGCCGGGCTGGTGGCGCTCGGGATTGGTGGGGCCGAGCTCGCACTTGATGTTGTAGCCGGGACCGCCGGTGCCGGGAGCGCCGCGCGCGCCGGGCTTGGTGTTGGGGCAGCCGCCCTGGATGACGAAGTCGGGGACCACGCGGTGGAAGGCGAGGCCGTTGTAGTAGCCGGACTTCGCCAGCTTGACGAAGTTCTCGACCGTCTTGGGGGCGGTGGTGGGGAAGAGCGACAGGGTGATGTCGCCGTGCGGAGTGTGGATGATCGCGCGCATGGACGTCCTCGCTGGGGGAGGCGCCATGCTGGTCCTGCGATCGAGCGCGCAAGGCAGGGCCTGCGTGGGGCCACGCGCCAAGCGCGGAAAAGGCTTCGACCTCCGCTGCGGCTTCCTCGGTGGCCCGGCTCCCGTTACGTCCTGAAGGCTACCTGCCCAGGATCGGTCGTGGCTTTCTGTTCTGGCTTGCCTGTTCTGGCTGGCCTGTTCTGGCTGGCCTAGGGCCAGCGGTCCGTCCTGAATGGCGATGCGGGCAAGCCCGCGGCATTGCGCAGCGTGCAGCGCGGAGTGTCGCTCCAGGCATAGCGCACCGCGACCGGGCGGGGCACGCGAGCGCTCCATACCAGGACGGAGTCGCCGTGGATCTCCGACCGCGCGGGAACGAACACGCGATCGACGCCGGCGATGACGAAATCGCCGGGAGAGCGTCCATCGCTGGTCGTGAGTGTCCGTCCCGCGTGTTCGAAGCGCAGCCGTAGACGCTTCCCGACGATGTCGCATCCGGCGTAGACCGGACCCGAGTACTCGACGCGCCGGCCATAGGAGTCGGCGAGGGCCACCAGCGCCAACCGTCGGCCGACGGTGCGCTTGTCGCGGGCGTGGATGTCACGCTCACCGCCGTCGAGCGTGACCACCAGGCCTGAATCCGGCCCGGCAGCGACCAGCGTCTGGGCCTCGCGCAGGCGCGGCAGCCTGTCGTCCACTGGGGAGCGCGGGTAGTCCGAGAGCTGCACGATGTAGAATGGCAGATGGGGTTCGCCCCACTGACGCCGCCAATCGCGGATGAGCAGCGTCAGCAACGCGCGGTAGTCGGCGGCGTCTTCGACGTTCGATTCTCCCTGGTACCAGAGGACGCCGCGGATGGTGGAGCGCACGATCGGGGCGATCATCGCATGGAAGATCGTGCCCGGAACCGTTCCGCGGCTGGCCGCCCCGAGCTGCTTCAGTCCGCGCTCGATGCGGTAACGCCAGCGACCGGCGAGGGGAATGCGTCGCGGTCGCCGGTCATTGACCACCGACAAGCGCAGCTGCTCGGCGGTTCCAGCGAAGCCGCCGTTGGTCCCGTGCGCGAATATGCGCACGGCGATGGTGTTTTTCCCGACGCTCATCAGGCCAGCGGGGATGGCGTACGTGCGCGGGATGTTCCAGGCGCCATTGGTGCCTCTGTCCAAGCCGCCGACCTGTTCGCCGTTGACGAAGGCGATGTCGAAGTCGACCAGCGGACCGAGGTCCATGCGGAGGTCCTGCCCGACCCACGACCGCGGAAGCGTCACCGTCCGTCGAAACCAGACCGCGCCCACGCGGTCGACCCCGTGCGTGTTCCAGCAGCCGGGAACCGGCATCGTCTTCCATCCGGCGTCGTCGTGTTCGCGGTTCGCCCAGCCGCGGGCCGTCCCGGTCGGGCCGGTATCGCGATAGAAGCCGCATTCCTCTGCGCGCGGCTGACCGGACAGGCTCGCACGGTGCGATCGCACCAGGCCCTCGAAACGCCGGCTCGACCGCAGCCCACTCAGGCTGATCCAGGGTTCGATTCGCGTTCCACCCCACGATGTATTGATCAGCCCGATCGGACGCCCGGTGCTGCGGTGCAGATCACGTCCGAAGAAATACGCCACGGCTGAGAAATCGCGCACCGTCTGTGGATCGCACTCCACCCAGCGTCCGTCCCCATCGTCGCGCCGCTGCTTGGTGGCGCAGGCTGGAACATGGAACAGTCGGATGCGCGGGTGGCACGCGGCCGGGATCTCGCGCTCGGAGTCGGTGGCGTGGGCGGTCCACCATTCCATGTTCGACTGTCCAGCGGCCAGCCAGACGTCTCCGACGAGCACGTTCTCGATGATGCGCTCGGTGCGTCCGGAAATCCGCAGGAGGTACGGACCGCCGGCCTTCGCGATCTGGAGCTGGGTGGAGAAGTTCCCATCGCGATCCGCCACCGTCACGCTGGTATTCCCGGCGAGTTCGACGCGGATGCGTTCACCGGGCGATGCCCAGCCCCAGATGGTCGCCGGGCGACCCGCCTGCACGACCATGTGGTCGCTGATGATCGCAGGCAGGACGATCGTGCTCGGCATGATGACTCCGGATCGGGACCGTAGGATGCCATCGCAGCAGTGCAAACCGGTCGACGCTGGTGCGCCGGGTCCGTTCGTGAGCGCGTTACTGCTACCGCCTCCACGCGCTCGGTGGCCGTCCGCTGCGTCGGCTCATCGCTCGCGAGAAGTGGAAGCGGTCGGGGAAGCCGACCTCCTGACCGATCGCCTCGACCGTGCGGTCGGTGGTGGCCAGCAGATGGCGCGCGGCGTCGAGCCGCAGCTCGCGCAGCCAGCGCATCGGCGACGCGCCGGCC
>JACCZE010000242.1 GCA_013696105.1 Planctomycetota bacterium | reverse complement strand
GGCTGGTCGCCGCGTCGTAGGCGAGGACCTGCTTGTCCAGCGGCGCGGCGACGGTCACGTCCTCCAGCGCGTCCAGGGTGTGGCTGACCAGCGCCGTGACCCCGCTCTTCGAGGTGAGGATCTGGAGAGTACCGCCCGGATTCACCGCGAGGCGAGTCGGCGCGCCAGCTGCACCGCCAACGATGAGGTCCCCCACCGACGTCATGGGATTGGTCATGATGCCGGTGACGGTGTCGCCGAGGTGGAAATCGGTGGTGCCGACTCGCAGGAAATCCATCTGCAATTTTGCGTTGGTCACCGCGCCGTTGGCGATCTCGGGCGTCCCCACCGCGCCAAGCGCGATCTGGGCGTTGGCGGTGGTCCCGGTCAGGTCACCGCCGAGCGCATGATCGTGCGCCGAGGGCGGGAACGTCGCGGGAACGCCGGTGAGCTTGAACCAGGACAGCGAGAGGATTTTTCCGTCCGTCACCGCGGCGTCCGCGATCTCCGGCGTTCCGACCGCATCGGCACGAATCTGTGCGTTCGCGGTCGTGCCCTGCAGATCGCCACCCAGGAGATGATCGTGCGCTGCAGGTGGGAATGCCGCCGGTGTCCCCGTCACCTTCGCCCAGGAGACGCTGACGATCTTGGGATCGGTGATCGCGCCGTCGGCGATCGCCGCGCCCGGAACCTGCAGCCATTGCAGCGTTCCGGCAACGCGTATCAGCACGCGATCATCGGCTGCCGCGGCGAGAGCAGTCGGTCGCGCGGCAGCGTTAGTCGCGTTCACGAGGACGCTGGTCGGCGGCACCTCCGCCAGGTCGCCGACCTCGGGATCGCGGAACGCAGGCGTCGCGTCGGCTCCTGCTGTCGGTCCAGCCAGCACCTGATGCGCCGGCACCGGATCGGCCAGGATGACGTCATGTGGTATCCACCGCTGCGAGGTGTCGTCCCAGATGGCCGCCTGGCCATCGCTGGGCGGGGTGGACAAATCGACGTCGGTGAGATCGGCGAAGCGTTGGGCGGAACTGGATCCGCCGCCCGGTCGCACGACGCACAGCCGATCCTGGGCGTGATGGAGGATTAGCCGCGCGTCCGTGCCGGGCTTCGTTGGGGTCAGCGTCCCCGGCACCGCCGGATCCAGCCAGTAGTCGGTATGCGCGGCGAGACCGTCGAGGCAGCAGATGCCCCACAGGACCAGGAGCGCGGCGTCGGCGTCTGGAATGCGTCCCACGACGGCCAATTCATCGCCGTCTCCAGTCACCGCCGCGTCGGCCAGATCCCAAGCGCCACCGTTCCAGCGCAGCACGTCTCCGACCAGCCACCCGTGGCCCACCTGCGTTACTTGCAGGACGAGGTTCGGATCGCCCCCGGCGCTGCCGCCCGCGGGGATCTGCACGACGGCCCAGCGATCGCCGACCCCGGATTCCTTCCAGAGGATCCGTGCACCACCGTCGGAGCCCGTCTCCAGGCGTGCGGAGTCGCCGGTCACGACTGCCGCAACGGCATCGTCGTCCGCCTGGACGGCGAGACGCGCCGGGGTGATACCAGCGATCAGGGCACGCCCGAGGGACCCGGCAGCGATGGGGTCCTGCAAGATGCAGAAGCGCTGGGCATGGACATCCGCATCGGGAAGGATGGCACTGAACGAGACGCGCTCCTGGAACGCCGCGAGGTTGTCGCCCGGCGTGATCAGCACGTCGTCGATCCCGAGGATCGCGAAGCGGTCCTGGTCCACGCCGCTGTCGTTGCGTACCGGCACGATGCCGGCCTGGCGCGTGAGCGCGGTGCCGGCGGCGCCAAAACCCTGGCCACCGGCCTGGTGGGCCTGCGCGGCATCGACGAAGGCGTTGAACGCCTCCGCCGTCATGCGCAGCGGCTGACCACGCGAGACCTTGGTAAGCGTCATGGGCCGAGACCGAGCAGCGCGAAGTCCGCCGAGTTGTAGACCTGCTCGACGTAGGCAGCGATCGGCTTCTTGATCAGGATCTTCGCCGTCGTGTCGACGTCATCGCCGTACTGGACCCACAGATATTCCCAGCCTTTCTTCGCGATCGGCCCGATGGTCCCGACCTGGAGGCCGATGCGGTTCGGCTGTGCCGCGAATTTATAGGTGATCTCCCAGGCGTCCTGCCCGCGCTTGGTGCCCGATGCGCCGAGGAAGAGGCACTCGCCGGCGCTCAGCAGCCGGAACGGCGCGCTGTTCACCGTACCGGTGAGGTTGAAGAGGATGCCCTTGTAGGCGGGAGCGACGAAGGCATCGGTGAGGTAGTGGACCTCCGAGAATGCGTAGACCGGGACCGTGATGTCCACCCCACTGATGTTCTCGCCGTCGAACCCGATCGCGCCGCCCAGCTCCGTCGATGCGGCTGGGCCGTAGCGCGAGACGGTCTGCCGGCTCTGGGTGATGTGCTGCGTGCCACCGCCGGTGTCGAAAGAGAAGACCGGCTGCGGATTCTGCTGCTGGGCCGGCTCTGGGATGTCGTAGCCGACCGTGACCTTCCAGGTGGTCTGGTTGACCCGCTCGTCGATCGTCACCGAACGCAAGAGGAGCACCCCGTAGAAGGACGGGACCGCGGCGAACACCGCCGCCTTCACCTCGGCCTCGTCGGCGGCCTGCATCACGACGTACGGGATCTCAGCCTTCGGCTTGTCGCTGACGGTCTCCGTGCGGCCGGCGAAGAGTTCCTGAACGATCGCCGCCATTATTCGAACTCCAAACCAGAGTCGCTCATCTCGCGCACGATGCGCGCGGTGTTGCGGGCGGTGTCCTCGGTGGCCTTGGCAGTGCGTTCGCTCGCGCTCCCGCCGACGCCGAGTTGTCCCACCGCCGACGCATTGAAAGTGCCGGTCACGTCGAGCTTCTGGGCCGCTACGTCGAGCGACGCCGAGAGTGCGGCGAGATCTGGAAGCGGTGGAGGCGCCGGTGTCTCGGGTGGGGTCACTCGCGCGTCGGTCTCGGCGCGCTTGGCCTTGGCCTGGGCCAACGCCTGCTGGAATTCCTGGCGCGTCTTGGCCAGATCCTCCTCGACTGCGCGCTGCTCTGCGACGTTTTGATCGCCGAGGTCCTGCAGCACCGATCCACGGTCGGTCTCGATCGCGGCCATGCGTTGCTCTTGCTCGACCTGCTGCTGCTCGGCGCCCTGGTCGAGGCCGGTGTTGCGCTGGACGACCTCCTGCTCGATCTGTTGCGTGACGCCGGCGACATCGAAGGTGCTATCGAACAGCCCGGCAAGCTTCGCCATGCTCGTGGCGAGGAAGCCCTGCGTCACGTTCCACGCCTTGGCAATGCCGGTGGTGAAGGTCGTCCACACGCGCGCGAGCGCGCCGACAACCTCGGTCCAGATGGTCTGGACCTGGAATAGCCCCTTGGCGATGGCGATGGCCATGCCGGTGGTGGCGTCGATCCACACGGCCTTGAGCACCGCGACCCCGCGGTTCCATTCGAGTTTGAGCGTCAGCCACAGAATCTTTGCCGCGAGCGCGATGTCGCCAGCCGCCAAGGCGTCAGCGATGCCCTGCCAGGCGCCGACGGCGTCGTCGCGCAGCGCCTGGAACTGCGCGCCAAGGTCCGTGAGACCCGAAACGCCGGAGCGGGCAGAGAGGAGCACGGCTACCCCGAGCGCGGTCGACGCCGCGATCACCAGGCCGATCGGCGAGAGCAGCGCGCTGAGCACACTCCCGGTCAGGGTTAGCACGGTGTGGAATAAGCCGATCGTTGCCGAAACGACGCCGATGGCTGCGCCCTGCGTCTTCAGGGCGACGCCGATCCCGATGAGCGCGACCCCAGCGACCACCGTCGCTACCGCCACCTGGAGCAGACTGACCACCAGACCCTGGTTCCTGCTGATCCATTCCCGCAGTCCGATCATGAATCCCAGCACGCGTGCGGCGACCCGCTCCAAAAGCGGAGCCAGCGAGGCGCCGATG
>JACCZE010000226.1 GCA_013696105.1 Planctomycetota bacterium | reverse complement strand
AACCGGCGCAGTGCCACCAGGGTCCGAAGTTCTTCTCCGAACGTGCGCGCATCGCGCTGGTGCCCGCGTTCTGCCTGCGCAGGCGAGCCGGGGAGTCGCTGCTGTTCGTCGGACGACCGCTCGCGGCCGGAGGCGAACTCGATCGCACCCAGTTGGCGATGGATTGGTGCGCCGCGATGATCGCCGCTTTCCCGGGCCAATACTTCTGGCAGCACCGCCGCTTCGCTGGACGCATCCCCGCAGTGCCGGGCCGCGCGCGCGAACCCTGGCGGGAGCGCGGTCTCGGCCTGCTGGCCATCGGCGCCGACGAGGCCGCTGAGATCTACGCCCGCTGATCTCCGTCGGCTGGGCCGGACTCCGCATTCCTGCATGGCCGCCCGTCCCTGGATCGCGTGCGGATGCGACGATACTGCGCGCATGTACATCGACATCGAGTCGAACGACAACCTCAATGAAGCTGCGATGGCGACGTTCAAGGAGACGGGCTCATCCGCGATCGTGCGTGCGGTGCGCCTGAGCATCGACGACGCCTGGCATTGGTGCGCGATCACCGGATGGGATCCGACCGGGCCGGTCGACGCGCGCATCACGCCGATCGAGGAGAGCGGCGACGGACCCGCGCGGTTGCTTCACGGCGGCGAGCACGGGCTGCGCCTCGCGCGCATCGCTTCGCCCGCCGCGATCTCCACCGTGCGCTGGAGCCTCGAGGATGCGACCCAATGGGGCGAGCCGTTCCTGCTCTGCCGTCCCGAGACCGAATTCGCCTGATGCCGTCTGCCGCACCGCGTTCATCCGTCCCACGCCCGCGCATCCCGAGAATCTAGGATCATCCGATGTCCGAACCCATCCCGATCCGCACGCATCCACCCGATCACGACCGTCTGCCGGTCGGACAGCACCTGACCACCAAGTGGCCCGTGCTCACCTATGGTCCTACGCCGATGGTCGACACCGCGACGTGGAGGTGCCGCGTGTTCGGCGAGGTCGAGCGCACGGTCGAGCTCTCGTGGGATGATCTCCACCGCCTGCCATTCGTGCGCGTGCGCGCGGACATGCACTGCGTCACCACCTGGTCGATCTACGACATGGCGTGGGGGGGCTTTCGCGTGCGCGACGTCCTGGCCCTGGCCGGTCCGAAGCCCGAGGCGACGCACGTGATGCAACACGCCTATGGCGGCTACACCACCAACACCGATCTCTCAGCGCTCATGGATGACGATGCGCTGATCGCGACGGAGGCCAACGGCGAGCCGCTCGATGCCGAGCACGGCGGACCGGCCCGCGTCGTCGTCCCGAAGCGCTGGGCCTGGAAGGGGGCGAAATGGGTGAACGGCTTCCAGCTGATGACCGGTGATCGCCGCGGCTTCTGGGAGGTGAACGGCTATCATAACCAGGGCGATCCCTGGGGGGACGGCGAAGAGCGGTACAGCTCGCAGGAGAAAGCCGTCCAGACCCGCAAGGAAGGCAATCAGCTGCGACGCAAACCCTGATCGGTGCGGACGTCGGCCGACAGCGACGCTTTCTATCTACAGCCTACAGCCTGGAGCCTGCAGCCTACAGCGAACCTTTCGCGTCGGTCGCTCCGGAGGGGCCGCCGGTCATGCGGACGATCACCAGCAGGCCATCGCGCCCGCCTCCCGGTTTCGACTGCACCGGATGGGATCCGGCGTACGCGCTCGCGGTGGTCGCGCCGCCAAGCACGATCAGATCGTCCTTGATCGCGATCGCGGTGAAGCCCTCGAGGCCCGATGCCGAGGGATCGAGCGCGCCGACGCGGAAGCTCGCGATGACGCCCGACAGATCGGCCGCGAGCACGGTGAAGCCCGCCTTCCCGTTCACGCTCAGCGCCTGCGCCCCGATCGGCATCGGAGCCGAGATGATCACGCGCCCCAACGCGTCCAGCGCGTGCGCGGCCGGCGGCACCGGCAGCGCCAGGCTACGCTCGGGCGTGCCGGAGGCCGGATCGAACACCAGGTAGACGCTTGCGGCGCCATCGATGGGTTTGGTGATCCCCGGATTCGGCTTGGAGAGATCGCGTGGGTCGCGCACCAGCGTGGTGTTCGCTCCCGCACACCAGCACTGCGCGACCAGGCGCTTGTCGGCGAGCGCGAACGCATCGTAGATGCGGGTGTCTGCCGACAGCCCGGCGGCGATGGCGCGATCAGCGTCCCAGTCCCACCACACCCAGGATCCGGTGAGCGCGAGGCGCGGTTGTTGGAGCACCGGCGCCGGCTGACGGGTCAGCAGCGTGAAGTTGCGACCGTGCGCCGTCGAGACCATGCGCACCTGGCGTGGGATCGGCAGCCCGCCATCGAATCTGGCCGGGTCGTGCGCATTGATGTCGCCTTCGATCATGCCCGACGTGCCGGTGTAGGTGACCTTGAAGGTCTTGCCCGCTCCGTACGCGCGTCCCTTGACATCGAAACCGACCTCGGTGATCAGCTGATCGCCGATCCCGCCGACCAGGGTTGCAGCGACGATCGTCGCGGTGATCCCGGCGCTGGTCTGCGGCCGGGCCGCGATCGGTGCCACCGGGGCGGGTTCGCCAGCATCGACCTCAGGGGTATCGGTAGCGGTAGCGGCTCGATCCGGCAGCGCGGCGGTATCCGCTGGCGCAGCGGGCGGGGGGGCGCGACGCGGCGGCGGCAGCGTCGAGGGCTTGGGCGCGAGCCTGGCCGCCATCGCCTCCGACGATTCGGTCGCCTTGTCCTTGAGCGTGCTGAGCACGATGATGCCGATGACCATCGCGACGAGGATGAAGATGCCGAACCACGCGGAGGGGGGCATGCCCAGTTCGCGCGACAGCGATTGCGCGGGCATGCGCGCGGTGCTGCCGCTCTTGCGCGTGCTCGCCTCGCCGGTCGGCGCGTCGTCGGCACCGGCGGCTCTCATGATCTCGGTCGGGCGCTTGACCTCGGATGGGCGACGCACCTCGGATGGGCGACGCACCTCGGACGGACGTTTGACCTCGGACGGACGCTTCGCTTCCGACGGGCGTTTTCCCGAGCCTGCCGCGGGCATGACCGCGCTCGGTCGCTTCGAGTCGCGTACCGCTGCCTGCAGACCGCTCTGCGTCTTCCCGCCCAGGACCGAGACGCCGGACGGAGGCGCCGCGACCTCCTTTCCCGCGAGCGCCGCATCGATCTGCGTGCGCACATCGTCCCAGGTCGCGAAGCGGTCCTTCCGGGAACGAGCGAGCAGCCGCGCGAGCAGGTTCTCGAACGGTTGCGGCACCTCGGCATCGATCGAGCGCAGCGACGGCAGCGCTCCGCCGATGCGCGCATTGGCGACCGTCGCGTGGTCGCCATCGCCGAACGGTGATCGGCCGGTGATGCATTGATAGAGGATCAGCCCGAGGCTGAACTGGTTGGCCGGCCCATCGGCCGACGATCCACCGGCTTCTTCCGGAGAGATCCAGCGCGAGTCGCCGCCCTCAGCGGGATGCATCGGATCGAAGGGAGCGCTCATCGCGAAGTCGCTGACCAAAGCCGAGCCCTTGGCATCGAACAGGATGTTGCGCGGCCGCAGGCCGTGGTGGAACACCCGCTGCGATTCGGCCGCCGCCATCGCGGCCGCAATGTCCTTGGCCATCGCGAACCACTGCTTGACGTTCAGGCGTTCGCCGGCGGCGAGGCGTTCGGCGAGCGATCCGTTGGCGATCCATTCCATCGCCGCCGCGGGCAGGGGCCCTGCCTGGGTGACCTTCAGGACCTTGACCACGTTCGGGTGCTCGATGCGGCTCTGATAGCGCGCGCCGTTCATGAACCTGGCGACAGCCCCGCCATCTTCTCGCAGCGCGGGGTCGAGCAGCTTCATGGCGATGGGAGAGCCCTTCGAGTCGCGCGCGCGGTAGACCACGCCGAGGGTTCCCGCGCCGATGCGGGTCGCCAGGGTGTAATCCTCGATCGATTGTCCGCCGAGCTGGTCGATGCGCCCGTCGATGAACTCGAGGACGGATTTCCCGATGCGGATGCGATCGCCGGTCTTCAGGCGCACTTCGCCCGCGATCTGGTCGCCGT
>JACCZE010000204.1 GCA_013696105.1 Planctomycetota bacterium | reverse complement strand
TCGGTGAACGGGTCGGCTACCCCGACCCGTTCCAGTTCAGCCGGCAGTTCCACCGGGCCTGCGGCATGAGTCCGATGAGCTACCGCGTCACAACGCGGGCGGCATCGCTGCCGCCCGCGCGTCCATCATGACGCGCGCGCGGTAGCGGCGCCGGGTGCGGCCAGCGTGACCTTCGAGCCCGACGCGTTCGACGCGTACGCCGCCTCCATGATCGTCACGGCGTCGATGCACGCGGCGAGATCCGCGCGCAGCTCTTCTCCCGCGATGGTGCCGCGCACCGCCGCGATCAGGCGATCGACCTGCTTGGGCCGCGCTTCGATGGGCGCGATCGCGGTGGGTTCGCTGCCCGGGACGCCGAAGACGTACTGCTTCCCATCGTTCCAGATCGCCCCCTTGGAACCGTGGACCTCGAGACCCCCGCGTCCTCCCTGGCAGATCCAATTGGCTTCGACGGTGGCGAGCACCCCGCTGGCGAATTCGATGTGGGCGATGCCGAAATCGTCGACCTTGGGATAAATGCCGCTGCGATTGCTGATCGTCGCGAGCACCGACTGCGCTGGTCCGAACAACGTGCGCAGGAACTGCACCGCATGGGTGCCCATGTCCATGAAAGCGCCGCCGCCGGACAACTCGCCGTTGGTGAACCAAGCGACGTCGGAGGAATCGAACCAGTGCCCGTAGGATGCGTGGTGCGCGTTGCTGTAGCTGGCGTGGGTGATCTTGCCGAGATCGCCGGCCTGGATCTTCGCCGCGATCGCCCGCATCGTACCGTCGTACGGCAAGTAGTATCCAGCGAACAGCGTCGTGCCGTATTGCGAGACGAGCTTCGTGACCTTCGCCAGCTCCTCACGATTGGTCACCAGCGGCTTCTCGCAGAACACCGGCTTACCCGCGGGCAGCGTGCGCTCGAGCAGCGGCAGGTGCCGGGTGTTCTCGGCGCAGATCAGGAAGCCGTGCACCTGGGGATCGGCGATGAGCCGATCGAGGTCGGAGACGAAGGTGACGCCCGCCTTGTCGGCGAAGCGCTTGCCGCGATCGGCGACATCGTCCCAGATCGCATAGAGCTTGCGGCCGTCGGCGGTCTTGGCCAAGGCATCGATGAACGCCTGGGTATGGCAATGGGCGGTGGAGATGATGGCGATGTTGACGGTGGCGGTGCTCACGTGGCGGCTCCCTGCTTCTTGGTGGCGGTCTCGAGGACGATCTCACGGCCGGTCTTTCCGGACTGGACGATGGCCTCGAGGATGCTGATGACCTTGAGCGTCTGTTCGACCGGGACGGGAGACGGCTTCTTGTTCTGGATCGCGTCCACGAAGGCGAGGATCTCCTCGGTGTGCGACGGTTTGAGGCCCGCCTGCGGCTTGATCGCTCCATCGATCAGCGCGCCATTGGTGACCGAGGAATATTTCCCCGTCGGCCAGTGCACGCTCGCGCCGGTGCCGAACAGGTGCGCGCTGAAGTCCTCGTCCTCTTGCTGGTGCTGCAGCCACGACGCTTCCAGCACCATGGTCGCACCGTTGGCGAAGTGGATGAACCCGGATGCGAAATCCTCGACCGTGAAGCGATCGCGGTCCCAATCGCCCCATGCGCCCGGGATGGTCCTCCCCTTGGCGAAGTTCACCCGGGTGACGCCGCTGACCCGCACGGGATCGGGAAAGCCCATCAGCCACATGCCGAGGTCCAGTGCGTGCACGCCGATGTCCATGCAGGGTCCGCCGCCTGAGATCGAGTCGTCGATGAAGGTCGGAGCCGTTGGAATCAGGTTGCGCCGCACCGCGTGGATGCGCGCGTGGTAGACCTCGCCCAGCGCGCCGGTGGACGCGTACGCCTTGATCGCCTGCGCCGAGGCGCCCCAGCGCATGTTCTGGGCGGTCATCAGCACGGTGCCGGCCTTCTTCGCCGCATCCGCCATCTGACGGACCTCGTCGGTGGTCACGGCGAGCGGCTTCTCGCAGATCACGTGCAGCTTGCGCGCGAGCGCTCCGAGCACGGCCAGAGTGTGGAAGCGGTTCGGGGTCCCGACGTCGATGGCGTCGAGCCCCGGGAGCGCGAGCAGGTCCTCGAACCGGGTGAACACATGGTCGGCAGCGATGTTGAAGTCCTTGGCGAAGGCCTCGGCGCGGGTG
>JACCZE010000195.1 GCA_013696105.1 Planctomycetota bacterium | reverse complement strand
GCCCCTACGGCTCTCGCGGGCCTACCCCCGGGCTTTGTCGCGGCTCGATGACTTCGGCTTCGCCTCCGTCATCGTGGCAGGATCGGCTGCGCCGATTGTATCCTGCCACCGCCGCTCGGCGCCCGGTCGCTGCGCGACGGTATTGTGCAGGGGCTGTCGCCCCTACGGCCCGTGCGGGCCTACCCCCGGGCTTTGTCGCGGCTCGATGTCGTCGGGAGCCTCCGACATCGTGGCGGCATCGGCTGCGCCGATTGTATGCCGCCATCGCCGCTCGGCGCCCGAGGGGAGTGAGCGGGATCTGCATCCGCCATCTGCCATCCGCAGCGGCGACTCCTCATCGAATCGATATCGCGTGTTCCATCCGGGCCGTGGCCTCGCGCTGCCGGGGTCATGGGTGAGGCATCCGGATTGGCGCGACCATCCCACGTGGTCTAATGCGCGCATGGCCTATCGGGTGAAATCGATCTTCGGACCCACGCTGCAGGGCGAGGGTCTGCATGCGGGGGCTCCGTGCCTCTTCCTGCGTCTGGCCGGCTGCAATGCCTGGGATGGTCGCCCGGAGACGCGCAGCGCATCCGCGTGCCCGTATTGCGACACCGATTTCATCGGCGGCGAGGCCCTCGATCTCGACACCGTCATCGCGCGGCTGCGCGCCCTGCTGCCGGCGACGCCGGACACCCGCTTCGGGGTGGTGCTCAGCGGCGGCGAGCCGCTGCTGCAGGCGGACTCCCAGCTGCTGCAGGGTTTGGGCGAGCGCTTCTCCTGGATCGACATCGAGACCAACGGCACGCGCGTCTGTCCACCGCGCCCCGCGAACGTCTTCATCAGCTGCAGCCCGAAGGCGATCAGCGGACAGCCGATCGTGGTCGAGCCCGACTGGTGGAAGATCCTGGTGCCCGATCAGGTCTCGTTCCTCACCCGTGCGCTCGCCAGCGGCAAGCCGGTGTTCGTGCAGCCGACCTGCCCGGATCAGGGACCGAGCGGACCGCGCTACGAGCAGAACGTCCGCCGCTGCATCGAACTGTGCTACCGGCATGGCTGCCGGATGAGCGTGCAGCTGCACAAGTACATCGGGGTGGAATAGCGGAGTCAGCTATCAGCTATCAGCTGTCGGGCCTCGGCTGACTACGGCTGGTTTCCATCCGCCATCCGCCATCCGCCATCCGCCATCCGCCACTGCCAACCATCCCTGGACGCCCGCGCGCGGTCGCGACGATCCCGCCATGCCCTGCCTGCGCATCATCGCCGGTCCCGATGCCGGGGCCGTGGTCGAGCTCGACGGCGCGGTGGTCACCATCGGCCGCGATGCGGGCAACGCCGTGCGCATCGGCGATGTGAAATCGAGCCGCGTCCATGCCGAGATCGCGTGTGTCGACGGCCAGTACCGGCTGACCGACCTCGGCAGCTCGAATGGCACCTGGCGCGGCGAGGATCGCATCTCGAGCGCGCCGCTCGCCGATGGCTATGTCTTCCGCATCGGCAAGACCCAGCTGCGCTTCGAAAGCGTCCTCGCTGGCGATGACGCCGCGTGGGTCGATCCGGCACGACTCGAAGGATTGGGGGACCAACCATCCGCGCTCTTGAGCGTGCCGGCGAAAAGCGCCGCGGCATCGGGGATCGCGCGCGCGAACGCCTATCTCGCGCTGCTGCACCAGGTCGTCCAGAAGAGCCATGTCGCCAGTGGCCGCGACGAACTGTTCGAGCTGCTCGACGACGTCGCCGCCGATGCGCTCGAAGGCGATCGCTGCGCGGTGTTCCTGCCGGCCCCCGCGGGAGATCCCGCGGGATGGGTGCTGTGGCCCGCGCACGAGCGGCGCCTGCGCGCACGCTATGGCGCCGTGCCGTTCGCCCGTTCGCTGCTGGGTGCCGTGAGACGTGCACCCGCGGCTCTGTTGTGCACGCGTGCTGGGGATCTGGCGCCGTCGGCGAGCATGGTCGCCGCGGGCGTGCGCAGCGCGATGGCGGCGCCGCTGCGCATTGGCGGCGAGGTACACGCGCTTCTCTACGTGGATCGCATCAGTGGCGAGGAGCCATTCACCCGCGCCGACCTCGAGTTCCTCGCCGCCGTGGCCAATCAACTGGCAGTCCAGCTGCACAACCGCGAGCACGTCGCTGTGCTCGAAGCCGAGGTCGATCGCCTGCAGTCGCGCGCTCCGGTGGCAGCGATCGAGGTGATCGCCGTCGATCCGGGGATGGCCGCGGTCGCCGCATTCCTCGACAAAGCGGCAGCGGCGTCGGCTCCGGTGCTGCTGCGCGGCGAGGGTGGAACAGGCAAGTTGCACCTCGCGCGCGCCATCCACCAGCGCTCAGCGCGAGCCGCATTTCCGCTCCAGGTCGTCGTATGCGCGGCGCTCGCCGACGCCGAGGCGCAGCTGTTCGGACGCAGCTCGGGCGGCGTTGCAAGGCCGGGGCTGGTCGAGCTCGCCGATGGCGGAACCCTGGTGCTGGACGACGTCGATGCGCTGTCGCCGTCGGCGCAGGCGAAGCTGCTGGGGGTGTTGGATGGCAGGGGATTCTCCCGCGATGACGGCGCGCTCAGGCGCATCGACGCACGCATCTTCGCGACCACCGCGAGGGACCTGTCCGACGACGTTCGCGCAGGACGATTCAGCGCAGACCTGCTCGCACGGCTCGACGTCCTGACGATCGCGGTGCCGCCGCTGCGCGAGCGCCCTGCCGACATCGATGTCCTCGCCGAACGCTTCCTGGCGGAGCACGCACGCGCACTGTCCCAGCCGAAGAAGCGCCTCGCCCCCGAGACCCGCGCGGTGCTGCTGCGCCACGGCTGGCCGGGCAACGTGCGCCAGCTGCGCAACGCCCTCGAGCGCGCGTGCGTCCTCGCAGCGGGCGACGCGATCCGGGTCGAGGATCTCCCCGAGGCCGTGCGCGGGGCCCATGCGCCGGCCACCGCGGCGGGTCCGATCACCACGCTCGCCGAGGTCGAACGCGGTCACATCCAGCGCGTGCTCGAGCACTGCGGCGGGAACAAGAAGCTCGCCGCCGAGGTCCTCGGCATCGATCGTTCGACGCTGTATGCGAAATTGAAGCAATACGGGGCGTGAGGAGAGGAGCTGCGATGGGCCCCGTGGCCTCGCCGCACGTCATACGCGCCAGCCCTCCCCCGTCCTGAGTGCGATTCCAGCCCGGCCCCGGCCACCTATAGTTCCCCCAAGCGGAGGTCGGATGAGAGTCCACGAGCTGTTCCACCTGATGGCGAAGTACAACGCGAGCGACCTGCACATCAAAGTGGGCGAGCCGCCGATCTTTCGCGTGTCGGGCGAGCTGGTGCGCATGAAGAGCCCGCCGCTCACCAAGGAGGACAGCGAGGGCCTGCTTCTGCCGCTGCTGACCGATCGCCTGCGCTCGGACCTCGAGATGCGCGGCTATGCCGACTTCTCGCACGCGCTGGAACAGACGGGGCGCTACCGCGTCAACGTCTACAAGCAGTGCGGCCACCTGTCGGCCGCCGTCCGCCGCGTCAA
>JACCZE010000191.1 GCA_013696105.1 Planctomycetota bacterium | reverse complement strand
GTTCATCTGGTTGAAAAGGCGCACATCGGCGAGCCGGGCCGTGACCTCGGCGGCGCAGTCCTCGGGCATGTCCGGGCGGATCCAATCGCGGTGCCAGGCCATGTGCCACGCACGCTGCGCCGGCTGGATGAGGACGCCGAGCAGCACATCGGTCATGGCGTGGCCGGGCGAGAGCACGCGCTGGATGGCGTCGCGCAATGCCGGCAGTCCGATGAAGTCACGGAACGGCGCCTGGTCGATGGCCCAGGCCTTCACCGGCTGCAGGCGCTGGGTATCGACGCCCTGCGCGGAGCGCGCCAGCGCGTAGCCGGGCTCGAAGGCACGCCTCAGATCCGCGACCAGGCTGGTCGGCACGATGCCCCTGAAGACCGTGTATCCATGATGATGGAAGTCGGCAATATGCTGGTCCGAGCAGGTGAAGGTCATCGGTGTCGCTCCCGCCAGGCATGATCGCCGTCAGCAAGCAGCGGCAATCGCACGAAAAC
The DNA here is from genome assembly GCA_013696105.1 of Planctomycetota bacterium. Classification (GTDB taxonomy): domain Bacteria; phylum Planctomycetota; class UBA11346; order UBA11346; family UBA11346; genus JACCZE01. The sequence goes on along the minus strand of JACCZE010000191.1, from coordinate 1,636 downwards.
GGTGAAAGCGTCCGATTCCGGGGAGCGGGGCCCGCGACGATTGCCAGGATTGCCAGGGTCCACACCGGACGGATCCTGGCGGGCGAACCATGAACCGTCCCGACGACCCGGCACCGAGAGCATCCCATCCCGTCTGTGAGGCGTTTCCGCAGATCATCGCCGCTGGCCTCTCGAGCGATCGCGGCGGGATGTCCTATGCCGAGACCGTGGTCGCCTTCAACGAGCTGAACCTCATCACCAGCGGCCGCGTCGACGCGATCTGCAACGGCCGCCCCCTGGTGCTGCAGGCTGGCCACCTCTACGCCCCCCGTGCTGCAAAAATGGACACAGACATTGTTCTTCCCTGGCGGGATGAGGAGCGTCGCGCTGGCGCATTGCGAGGATCTGGCGGATCCGGCTTACTTCTTTGCTACACCATGCGCGAAGGATACGGGGCGCTCGGTGCGGTCCTCCCACCAGGTGATGGTCAGGGACACGGTCTTTCCCGCCGCCTTGGCGAAGGAATAGGTCCGCTCATGGTCGCTTCCGGCCGAGCCGGAGCGCTCGAGCTCCTTTCCACCCTCGGACGCGGTGATGGCAATGATGCGGTCGAGTTCGCCCGAGACGGTGATCCCCATCCCGGATCCATCGCCGCCGAAGATCGGTTTGCCGCTCGCGGGCGAGACCTTGTAGATCCCGAGCGTCTGAGGGGCCTTGTCGTCGAGGGCGAGCTCCACCGTGCCTTTGGTGCTCTTGGTTCCGGTCAGCGCGATGACGCGGCCCGTGATCGCGAGCTGCTCGACCTTCCCGAACTGGTTGTCGGAACACTCCACCTGGAAGACGCCGAACTTCCCATCATCCGCCGCTTTGGGGAAGGACATCATCTTGTAGGTGGGCTCGCCGTTTGGTTTCTTGGAGATGTCGCGGCCGTCGGGGGTGATCATGGAGTCGATCACCACCGAGTCGTCCTTGAAGCCGATGAGGTCGCGGCCTTCGACGAGGTAGGAGATCCTGAAGCCCGGGTCGTGCAGCATCGGCTTCACCTCGAAGGGAACCTCAGCCGGGATCGCCTCGCAGGCGATGATCTGGATCGGCCGCACCGTCAGAGCGGGAGCGTCTTCGGCCGCCGTCACGGAGGCACAGGCGACGAGGCACACGAGCAGGGCGGAAGTGCATCGCATGTGACGCTCCAGAGGTTGATGGTGGCGGCAGGCTGTTTAACCGCGGCAGCCTGGCTTTCAATCCCACGAAAAACCGGCCCGTCTCGCAGGTCGTCGACGAGCGAATCGCCACGACAGCGGTGGCATGCGTCTGATCGAGGCGCACTCCGCGACGTGGTCTCACCGGGAGCGATGTCATAACGTCACGTCCTAGCGCTGGCCGAACAGCCAGGCATGCCACAGCTCGTCGGCGATGCCCTGTGCGTCGATGGCGAATCCCCTCCTGCCGAACCAGTCAGCCACGTTCTTCAGATCGCGCCGCAAGAGCCATTCCGCCGATTCATTGATGCGTGGATCCACTACGATTCATGGACTACGATTCATCGATTCATGGACACCTAACTGAGCCGGTCGGTCAAGCGAGAATAGGCAGACAATAAATCCCTCTCCCCCTTCCTGGGGGCTGTCCGGTGTGGTCGTTGCCGTCTGCGTTCCCG
>JACCZE010000182.1 GCA_013696105.1 Planctomycetota bacterium | reverse complement strand
GACCACAGCCGAACCCCGGCGCCCCAGGCGCCGGGGTTTTTTCGTCGACCCGGCGAATCAGCTATCGTCGCAATCCATATGCGTCGGAGCGTGGCGTTGCTGTCGGCGGCATCTCCGAACAGGGCTTGTCCCTGACTCGGTCGCGCATGCAACGCGACCATCCCACCTACAGTTCTCGGACCCCGCTCGAACGTGACAGGATCTTGATGCGGTCGCGGGCATAGCCCATGGCGTGCGCCATCTCGATCACCGCCTTTTCCGCCTCGGCCTGGGCCTTGTCCAGCAGACGCAGGCGCAGGATGTCGGCGTCGGCCGCATTGATCGCCTGGGCGGTCAGCACGCGCTGCAGATCGACTCCGGCTTCATCGCCATGCTCCTCCCATATCTGCCAACGCCGGTGGTCGGTACTGTGGTCGAGGACGCGCGCTTGCGGCATCACGATCACCACCTGATTCCCGGCCTCCAAAACCTTCATCAACCGCAGGTCGACACCGAGGATGACCGTCACCGGGACCACCGCCTTCACCACACCGCGACCCGACGGGGTGGTCGCCTCCTGGAACGAACTCAGCTCGGTCTTCAGCAACCGCAGTTCAGCAAGCGCTCCGATCCGCTCCAGGCCCGACGCGAGGGTCCGGCCCTGGACGTGGGTGCCCCCTCCGCCCAGCAGACGGGCGCAGATGCCGATGGTCAATCCGACGGCGAGTAGGCCGACCAGTCGCTTCGCGCTCACGTGCGGCCCCCCGCCGGTGCTTCGTCGTCGAACAGCACTTCGATGGTCAAGTCCGGGTCGCCGAGCAGATCGGGCACCAACCGCTCGAGCAGCCGTCGCGTGCACTCGCGGACATCCTGGTCGATGCCCAGGGCCTTCAGCCGCGCCGGTGCTTCGGCCAGCGATTGCTGCTGCGCGGCGAGGCGGGCCGATTCGTAGCGCGGCTCGGTCAACCAACGGTCGCTGCGCTTGTCGACGATCTTGGAATCGGTGATGCGGTAACCGGGATCGATGACCTTGGGCGCGGGAACACGGATCTGGATCTGCCTGCCGACCCGCGAGAACCGATCGGGGGTCAGACGATCGATCGGGATGCCGAAGTCGACGTCGATCATGTTCGAGCTGACCACCTCGTCCTTGGAACTGGTCCAGCGGATCACGCCTTCGTCGACGAAGCCCCCGACCACGACCATCTTCATCACCACCTTGGTGGTGGCGATGTCGCGCAGGAAACTCTGGCACTGCTGCGAGAGCAGCACCGGATCCGATGGCGACGAGCCGCGCCAGCACCAGGGGATCGCGAAGCCGATCACGAGCGCTGCGGTCGAAGCAGCGATTCCAGCGGTATGCCGCACGAGCCCCCGGAGTGCAACCATGCGGTGAGCCTACGCCCGGTTCGCAGCGGAACAATTCCGGGGAACGGTGCGTGGAGCGACATGGCTACGACTACGACTACGGCTACGGCTACGGCCCTGGCTACCGCTGACGTCGATCGATCCCGCTTGAGCCGAAGCTTGAGCGCGTTTCCGCGGGCAGGAACGCTGTTTAGCGACCGCGGACGCTGCGCACTCCCTGCGCGAGACGTGCGAACACGTCGGGGATCTGCTCCTCGAGCAGGCACGAGAACGCGACGCGCAGATCGGTCGCGCCCAGGGCGATGGTGCCCAGCCCGTGCTCGTCGAGCAGCTTCACCCGCACCGTATCTGCGTCGGCGTCCTTCAGGCGCACGCACATGAAATAGCCGGAATTGAACGGGTAGACGTCCCAGCAATCAGCGTACTCGGGCTTACGGCACTCGATGGCCGTCACCGCGGCGCGGCGGCGCAGGATCTCGACCTTTTCCGCCTGCTGCTTGGCGAAATCGGGATGTTGCAACGCCTTGAGCACCACCGTCTGACCGGCATGGCTGACGTTGGAGATGGTTGCGCGGATCAGGCCCGCCGTCTTCTGCTCGAGTGCGGTGTACGCCGCGGGTGTCGCGTTGACCACGCCGTAGGTGAGGAACCCCACGCGCAGCCCCCAGACGAACTCCTCCTTGGTCGCACCGTCGACCTTGATCGCAAGCAGATTGGCATGCGCGCGCGCGAGGCGGCCGAACAGGCTCTCGGTCTCGCACTGCGCGTCGAAGAACATGCCGTAGTACGCGTCGTCGCAGGCGACGACCAGCTTGGTGCCGGCGTCGGCCGCGGCGATCAGGGCGTTCACGATCGCTCCCGCCTCGGCCTTGGAAACGGTGTAACCAGACGGGTTGTTGGGGAAATTCAGCACCACCACCAGCTTGCGCCCGCGGCGTGATGCCAATGCCTGCATGAAGCCGTCCTGATTGAAGCCCGACAGGCGTTTGTCGAACAGCGGGAAGGTGACGACGCGCGCGCCGAGCCGGGTCTCCCAGCAGAGCGGATAATTCTCCCACATCAGGTCGGTGACCAGGACTTCGTCGCCGGGATCGAGGAACAGATCGCCGATCAGCGATAGGCCATGGGTCAACGCATTGGTCACGATCGGCTGGCTGGTGGGATGGCCGGCCAGCGAGGGCGTTTGGGCGCGCTGCTTCTCGGCCCAGGCCTTGCGCAGTTCGGGCTTGCCGTCGCTGGGCGCGTAGACGTAGAGATCCTTCGGATCCATCCCGGCCGCGAACGACTGGTGCACGCAGGCGAGGTGCATCGGACCGTTCGCATCGGTGGCGATGCCGATCGTGGCATTGTAGCGCTTCCCTTTCGCGCGCGCCTCGGCGCCCTGCGCGAGGATGCCCTTGGCCGGGAAGTACATGCGCTTGCCCAGCTGGCTCAGCAGATCGAGGACCACGGGACAATCCTTCGCCAGGGCGGCGTTGGCCTGGGCAGCCAGCGGGTTGAGGGCGGTCGGTGCGGCGGTGGCGGGGGATTGGCTCATGGGGCCTCGGAAGTGGCGTCGTGAGGCGGTTCGGATGCGGCGGCCACTTATCGTTGGAAGGAGGCGAACTCAAGAAAAGACTGTAGCATGCGCCTGCACTCCCTCGTCCTCGGTTTCGCCATCATCCTCCTGCTGGCTGCATGCGGGGGACCGCGCGTGAAACCGATCTCGCGCTCGGCGGCGCTGTCCGACCCGCAGCCGCGCGAGATGCGGGTGGTCAAGGTCTGGGACCAGGTGACCGAAGGCATGGACCTGGACCGCGACGAGAACATCAGCCACCTGATCGAGGTCGAGATCACCGACGGCCCGGAGAAGGGCACCGTGATGACGCTGCCGTACGACGAGTGGAACGTCGGCCAGCGCCCGCCGCGCGCCGGAGACCGCGTGGTGCTGGCGCCCGCCGATTGGGTGAAGCGTTCGGCTACGAGCACCGGTCGACCCTACGGGGGCTGGTAGACCGACGTGCTCAGCGATGGCTTCGGCTGATGTTCTCACGGGAGCCTCGACGCGCACCCGGGCTTCGACTTCGGCTTCGGCGACCGCCCCGCGTCCGAGCAGCTGGAAGCGGCTGAAGCCGAAGCGGTAGCAGTAGCCGAAGCCGAAGCCCGTCTCGGCGCGCAGGCAACTCGCTGCCGCTCTTGCGAGAACAGCTACTCCCGCTACCGTCGCCGCCATGCGCTTCCCGTCCCCGATTCCGGTCGTCGTCGTCGTCCCCACCTGACCGGAAGGCAGCATGCGCACAGCGCGAGGCGGCCTTCCAGGCCGCCTTTTTTTGTTCCCATCGATCGTCCAGATGATCCGCGAAAGCCACCCATGACCCTCGAGCTGCCGAAATCCTACGACGCCACCGCGATCGAATCCGACGTCTACCAACGCTGGGAGGACGCGGGCTGCTTCAAGGCCGGCGCCGGCAAGCGCGCTGGCATGCCCCCCTACGCGATAGCGATCCCGCCGCCGAACGTCACCGGCGTCCTGCACATGGGCCACGCGCTGAACAATACGCTGCAGGATACGCTGGTGCGCTGGCGGCGCATGCAGGGCTACGACACCCTGTGGCAGCCCGGCACCGACCACGCCGGCATCGCCACCGAGGCCGTCGTGGCCAAGCAATTGCTGGACGAAGGCCAGACCCGCGAAGCCCTGGGGCGCGATGGTTTCATCGAGCGCGTGTGGGCCTGGAAGGAGCAATCCGGTGGCATCATCGTCAACCAGCTGCGCAAGCTCGGCTCATCATGCGATTGGAGCCGCGCGCGCTTCACCATGGACGAGGGCTTGTCGCAGGCGGTGCGCATCCAGTTCAAGAATCTCTATGACCAGGGACTGATCTACCGTGGGACGCGCATGGTGAACTGGTCGCCGGTGCTGAAGACCGCGCTGTCGGACGACGAGGTCGACATGAAAGAGGTCGACGGCGTGATGTGGAAGCTGCGCTATCCGCTCTCGGATGGCAGCGGCGAGATCCACGTCGAGACCACGCGCCCGGAGACCTTTTTCGGCGACACCGCGGTGGCAGTGAACCCGACCGACGAGCGGTACCGCGCGATGATCGGCAAGACCGTACGCCTGCCGATCGTCGGGCGCGATATCCCGATCATCGCCGACGAGCACGCCGATCCCGAGAAGGGCACCGGCGCGGTGAAGGTGACGCCGGCGCACGATCCCAACGACTACGAGATCGGGCTGCGCCACCGCCTGCCGCTGGTGCGAGTGATCGGCTTCGACGGCCGCATGGAGGCCGCCGCAGCGCACTTCGCCGGACAGGATCGCTTCGCCTGCCGCAAGGCGCTGCTCAAGGAGCTCGCCGCCTCAGGCGTGCTGCTGGGAGAAACCAAGATCACCCACGCGGTCGGCCACAGCGAGCGCTCGAAGGAACCGATCGAGCCGATGGTGACCGAGCAGTGGTTCGTGCGCATGGCGCCGCTCGCCGAGCGCGCGCTCGCCGAGACCGCAGCCGGCCGGGTGACCTTCCATCCCGATCGCTGGACCAAGGTCTACGGGCACTGGCTGGGCAACGTGCGCGACTGGTGCATCTCGCGGCAGATCTGGTGGGGCCACCGCATCCCCGCGTGGTATTGCGCATCATGCGCGAAGACCACGGTGTCGATCGCCGACGCGTCGGCCTGCGCGCACTGCGGCAGCGCCGACCTGCGGCAGGATGCGGACGTGCTCGACACCTGGTTCTCGAGCGCGCTCTGGCCGTTCTCGACCCTGGGTTGGCCGGAAGCGACGCCCGAGATGCAGCGCTACTTCCCCACCAGCACGCTGGTCACCGATCGCGGCATCATCTTCTTCTGGGTCGCGCGCATGGTCATGGCGAGCCTGTTCGCGCTCGACAAGAAACCGTTCTCGGACGTGTACATCCACGGCACGGTACTCGATGAACGCGGCACCAAGATGTCGAAGTCGCTGGGCAACGGCATCGATCCCCTGGTCATGATCCAGGGCGGCACGCAGCGCTACCTGGGCAAGGACTACCAGTGCGTGGGCTACGGCGCCGACGCGCTGCGCTTCACCTTGTTGGACATGACGACCGAGGGCCAGGACCTCAAACTGAATCCGACCAAGTTCGAGACCGGACGCAACTTCGCGAACAAGGTGTGGAACGCGGGCAGATTCCTGCTGATGAACCTGTCCGAGCGCCCTCTGGCCAAGCCGCCGACGCCAGCGGAGGTGCGCGCATGTGCGCTCGGTTTCGAGGAGCGCTGGCTGCTCGATCGCCTGCAGACCGCGATCGCCGACTGCACACGCGCGCTCGAGGCCTTCCGTTTCAACGATTACTCCAACGCCGGATACCGTTTCTTCCGCGACGATCTCTGCGATTGGTATGTGGAGTGGGCAAAGCGCCAGTTCAAGCTCGGCGGCGAACCGGCGCGCACCGCCGGCACCGTGCTGTGGTACGCGCTCGACCAGGCCCTGCGCTTGCTGCACCCCGGCATGCCGTTCATCACCGAGTACCTGTGGCAGCAATTGCAGACCACCGCCGGCGGACAGACCTGGGCGGCCTTCCTGATGACCAGTCCCTTTCCCGCGGTCGACGCCGCGTTCCAGGATGCCGCGCTCGCGCCGGAGATGGATGAGCTGCAGCGCGTGATCACCGCGGTGCGCAATATCCGCAACCAGCAGAACCTGCCCGACGCGACGAAGCTCGCGGTCATCCTCGCCGCGCCGGATGCACAGCGCGTTGCGCACCTGTCAGCGCACCGCGACTTCCTCATCGATCGCGGCAATCTCGAGGGCCTGACCATCGCCGCATCGGCAGCGAAGCCCGCCACCAGCGTCACCGAGGTGGTCGGCGACCTCAAGGTCCATGTCGCCCTCTCTGGCGTCATCGACCTCGAGAAATTCAAGGCGAACATCACCCGCCAGATCGCCGCCAAGGAGAAGAGCATCGCCGGCAAGCGCGGACGACTCGACAACGCCGAATACGTCCGCGGCGCCCCCCCCGACCAGGTGCAAGCGACGCGAGAACTGCTGGCCCGCGAAGAGGTCGAACTCGCGAACCTGCGAGAAACGCTGAACGGACTCGTGAACGCCTGAAGCGTGGTTGGTGGTTGGTGGTTGGTGGTTGGTGGTTGGTGGCTTGCCCTTCGGGCGCCGAGTCGGCGGTGGCGGCATACAATCGGCGCAGCCGATGCCGCCACGATTACGGAGGCGAAGCCGAAGTAATCGAGCCGCGACAAAGCCCGGGGGTAGGCCCGTTCACGGGCCGTAGGGGCGATAGCCCCTGCACAAAAAGTCCGCGACAAAGCCCGGGGGTAGGCCGTGAGGCCGTAGGGGCGACAGCCCCTGCACAAAAAGCAGGCGCCAGCCCCTGAGCAAAAGCCGCATTGCATCCCCTATACCCAACGCCGATAACGCCCGCATGTCGCGGACCCTGGGGATGATCGACGGCATCGGCGCACGCGCCTGCGCGCTCGGGCTCTACGTCGTCGATGTCAGCACCATCATCGGATCGGGCATCGCCCATCTCATTCCCTGGCGGAAGGTCAAGCCGGTGACGCGGTCGGTGCTCGCACGCCAGATCCTGTTCACCGGCGTCGAAGCCGTTCCCTTCGTCGCGCTGCTGGCGCTGCTCACGGCACTGAGCCTGGTGGTCCAGGGCCAGGTGCAGCTGCAGGGTCTGGGGCAGAGCGATCTCTTCGGTAAGCTGCTGGTGGTCATGCTGGTGCGCGAGCTCGGTCCCCTGCTGATCGCGATGGTGGTGATCGCGCGCAGCGGCAGTGCGATGGCTACCGAGATGGCGAACATGCGCGTCGCCGGAGAGATCCAGGCCTTGGAATGGTCGGGCATCGATCCCTTCCGCTACCTGGTGGTCCCGCGGCTGGTCGGTGTCTGCGTGGCCTTGGTGTGCCTGGTGCTGTTGTTCATTGCGATCTCGCTGGCCGGAGGCTTCCTGCTCAGCCTGGTCCTGGTGCCCAACTCGCCAGGCATCGAGCGCTTCACCGCGCTCATCGCCCACAACCTGACGCCGTTCGACGGCATCGTCATCCTCGCGAAGACCGTGGTGCCGGGCCTCTTGATCACCGCCATCGCCTGCCTCGAGGGCACGCGCGGCGCGCCGATCGTGACCGAAGTCCCCCGCGCGACGACGCGCGCCGTGGTGCGGGCGATCACCGCGGTGTTCGTCTGGGACGCGCTCATCACCGCGCTGGCGTTCACCTGATGGCCACCACGCGGATGCTATCGCCGGATGACGCCCTGGTGTCCTTCTCCAAGGTGGAGCTGCAGAATCCGGGGTTCGCCGGTCCGCTGCTCGAGAACCTCACCTTCACGTTGCACCGCGGCCAGTCCCTGGTGCTCACCGGTCCGGCAGGCAACGGCAAGAGCGCGGCGATCTCGCTGGTGATGGGCGGCGCCAAGGCGACCGCGGGACGCGTCGCGGTATTCGGCCGCCATCCGCATCTGCTCGACGGAGATGACCTGGACGCGATGCGCGCGCGCATCGGCTACGTGCCGCAAAATGGCGGACTCCTGAGCAATCTGTTGCTGGCCGACAACGTCACGCTGCCCTTGCGCTATCATCGTGGAGCCGACGATGCGTCGGTGCGGACAGCGCTCTCCTCTGTGCAGGCCCTGTTGGGCATCGAGGATCTCCCCGCGATCACCTCGGCGCTCGCTCCGCTCAGGCTCCGGCGTCTGGCGGCGCTCGCGCGTGCGATCATCCTCGAGCCCGAGCTGCTGGTCGTCGATGAACCCGCTCGCGATCTCGCAGGCTTCGCCAAGGTGGATTTCTGGAAACTGCTCGCGCGTCTGCAGGCGGATCGCGGCATCGCCATCCTCGCGGCGACCAGCGATGCCGAGACCGCGTACGCGCTCGGCGGGCAGGTGGTGTCGCTCCCGGGTCGGCATCACGGGTCGGTCGCGCGCCCGGGTGAGCCCGCGCCGATCGGTACCGGCATCTTCAGGCAGACCTGACCGTGACCCCCGCATTCAAATTCCGCAACCTCAACCGCATCGTCGGAGCGTTCGTCGTGGCGGCGATGCTGGTGCTGCTGGCTGGAATCGTCCTGATCGGCAAGGCCCGCCATTGGATGGAGACTTCATTCCGGGTCGAAGTCGCGTTCGGCGCGCAGGAGATCGGCCTGCTCCACACCGGCATCCCGGTGAAGATCCTCGGTGACACCGCCGGCCAGGTCCTCGATGCGCACCTGCAGAGCGCGACCGAGACGCGCGCGACCCTCGAGATCCGCCAGAGCTTCCGCAAGGCGCTGCGCTCGGATTGCTACGCCATCATCCATACGCCGGTCGCCGGCCTGCTCGGCCAGACCTTCGTCGAAGTATGGCCTGGCCAATCCACGGTGCCCCTGACCGACGAATTCATCATCCCGGGAAGGGCCGGAGACGATCTGGTCGAACTGGCGAAGAACAGCGTCGCGAGCTTCGGCCAGGCCTCGAACGAGATCCGCGTTCTCATCTCCGAGAACCGCAAGGAGATCAGCCAGGCGATCATCAACGTCCGGCGCATGTCCGACAACCTCGACCGCCTGATCGCCGACAACCAGGCGGTGGTCAACCAGGTGCTGAACCGTCTCGATGAGATGGGCAAGCAGGTTTCCGAGCTGGTGGCAGAGAATCGCGGCAACCTCAAAGAGACCACCGCGCGGCTCCCCGCTGCGATCGACCACCTCGGCGCCGGCGGCAAGGCGATCGCCGACGCCGGGACGCAGGCGCGCGATCTCATCGCCGAGAACCGCGGAGATCTGCGGCTGATCACTGGAAAATTCGCGGATGCCGCGCCCAAGGTGGACCGGATCGCCTCGGATGTCGAGGCCGTGACGAACCAGATCGCCACCGGCAAGGGCACGGTCGGCAAGCTGGTGATGGAAGATACCGTCCACGACAAGGTGGTGACGGCGACCGACAGCCTGACCGAACGCCTGGAGGAGCTGAAGCCCATCACCGGCGGCCTGAGCCAACTGAAGCTCTACGGCGCGGTCGACGGCGGCTACAACGAGCGCAGCGGCAGCTGGACCGCCGGCGTGTACCTGCGCCTGGAACCGCGTCCGTGGAAGTTCTATCAGGGAGGCGTGTCCTACCGCTCGGCTCCCCGTGATCTGAAGGCGGCAGCGGAGAGCCCGGACAGCATCCCCGTGGATTTCAACCTCGTGCTCGGCTGGCGCTTCATCGAGACGCGCACCCCGGGCGTGTACGCGATCACCGTCGCTGGCGGACTGGTCGAGACCCGCCTGGGCGGCTGGGTCGAATTTCCGGTGTACGGCGACCGCCTCGCCATCCGCGGCATGATCCGTGGGAAGCACAACAACCGCGAGCCCAACGATCGGCGCTACGAGGAGGGCGCGGTGCTGATCCGTGCCACCGCCTCGCTGCGCACCTGGAAAGGGCTCTACCTCATCGCGGGCGTGGACGACTGCGGCGATGCGCCGGGAGCATGGGGCGGGATCCGCGCCGAACTGCTCGACAACGACCTGCGCAACATCACGTCGGTGTCGGGGTTATTCAAATAACGTCCCGGAACGCTCCGGGAACGAAGATCCAGCGCGACACCACGCGCAGCCCTCAGGCTTCCTGGACGCTCAGGCTCTCATGGCGTTCGCGGTCGAGGTACTTGATCGCGACCACGCGATTGCCCTTGGCGTTGTAGATCAGCTTGTCCATCAGGTGCTTGATCAGATGGATGCCGTAGCCGCCCATGCGTTTGCCTGAGTCCTTGCGGCTCTCGATGTGCGCGAGCGGGTCGAGGCTTGGATTGGGAACGGTATCGTGCTTGAAGCCGTCGCCCTCGTCCTCGATCGAGACGATGATCTTGCCCGGCAGGACGCGCGCGCCGAACTTCACCTTCTTCAGCTGATCGCCCTTGTTGCCCCACTCGATGGCGTTGCGCCCGAGCTCTTCGAGCGCGAGCCTGACCTCGCTCGCCGCAGGCTCCGGGATCTTGAACTTGTCGAGCAGGCAGAGGAACTTGCGGTACTTGTACAGCACCGACGCGTCGCTCTGACCACTGATCTCGAACCAGCCGTGCGGATCGTACTCGACGTCGATCTCGCGATTCAAGAGCGGCAAATGCTGCAGCGCGTTGCCGCAGGCGACGATCAGCTCGTCGATGCCCACCGGCTTGATCAGGTAGTCGCAGGCGCCCAGGCGCAGGCAGCGCACGATCACATCGTCCTGACCCAGGGCGGTGAGCATGATCACCGACGAAGCGTAGCTGCGCCGGCGCAATTCGCCCAGCAAGGCCTCGCCGTCGAGGTGCGGCATGATGATGTCGCAGACGATCAGCTGGTACGGTTGGGCAGAAGCATCGATGAGGGCTAGCGCTTCGCGGCCATCGCCTGCGGAATGGATGGCGATGTCGGATCCGAGTTCGCCCAGGGTTTCGACGATATGCTCGCGCAGGGCCGGCATGTCCTCGACCACGAGGATGCGGGTCTGCGCGGGTTCGTTCACGGAACAGCTCCATGCGCGCTCGCGTGCGCGCTCGCCAACTCGCCCTCCTTCTGGGGGAGGACGACCTGGAACATGCAGCCCTTGCCGGCTTCGCCGTCGAGCACGATCCGGCCCTGGTGCAGGTCGACGATCGCTTTGACTATCACCAGTCCGAGCCCGATGCCGTCGACACGGCTGCCGAGCGTGGATTGGGACCGCTGATAATAAGGATGGAAGATGCGCTCACGCTCTTCGGGCGGGATGCCTTGGCCCGAATCGCGCACGGTGAACACCGCGGCATCCGCATCGGCATCCATGCTGATCGACACCCTGCCGCCAGGAGGAGTGAACTTGCGCGCGTTGTCGACCAGGTTGACCAGCACCTGCGACAGGCGCCGGCGGTCGACGTAGGCGCCCTTGCCGATCATCCCGACCGTGTCGGGCCACGCGACCGTCAGGTTCGCCGAGGTGAGCACCGGCTCGGTCGCGGCGCGCAGATCCTCGAGGATGGTCTGCAATGGCACGTGGGCGCGTTTGAGGGCCATCTTCCGCGCATCGATGCTCGACAGGTCGAGGAGATCGTTGATCAGGGCGAGCAGGGCGTGGCCGTTGCGGTTGATCGCCGCGATGAACTCCGCGTGCTTGCGGTTCATCTTTCCCCCGACCCCGGCGATGATCAGGTCCGAGAAGCCGATGATGCTGTTGAGTGGAGTGCGCAGATCGTGGCTGACGCGGCCCAGGAATTCGGTCTTCAACCGATCCAGCTCGAGCAGCCGGATGCGCTCTCCTTCGAGTCGCTCCTTCTCGGCGAGCAGCTCGACATTGGCCTGGAGCACATCCAGCGCTACCGAATCGGTCGTCTGACCAGCCACGACATGCCTTTCCAGACCGCCCGGGGCGGTCCTTTGCAAGTCTACACCAGAAAAACCCTCGGCTGCTGGCGAAGATGCCCGCTGGCAAACATCGACCTGTCCCCTGTGCTGGCAACGACTTGCCCCATTATTACCGCTAGTTCCCTAAGAAAGGTCCCAGGATCAGCGCGCCCGGGGATGGAAACGGCGGTGGACCTCGACCAGGCGTTTCGCGTCGACATGGGTGTAACGCTGCGTGGTAGTGAGATTTGCATGACCGAGCAGCTCCTGCACCGAGCGCAGGTCGGCGCCGTTCTCGAGCAGGTGCGTGGCGAAGGAATGCCGCAGGAGGTGGGTGTAGATCGGTCGATCCAGACCCGCGGAGCGTCCCGCGGCCCGCACGATCGCCCAAAGCGCCTGCCGGCTCAGCGGCTTGCCCCGGGCCGACAGCAGCAACCGGTCCTGTCCACCATCGGGGTCGAGCCCGGTTCGGCACCCATCGAGGTAGCGCGCCAAGGCCGCGCGCGCCCGCGAGCCCAGGGGCACCATCCGTTCCTTCGATCCCTTGCCGTGGAGCTTCACCAGCCGGCCCCCCTCGCGCAGGTCCGACAGGCCGATGGTCGCGACCTCGCTCGCACGTCCGCCGCTGGCGTAGAGCAGCTCGAGCGCCAGCCGATCGCGGGCATGCATGGGTCCGTGCGCGGGCGATGCGAGCAGGCGATCGACCTCCTCGATGCTGAGGACCCCGGGGAGCTGGTTCCACAGATGCGGCATGCGCGCGAGCTGGATGCGGTCGCGGGCGAGGTCCTTTTCGAGAACCAGGTAGCGGGCATACATCCGCGTCGTCACCAACAGGCGCACGAGCGAAGCGGGAGCCTGGGCACGCTGATCGCGCAGCCACGCCAGGATGCGGCCAACCTCATCGGGGCCGATGTCGGCGATATCCAGAGCGAGCGCGCCGCATGCGTCGTAGAGCTTGGCGAGGTCCCCGCCATACGCCGCTATGGTATTCGGCGCCAATCCCAATTCGAGCCGACAATAGGCGAGGAAGTCGCGACGGCGGTCGAGCATGGTCGTCGAGGTCGGGCTCAGCGCAATTTCTGCTGCGCCAGTCCCAGCCGCTCCAGGGTCTTGGTTGAACCGAGCACGGCGAGCGTATCGAACAGCGGCGGAGACTCGCGCTTGCCGGTGGCCGCGACGCGCAGCGCCATGAACACCGGCTTGTTCTGCCACAGCTGGGCAGCGGCCCTGGCCTCGTCGGTCGCTCCCTCGGGCACCTGCGATCGCGATTCCATCAGTCCGCGGATCAGGGCCTCGAGACTCGGGGCGTCCCATTGCGATCCTTCGCCGGCGGCGAACTGCTTGAGCGCCTGCTGCAGCTGTTCGAGCATGGTCTTGGTCTGGACCTTGTCCCAGCCCTTGGGGACCAGGTCCTCGACATGGTGGGTGACCGAGTCGGCGTAGAACGGCTCGGCCTGCCAGATGAAATCGCCGCCGACGACCATGCGCTCCTTCACCAGGGGCAGCAGCTTGTCGAAACGGGCATCGACCGCGCGGTGCACCTCGGCGCGCATACGCTCGGGGCTCAGCTCGCGGAAATACTGCCCTTGGAGATTCTTCAGCTTGACCAGATCGAACACCGGCCCGGCGACGTTGATGCGGTCGAGGTCGAAGACCGACACCAGTTCGTCGAGGGTGAACTTCTCGCGGCCATCGGGGTGGCTGTGCCCGAGCGTGGCGAGGAAGTTCACCAGCGCCTCGGGCAGGAAACCCTGCTCGCGGTACCACAGCAGATTCGTGGGATTCTTGCGCTTGGAGATCTTGCTCTTGTCGGCGTTGCGCAGCAGTCCCACATGCACGTATTCGGGCGGAGTGAAGCCCAGCTTCTGGTTCAAGAGCGTATGCTTGGGCAGGCTGTTGAGCCATTCCTCGGCGCGGATCACGTGGGTGATGCCCATCAGGTGATCGTCGACCACGGCGGCCAAGTGGTAGGTCGGCCAGCCGTCCGATTTCAGCAGGACCTGATCGTCGATCTCCTTCCAGCCCTTGGCCACCGGCAGCTTGCGCAACCGGTCCTTGTAGACGTGTTCGCCCTCGAGCGGCACCTTGAGGCGGATGACGTACGGCTCGCCCTTGGCGACGCGCGCGCGCGACTCGG
Organism: Planctomycetota bacterium; assembly: GCA_013696105.1. Classification (GTDB taxonomy): domain Bacteria; phylum Planctomycetota; class UBA11346; order UBA11346; family UBA11346; genus JACCZE01. Next base: position 15,087 of record JACCZE010000182.1, on the reverse strand, counting down.
CCAGATCGGCGCCACGATGACGACGATCGTACATGATCGGTTCATTGTTCGCGCGCTGCCGCGCCTTCATCGCATCGAGCTCGCGCGCGGTGCAGAAGCAATAATACGCGTCGCCTTGCTCGATCAGCTGCTCGGCGTAGCGCTGGTACATGCCGAGCTTCACGCGTTCGCTCTGCACATACGGTCCACGCTCGCCGCCGACATCGGGACCCTCGTCGTAGACCAGTCCCAGCCACTTGAGGCTGGCGTAGATCGCTTGGGCAGATGCCTCGCTGCAGCGCTGCTGGTCGGTGTCCTCGATGCGCAGCACGAATTTTCCGCCGTGATGCCGCGCGAAGCAGTAATTCAACAGCCCGATGTAGGCGGTGCCGACATGGGGGTCGCCGGTGGGCGAAGGAGCGATGCGGACGCGGACGGGAACGGACATGGGGACTTTCGCGGCGAGGAGAGGAATGCGGCGGATGGCGGGGGCGCGCACCCCAGGTGGGATGGCGGATGGCGGATGGCAGATGCTTGCCGGTTATGTTACCTTTAGAGAACCTTCCTCCATAGAGAACGATCGGTCCCAGTCTTGACCACCACGCGCGGGTGCAACAGCCCTCCCTACGGCGGGCGGCCCGCGGTGGGCGCATCCGGGTCGACGCTGCCGGTGAGCACGACGTCGGTGGGGAAGTAAGCGGGGAGGACCACGTCGCGCAGACGGCGTTTGAGGTTGGCGGTCACCACCGCCTCGAGCTGGCGGCGCGTCGCCTTGGAGGTGATGAACGGATAATCGGTCCCTTTGGCTTCGATGAGATCGATGGTGATGGAGGCATCGGGATTCCACCCGCGGTCGACCCGGTGGAACCAGACGCGCAGGTGGCCGACCATGCGGCTGACCTCGACCTGGAGCTGGGTCGGGCCCATGGTCACGCCGATGCGGCCTTCCCCTTCCAGACGCAGATTCCAGACATCCGGCAGCGCCTCGGGACCTTTCTCGGTGGTGATGGTGGCGCGGTCGATCGCATAGGTCAGGCCCATCCCCCGTCCGGGATCGAGCGTCACGTTGCTGTAGGGCTCGATCAATCCGGCCGCGTCCTCGGGGCGCAGGCGCAGGATCACCGTCGGATGCTCTTCGCGGGTGGTGATCATCGTCCGCCACGATAGCGACAGCGGCGCGTCACCGATGTCGACTCTTCCCGAGGCGTTCTGTCCCGATCGCAGCGACCAGGGCGGTAGCCACACCCCTTGCGCCGCTTCGATGAGCCGGCGCGTACGGCCTGGACGCATGTACACCGCGAGGTTCACCGGAGCGCCGTCGGCGATGGTCGTCACATCGGTGATGACCAAGCCCTCGGTGACGGTGCGAGGCAGGTACTGGCGGGCGACGTACATCGCCACCGCCGGAGTGACGGCGTAGAGCAGCGCCACCGCGGCCAACCCGATCACGATGGCCCAGCGGATGCGCCGGCCGGTGCGCGATCGCGGCGATCGCGGCAGTCGCGGCAGTCGCGTGAAGCGGTCGAGCCGGCCGAGGCGCTCGAGCCACGGCGGCACGGTGCGCGCCACGCGTGGTGCTTGCTGGGGTCGATCCGGCCGCATCGTGGTATTGGACCGGCGCGCTGCCGAGCCGCAATGGCGCCCGGTCACAATTGGGAAAGGGGATAGGCTACGCGAGGAGGAGGGGCGTTCACGACCGGCCCATCCCCGATCTGCACATCCACCACCGCTTCGATCGGCGAGCCATCGGGCATCGCCTTCCGGGGGAGGCGCTTGGCCAGGCTGCGGTTGATGCGCTCCTCGACCGTGCGCCAGAGATCCTCGGATGCCGGCATGAACGGGATCTTCGGCATCTGCGCGTCCACCGAGTCGATGGTCACGACGCACCCGGGGACGAGTGTGTCGGCCACCGGTTCGAATCGCCAGTCCAGGTGTGCGATCAGGTGCGCGACCGGCATGTCGACCTGCACCTGCTTCCAGTGGAAGCTCACGATCCCGGATGCATCGAGGCGCAGGCGGCGCTGCAGACGCGACTGGCCCGGCTGATCATCGTCTCGGATGGTCGTGTCGTGGATGACATAGGTGATGAAGATGCCCTTGTCGCGATCGACCGGAAAGCGCCGGAAAGGGGCGAACAGCTCGTTCGCTTCCATGCAGGTGAAGCGCATGATCAGACTCGGGCGCGGACACGGGGATTCGATCTGGACCCGCCAGCCATACGGCACGAGATCGCGCGGAAGCAGGCCCGTCCCCTGGACGGTCGCCCCGGATCGGATCAGGCCTGGCGGCAGCCACACGCCATCGAGCGCATTGACGAACGTGGTCGCGCGGTCCGGACTCACCGACAGCGTGACCTGGGATCCGCCGACGAGGGGATGCGTCGAGGCCATGGTGATGACCTGCCCGTTTCCGACATCCATGGGCATGCGCGGTTCCAGGTACCGGCATATCAGCGCCGGCGCGCAGGCGAACGTCACCGCGCCGAGCACGAGTGTCGCTCCCGCGCCGAGCAGTAACCAGCGATGGGCATAACGCATGCGCTCATTGTACCCACGCCAACGTCGGACAGGCAATCCGGCCCCCTCCACCCTCGACCTGCGCTCACTGGGAATGGATCGGCGGCGTTGCCTCCCGGGATCGGATTCATAGACTCCGCGCCCTTGCGGGCCACACGCGCATCGGCGCTGCACGGGCTCTGGAATCGTCGGATCATGGGTTGATCAAGGGCCATAAGTCGCGTTCGGAGAGGTAGATGCCGCATAGCGTGCGAGGAAGAGCCCGGGCCCAATGCATCGCCGTGGGCACTGCGGTCCCAGAGCGCCGGCTGACCAACGCCGAACTCGAGAAGATGGTCGATACCACCGACGAGTGGATCGTCTCCCGCACCGGCATCCGCGAGCGCCGCATCGCCCCACCCGGGCAAGGACTCTCGCACCTGGCCATCGCCGCTGGGAAGAACTGCCTGGCCCAGGCTGGCGTCGCGGCGAGCGACCTCGATGGCATCATCGTGGCCACCATCACCGGCGACTACGTGATGCCGTCTACCGCCAATCTGGTGCAGCACGGCCTGGGGGCGACCAAGGCCTGGGGCTTCGACCTGCTGAACGCCTGCAATGGTTTCGTCGCCGCACTCAGCGCCGCCACCGCTTATATCGAATCCGGACACGCGAGCCGGATCCTGGTGGTCGGCGGAGACATCATGTCATCGGTCGTCGATTACCGCGACCGCAACACCTGCATCCTCTTCGGCGACGGCTGCGGCGCGGTGCTGGTCGAAGCGGGCCCGCCCGAAGGCCGCGGCGTGGTGGATTTCGAGATGCACTCCGATGGCGCCGCTGGCGGCGATCTGATCATCCCGTGCTCTGGTTCCGCCGGCATTCTCAACGCCGAGGCCCTTGCCCGCGGCGACCAGTACGTGAAGCAGAATGGCATCGTGGTGTTCCAGCAGGCGATCAGGCGCATGGCCGAGGTCTGCGAATCCCTGCTCGGGCGTCTGTCGCTCACCGGGGCCGACGTCGATCTCCTGGTGCCGCACCAGGCCAACAAGCGCATCATCGAACCGACGGCCAAGCGCCTCGGGTTGGCGTCCAGCAAGGTTGTGCTCAACATCGATCGCATGGCGAACACCACGGCTGCGACCATCCCGCTGGCCTTGGCCGACGCCGCTGCGGATGGCCGCCTGGTCCCGGGGTCGCGCGTGCTGCTCGCCGCATTCGGCGGCGGCCTGACCTGGGGAGCCTGCTACCTGACGTGGGGGAGGACGTGAGAGTAGGACATGTTCTCCGTTCTCCGTTCTCCGTTCTCCGTCAGGGAGGCGCGCTGAGGGCCGCCCTCCGCCGACCGAGATCACAAGGATCGCGGTCGGCTGTCGACGGAGAACAGAGAACGGAGAACCGAGCACGTTTCCGAGCACGTTTCGCATGAAATCCCAGCCGCAGAAACTGCCGCAGATCGCCTCGCCCAAGGCCTCGGATCCGGCGTCGACCAACGACATCCGCGTGCGCCACCTCACCTGGATGATCCTCGCGCGCGCGCTCGACGACCGCATGTGCAAGCTCAAGGCACAGAACCTGGTGCCTGGCAGCGTGTTCACCGGCCGCGGGCAAGAGGCCTACAGCGCCGCCGGCGGCATGTGCCTGCGTCCCGGCGACGTCTTCGCGCCGCTGATCCGCGATCAGGCCGGCCGGCTGGCCTTCGGCGAGACGATCATCGACGTGGTTCGCACCTGCATGGGCAAGCGCACGAGCTCGATGCGCGGTCGTGACGGCAACATCCATCGCGGCAACCTCGACATCGGCCTGCTGCCGATGATCTCGCACCTGGGCGCCATGGTCTCGGTGGTGGCCGGCATGCTGATGGCCCGGCGTTTCAAGGGCCAGCTGGTCGGCAACGACCTCACCGTGGGCATGGCGTCGATCGGCGACGGCGGGATGAACGCGGGTGCCCTGCACGAAGCGCTCAATCTCGCTGCGGTCGAGAAGTTGCCGTTCGTGCTGCTGGTCGCCAACAACCAGGTCGCGTATTCGACCTTCAACGACCGCACGTTCGCCTGCAGGGATCTGGTCGATCGCGCCGTCGGCTACGGTGTGTGCGGCCATTCGTGCGATGGCACCGACGCGACCGCCTGCCTGACGACCGTGTCCGACGCCGTCGCGCGCGTGCGACGCGGCGAGGGCCCGCAGATGGTGGTGGCGACCCTGTTGCGCCTGGCCGGGCACGGCCTGCACGATCCCGCCGAATACGTCACCCCCGAGCTCAAGAGCCGCTTCGGCGACTGCATCCAGCTCGACAGCAACACCTTGAAGGTCCAGGGCATCCTCACCGACGCCGACATCGAACGCATCTGGGACGACGCGCGCACGCGCATCGCCGCCGCGGTCGAACAGGCGATGCACGAACCGGATCCCGATCCCGCGCAGGAAGACTGGACCGCCTATTCGGAGCGCGATCTGAAGAAGGTGCGGTCATGAACCGTCCGACGTCCGGTATGGACCGTCCGACGTCCGACGTCCGACGTCCGACGTCCGTACCATCGATCGCGTCTTTCTCCTCTCCCACGGCGTCGGACGTCGGACCTCGGACCTCGGACGTTCTCCACGACGTCGGACCTTCCCCATGACCCTCGCCTACCTCGAAGCGATCCGCCTCGCGCTGGGCGAGAGCCTGGATGAGGATCCACGCGTGTTCGTCTACGGTCAGGACGTCGCCGGTGCCTTCGGCGGCGCTTTCAAGGTCACCAAGGGCATCGCCGAACGCTACAAGGACCGGGTGCTGAACGCGCCGATCAGCGAGGACGCGATGGCGGGAGTCGCCATCGGCGCAGCGCTCGAGGGCATGCGCCCGGTGCTGGAATACCAGTTCGCGGATTTCGCCACCATCGCCTTCAACCAGTTCGTCAATCACGCCGGCACCATGTTCTGGCGCACCGGCAGATCCTGTCCCATCGTCGCGCGCCTGCCCGTCGGCGGGACTCCGGGCGGAGGGCCATTCCATAGCCAGATGCCCGAGACCTGGCTGTCGAACCACCCAGGTCTCGTGGTCGTCGCTCCAGCGACGGTCGCCGACGCGTACTTCATGCTCAAGGACGCGATCGCCTGCCAAGACCCGGTGATGTACTGCGAGCACAAGTACCTGTACTACCACCTCAAAGCCGAGTTCGACAAGACCCGCGCCGAGCACCTGCCGCTGGGATCGGCCGCGGTCCGTCGCCCGGGCGATGACTGCACGCTCATCAGCTACAGCGGCATGGTCCACGAATGCCTGCGCGCGGCCGAGATCCTGGATCGCGACCATGGCATCGATTGCGAAGTCATCGACCTGCGCTGCATCCGTCCGCTCGACACCGAGACCATCCTGACCTCCGTCTGCCGGACCGGACGGGTGGTGGTGGCGACCGAATCCTGGCCGTTCGGCGGCGTCGCGGCCGAAGTCCTCGCGCTCGTGTCCTCGGAGGCGTTCAGCCACCTCGATGCCCCACCAAGACGGTTGTGCGCACTCGATGTTCCGGTGCCCTTCCACCCCGACCTGTTCGCCGCGCACCATCCGGACGCCGAACGCATCGCCGAAGCGGTGCTCGAGACGATGGCGTTCTGATGGTCGGAATCCGCCGCGTGCCGTCTGGACTCCGTCTCGCAGCCCATAGGTTCGCGGCATGAAGCTGTCGGTGCGCATGCCCCAATTCGGCGAATCGGCGGCTGAAGCGACGGTGGTCGCGTGGCTGGTGACTCCCGGCGCCCAGGTCGCAGCCGAACAGGAACTGGTCGAGGTCCAGACCGAGAAATCATTGCTCACCGTCGCAGCGCCGGCGGCGGGAATCCTGTCCGAACAGTGTGCCGAACCCGGGCGCAAGCTCGCGGTGGGCGACGTGCTGGCGTACCTCGAGGTCGCCGGTGAAGCCGCGACCAATGGCTCGTCTCCCGTGCCTGCGGACGTGCACGACATCGGCACCGCACCCAAAGCCAAGCATCTGCCGCGGCCGCAGCGTCGTCCTGCCGGCGACGCCAGCACCCGCGAATCCGGTCGCGCCGCGGTGCGCGCCGCGTCGGGCGAATCGGCCTTCATCAGCCCGCGCGTGCGCGCGAAGCTGTTGGAATCGGGCCTCAAGGTCAGCGACCTGGCCACCATCCCCGGCTCGGGCGCCGATGGCCGCATCACCGCCAACGACATCGACCACTACCTGTCGCAGGGCGAAGCGATGAGTCCGGTGCGCCAGGCGGTGGCGAACGCGATGACGCGCTCCTGGACGCGGCCCCTCGCGACGATCGCGCGGCCCGTGCGCATGGACGCCCTGCTCGCGCACCGCCGCACCGTCGAGGGCCGGCCGAGCGCGACGATCTACTGCATGCGCGCGCTCGCGCTCGCGCTCAAGGCGGGCAATCCGCTGGCCTGCCGCCTGTTCGGCAATCGCCTGCTGACCCCGTCCACCATCGATCTCGCGGTCGCGGTCGAGATCACCGACGGCGTGCTGACCCCGGTGGTACGCAAGGTCGAGGAGCTCGACCTCGCGCGCTTGACCACCCTGGTCGAGGAGGTGATCGCCAAGGGCCGAGATGGCCGCGTCAGCGACGCCGGCGACGCGGTGGCGACCATCTCGAATTACGGGACGTTCGGCCTCACCTGGGCGACGCCAATCCCCCTGCCTGGACAAGGACTGATCCTGGGTATCGGCGCGGTGAAGAACGTGCCCGACTGGAATCCCGCGACCAAGAGCTGGGACCGCGCGCGCGAAGCGGAGCTGACGCTGACCTTCGACCATCGCATCGCGGATGGCGGGGCGGCGGGGCGGCTGCTCAATGGGGTGGGCGAACTGCTGGAGCATCCTGAGCGGATGTAGCACGCGGAGGGCGCGGAGGGCGCGGAGGGCGCGGAGGCGCGCGGCGGAGTGGTCCGCCTCACCCCATCTTGGGGAACTGGATGGCGTTTGAGCGTATTCCTAGCAGATCCCGGATCCGCGCCACGACTCCCGCCTGATCGAGTCCGTGCAATGCCAGCTGACGATCGCGCCCGGCATGGGGGACGAGTTCGTCGCGGACGCCGCCGCGCGACAAGCGGATCGTCAATCCGAGATCGGCGACCGCTTCGGCGACCGCGGCTCCGAAGCCGCCCATCAGGGCGTGGTCCTCGAGCGTCAAGAGATGCGCGTGCGATGAGGCGAGCTCGGCGAGCAGGTCGTTATCCAGCGGCTTCACGAAACGGGCATTGACCAGGGTCACACCTGCCGCGGCATCGCCGAGCTCGGCGAGCGCGTTCCAGGCGATGCGGACCATCGCGCCGTACGCCCAGATCATCAGGGGCGCGACGCCCGCCGGGGCCACGGTCGCGTGCTTCAGGACTTCGGCTTTGCCGCGGGCGATCGGCGCGGGCTCGGTTGTCCAGGCGATCGCGGGGACCTCTTCGCGCGGGTAGCGGATGCAGTAACCGGCGGCGCGCGTCTCTGCGCGGCAGCGCTCGTCGTGGCACCAGCGCAGCATCGCGCGCAGTTCGCCGCCATCCTTGGGCGCCATGATGACGAGCCCGGGCAATGTCCGGGACCAGGCGATGTCGTAGAGCCCCTGATGGGTCTCTCCATCCTCTCCGACCATCCCGGCACGGTCGAGGGTGATGACGATGCCCAGGTTGCGCTGCACCACCACTTCCTGGAAAAGCTGGTCGTAACCGCGTTGAGCGAAAGTCGAATAATGCGCCACCACTGGACGCAACCCCGCTACCGCGAAGCCTTCGGCGAAGGCGAAGCTGTGCTGCTCGCAGATGCCGACGTCGTACATGCGATCTGGGAATTCCTGGGCGAACTGGCGCAGGCCGGTGCCCGACGGCATCGCCGCGGTGATCGCCACCAATCGCTCGTCCTCGCGCGCGATTTCGAGCAGCGCATCAGCGAAGACCTGCGAATAGGTCTTACTCGCCGGAGCCTTGGGATGGAAGGATCCGGTGTCGAGATCAAAGCCCTTCGGGCCGTGGAATTTCAGGGGATCGTCGACGCTCGGCTGCCATCCACCGCCCTTCTTGGTCATCACGTGCAGCAGGATCGGGCCTTTGAGCTTCGACACGCGCGTCAGCGCCTCTTCGGTGGCGACGATGTCGTGACCGTTGACGGGGCCGAAATACTTGAAGCCGAGATCCTCGAAGATGTAGCCGGGCGACAGCAGCTTGTCGGCGGCGAGCTCGAGATGCTTCGCCAGGCGCGCGAGATCCTTCCCGCGCGGGAACTTCGCGATCGCCACCTTGAAGCGCTCGCGCACGTACTGGTACATCTGCCCGCTGCGGATGCGATCGAGGTGCGTGTGCAGGGATCCGACCGGCGCGTCGATGAAATTGCCGTTGTCGTTGAGGACGACGATCAGATCGCTCTTCAATTCGCCTGCGTTGATCAGGCCTTCGAAGGCCATCCCGCCGGTGAGTGCACCGTCGCCGACCACGACCACGGTATGCCGTGACTGACCCAGCCGACGATATCCCTCGGAAACACCGACGCCGGTCGAGATCGCCGTCGAGCTGTGCCCGACTTTGGCCAGATCGTACGGACTCTCGATCGGATCCGGAAAGCCCGAAATGCCGCCTTCCTGGCGGTTGGTGTCGAACGTCTTCGCTCGACCGGTCACCAGCTTGTGCGGGTACGCCTGATGCCCGACATCCCACAGCAGGCGATCCGAGCTGAAATCGAAAACGCGATGCAGCGCGAGGGTCAGCTCCACCGTTCCCAGGTTCGATGCGAGATGCCCACCGTGGGTGCTGACCGTCTCCTTGATGCGATAGCGGATCTCCTCGGCGATCTGCACGAGCTGGGACGGCGTGAACTTACGCAGGTCCGCGGGTGCCAGCAGGCCATCGAGCAGTGGGAGCGGCTTCATCTCAGCCATTGTGCGCATGCGCGCCCGTGTGCCAGGAACGCCTGGCACACGATGGGTTGCGCGACTACTTCCTTACTTCTTCGATTCGGGCTTGATCTCCGACTTCGGCTCGGGCTTGGATTCCGGCTTCGGCTTCGGCAGCGGCTTGGGGGCGGGAGAACCACCACCCAGGTCGACGTCGATCTCTCCATCCTGGACCTCGACGGCGGTCTGGATGACGAAGGTCTCGGTGGCGACGGCCTCGCCGACATTGCCGGCGAGATCCGCTGCGGTGACCTTGATGCGCGCCGCGCTCGCAGGGATCTCGGGGATCTCGAAGCGGAACGCCGTATCCAGCGGCTGACCGCGGGTGAGCTCCTGCCAGGGCTTGTCGGGTGAGGGCTGCAGATAGACCGCGACGGAATTCGCGGCGGCGTTCACATCCTTGATGATGAACGGCACCTGCACGCGGTCACGCGGCTTGAAGGCGCGGCGGGTTCCCGGCTGCGCCAGGTTCGCGTCCATGATCCCGATCGCGGAATTCAACTGCACCAGCGGTGGGGTCGAGTCGACGGCGATCACCGACTGGTCACCGTTCTTGCCCTTGGGGATGGGCGAGCTGTTGCCGGCTTTGTCGATGGAAACGATCGCCAAACGGAAGCGGCCATCGCCAGGAGCCTTCCAGGCGACCTTCTTGGGGTCCTTGATCCACGGTCCTTCGGTCCAGCTCGTGCCGTCGTCCTGACTGACCCACAGCTGCGCGGACTGCAGGCCCGCAGGGCCGCCGTCCTTGATGTCCAGCGTCAGCGTGGTCTCGTTGGTCGCCGTGATCTCGGGGCCGACGACCTTCCCCGAGGGCTTGATCGAATCGACCAGGATCGCCGTGTTCATCGCCGAGCCGACGTTGTCGGCCTTGTCCATGACCTGGATCTGGAGCTGTCCGGAGACGGTCATGTCGTTGGGCACGACCCAGTCGTAGGCGCCCTTGTTGGGGATCTTGTCGGCGATCACGTCCCAGGTGTTGCCATCACGGGACCAGCGGATCGTGACCGGCGCGGCGCGCAGGTACGCATCGGATGCTTCCCATTTGATGGTGTACTTGTCGCCGCCGCGCAGCATCGCCTTGGGCTGCGGGAAGGAGATCGACGCGGTCGGCGCCGAGCGGTCGATGATGAAGGTCTTGCTGAGCTTCGGATCGGGATTGCCCTTCGGCTCGTCCTTCGACAGGCCGCTGGTGAGGATGGGCCGCAGGTAGATCTGCCAGACACCTTCGGCCGGCGTCCAGCTGATCGGCGTACCCTGGTCGAACACGATGCCATGCTTGGTCCATTCGCCCCAGGCCTTGCCGTCGTACGCGCGGTACCACAGCTCGGTCTTGGCCAGGTCGGCGACCTTGGGCGTGCCGATGGTGATCTCGCGCTTCGCGGTCACCGGGACCGGCGAGGCGAAACCCTGGATGACCTCCGGCTCCGGAGCGACGGCCGTCGGATCATCGGCGCCGAACGCGGATGCGCCGACGATGAGGGCGGTGAGGGAGAGCACGGTGGCTGGGCGCATGGTGGAATCCTCTGAGGACGGGCTAGGCGACGAGGCGGCGGATGGCTTGACGGAAGAACCGGACGCCATCGCCTTCGGGACGTCGCGGTTCGCGGGTCCAGCGGGGATGGTTCTCCCAGCGCAGGAAGCGCTCGGGGTGGGGCATCAGTCCGAAGATGCGGCCGCTGCGATCGCATATGCCAGCGATGTCGGCGGCGGATCCATTGGGGTTGGTGCCCGAGGAATAGCGCAGCGCGATCTGACGATTGGTTGCGAGGTCGGCGAGCACGGCGGCCGGAGCGGCGAAGCGACCTTCAGCGTGGGCGACGGGCAGCTCGATCTCGAGGTCGTCCGGGATCCACTGGCAGACGGTGGGATCGCCGCTGACCTTCACCCAGCAGTCGCGATAGACACCCGAGGTGTTGTCGGTGAGCGTCGCCTCTTGGTCGGGTCGCTCGCCGGCGCGCGTCGGCGCGAGCCGCGGCAGCAGGCCGGCCTTCACCAGCACCTGGAAGCCGTTGCAGATGCCGATCGCGAACCCGCCGCGGTCGACGAGTGCCAGCAGTTCGTCGCGCAGGACGCTCATGAGCTCATTGGCGAAGACGCGTCCGCTGGCGACGTCGTCTCCGTAGCTGAAGCCCCCGGGGATGGCCAGGACCTGGAAGTCGCGCATCACCTTGGGGTTCTCGCGCACACGGTTGACGTGCAGGACGGTGGGCGTGGCGCCGACCAGCTCGAAGGCATAAGCGGTCTCGGCATCGCAGTTGGTACCGGCGGCGCGCAAGACCAGGACCTTCGGCTTCATCCTCCCTCCCCGAAGCCCGGCATTAGAGGGATCTCGAGGGCGGGGTCAACCTGCCGCGATGGACGCCGTTCGCCCAAATCCCTTACGGACCGCCCATCGGGTTCATGGGGTCGAGCGCGCGGCGCCCCGCATCCTTGCTGAGGATGGTGGTGAACTTCAGCTCGATGACCGGTTTGTCGGGATGGTTGGTGTGGACGAGCACCTTCTCGTGGTACTCGCCCTCGACGCCGGTCCCGCCCTCGTCGCGAGCGCTGGCGACGATGAGGACGCTGCCGTTGGGCTGGGCAACGGGCGTGAATTTCCAGATCGTGCCGGGATACTCGATCGAGGACACCTTCAGTCCATCGGCCGGGGCTTCGCCCTCGGGGCAGCTGAGGCGGATGCGCTTGCGCAGTCGATTCAGCTCGTCCGGGCGCTCGTCCGCGACGTAGCGGTAGATGTCCTGCCAGGCCTTGTCCGCAGGACGTTCGAGCGGGTCCTCGCGCGGTCCGATCGCATCCACCTGGATGCAGGCCCGCACCTTCCACCAGACGTCGATCTCGATCGGCTGGTACTCGGGATCGCTGAGGAACAGGCTGATGTGGACCGACTGCGGTCCGGAACGGTTGGTGCTCGGGATGTCGATATCGAGCGAGGTGCGACCTTGCGGCAGGAGGAAATGGTCCTTCAGCTCGAGCTTCGTGCAGGTGCAGGTGCTGTCGATGAGCTTCACCCGCACGGCGCGGTCATTGGTGTTGAGGATGGGGATGGTGGCCTTGAACGGTGTGTTCTCGCGCACCTCGGGCGCCTGATCCGCGGAGTCGACGTTGGCGTTGTCCACCGCGATGGCGCGGTGCGCTGTCGTGACCAGCGCGCACGAGACGAGCGCGTAGGTCGCCAGCAGGACGAGGGAACGCATGACGATGGAACGGGCAATGGCGACCATGGTTCACATCCTGCGTGCGGGGGTCGGCCGGCAACCCGGCGGCGGCATGGTCAGCGGCAGGCGGCGATCACAGCCGTAGCGAGGTCGTCGGCCGCGCACGTGCTGGCCGCGCCGTGGGCGAGATCGGCGAGCAGCGGCAATCGGGTCAGCCGGGCGAGTTCGCTGGGGGCGGTACGGGTCGCCAGGGTGTCCGCCACCGGCCGTGGGCGGTTCACCACCAGCCCCGCTAGGCGCAGGCCGACCCAGCGCGCATGCTTCACGGTCAGCAACGTATGGTTGATCGTTCCCAGATCGGGGCGCGCGACCAGCAGGGCGGGCATCGGCGTACGCACCAGCACGTCGCAGATGGTCTCATCGGCTGCGGTGAGCGGCACCAGGAGGCCCCCCACCCCTTCGACGACGAGGTCGTGCTCGCCCCGGCAGCGACCGAGGTTCGCCACCAGCCGGTCCAGGTGGTAGGTGACGCCGGCCGCACGGGCCGCGAGGTGCGGCGATGCGGGTTCTGGAAGCTGGATCGGGCAGATCGATCCGGTTGGCTGCCCATCGCCGATCAGAGCAGAGAGCGTCCGACCGTCGTCACAGGTCGAACCGTCCCAACCGCCGCAGGCGACCGGCTTATGGACCCATACACGCCGGCCCTGCGCGCGCAGACCGCGCACCAGGAGCTCGACCACGCGGGTCTTGCCCACCGAGGTATCGGTGCCGATGACGGCGATCTCCAGCGACTTCATCGGCGACCGACCGCTCAGGATTTGAAGGAGAGGAAGCTGGGAGCGTAACCCTCGGGCGCGTCGTAGCCCATCAGCGCCAGCGACGTGGCGGCGACATTGGCCAGTCCGGGACGGGCGATCGCCGGGTCGATGGCATATTCGCCCGCGAATCCCGGGTCGACGATGATCGCCGGAACCGGATTCAGGGTGTGGGCGGTCTTGGCTTTGGGCTTGCCGTTCTCCATCTTCACGCCGCCCTTCTTGTCCATCTCGTACATCTCGTCCGCATTGCCGTGGTCGGCGGTGACGATGGTGATGCCGCCGAGCCTGGCGATAGCGGGCAAGAGCCGAGCCAGGCAGAGGTCGACCGCTTCGACCGACATGCGCGTCGCATTGAAGTTGCCGGTATGTCCGACCATGTCGCCATTGGCGTAATTGATGCGGGCGAAACCAGTCGGCTGCTCGGTCAGGGCGGCGATCGTGGCGTCGGTGATCTCCGCCGCCTTCATCCACGGCCGCTCATCGAACGAGACGCGGTCCGAGGGCACCTCGATGTACCGCTCGAGGCTCTTGTCGAGATAACCGCTGCGGTTGCCGTTCCAGAAATAGGTCACGTGGCCGAACTTCTGGGTCTCGGAACACGCGAGGATGCGTTCTCCGCTTCCGACCAGGTATTCACCCATGGTCTTGTCGATCACCGGTGGGGCGACGAGGATGCGCGGCGGCAGGCTGATGTCGCCGTCGTAGGTCATCATCCCGGCGAAGCAGACCTGGGGCTGGCGCACCCGCTCGAACGGCACCGGCAGTCCGAGGAACGCCTTGGATATCTCGATCGCGCGGTCGCCGCGGAAATTGAAGAACACCACCGCGTCCCCATCGAGGACCGGTGCGAAGGGCTTCCCGCCGCGCTCGATGACGAATGGCGGAAGGTCCTGGTCGATCACGCCCGGCTTCGACGCGCGCAGCGCCTTCACCGCGGCGCTGGCGGATGGGAACTGCGCACCCTCGGCGAGCACATGGGTGCGCCAGCCGCGTTCGACCATCGACCAATCGGCTTCGTACCGATCCATGGTGATGGACATCCGCCCGCCGCCCGAAGCGATGCCATAGGCCGGGTCGACCTCGGCGAGCCAGCGTTCGAACGGCTCGGTGTATTCGAGCGCGGTGGTCTCGCCGACATCGCGCCCATCCAAGAGCGCGTGCACCGCGACCTTCGCCACACCGAGACGTTTCGCCTCGCTGATCATCGCCTTGAGATGTTCGAGGTGGCTGTGCACGTTCCCATCCGAGAACAGTCCGATCAGGTGCAGGCAGCCGCGGGTGCGCAGGCAGTTCTCGACGACCTGCTTCCATCCGTCGCCGCGGAACATGGCGCCGCTCGCGATCGCCGCCTGCACCAGCTTCGCACCCTGGTCGAACACCCGTCCCGCACCCAAGGCGTTGTGCCCGACCTCGGAATTGCCCATGTCAGCGTCCGACGGCATGCCGACCGCGACCCCGTGGGCCGCGAGGGTGGTCCAGGGACAGGTCGCCATCAGCCGATCCAGGCACGGTTTGGTCGCCGCCGTCACCGCGTTGCCGGGATAGGCCGGTCCGATGCCCACCCCATCCATCACCACCACCACCACCGGGCCGCGTCGGCGACCCCGGAAAGCATTGGGCACGATTCGCAGATTCGTCATGACCATCTCCCGGGGCGCGGGAGGATAGGCCGAGGCTATCAGGGTGAAACGCAGAAAGTCGGGGGCGTCGCCCCCAAACCCCCGCGACCTTTGTCGCCCTTAAATCCTGGCCGGAACGGCCAGG
>JACCZE010000322.1 GCA_013696105.1 Planctomycetota bacterium | reverse complement strand
GCAGACGCCCGACGCATCCACGCCCACGCGCTGGCCGTGCGCGCCACAGCAGTGGTGTCGCCATGATCTGCAGCCTCTTCCGCGGTCGGCGTGTGCACCTGATGGGCATCGGCGGCGCCGGGGTCAGCGCCCTGGTCCCGCTCCTGCAGGAGGTCGGCGCCATCGTCAGCGGCTGCGATTGCAGCGCTGGCCCGGTGGTCGCGCGCCTGCGCGCAGCGGGCGTCGCCATCGCCATGGGCCACGGGCCCGAGCACGGTCTCGACGTCGATCTGATCGTGCATACCGCCGCGGTCCCGGTCGACCATCCCGAGCTGGCCGCCGCGCGCGCCCGCGGGGTGCCGGTGCTGACCCGCGGCGAATGCCTGGTCGAGTTGATGACCGGCACGCGCACCATCGCGGTGTCGGGCAGCCACGGCAAATCGACCACCACCTGGATGGTCGGCCATCTGCTCACCGAGGCGGGACTGGATCCGGTGGTGATGGTCGGCGGTTCGGTGGCGTCGCTCGGCGGCGGCGCGCGCGCCGGCAAGAGCGACCTGTTCGTTGCCGAGACCGACGAAAGCGACGGCAGCTTCGCAGACGTCGAGCCCGAGATCGCGATCGTGACCAACCTCGACCACGAGCACCTGCGGCACTACGGCAGTTTCTCGGCCCTCGAACGCAGCTTCAACGCCTGGCTGCGCACGATTCCCGCGAGCGGCGCCGCGATCGTTCCGACCTCTGGCCTGGGCGAGCGCGTTCTCGATGGCGTGGTCGCTCGCGTCGTGCGCTGCGGCCTGGATGCGGGGGACTACCACTGCACCGAGCTCGACCTGGGCGCGGACGGAAGCCGCGCGCGCATCTCGGGTTTCGGAGTCGATCTCGGCGAGGTGCGGGTGACGCTTCCCGGCGCGCACATGGTGCACAACGCCCTGATGGCGATCGCCGCGGTGCGCCACATCGCTCCGGACTGCGACCTGTCGGCCCTGGCGCGCTGCGAACGCGTGCGTCGGCGCTTCACCGTCCACGGCAGCCCCGCCGGCGTGCGCATCGTCGAGGACTACGGGCACCACCCGACCGAGGTGCGCGCGACCATCGCCGCGGCCCGTCTGGGAGGTGGCCGGGTCCATGTCGTCTTCCAGCCGCACCGCTTCACCCGCACCGCCGATTCGTTCGCGGACTTCACCGCCGCCTTCGACCAGGCCGACACCGTCGTCCTGCTGCCGATCTACGCGGCGAGCGAGGAGCCGATCGCAGGCGTCGACGCCCGCCATCTGGCCGACGCCATCCGCGCGCGGCGGGGCATCGATCCGCCGGTCAGTCACGTCGACGATGAGGCCGACGCGGTCGCCGCGATCGCCACGCGTGCGCGGGCAGGAGATACGGTCCTGATCCTCGGAGCCGGCGACGTCGGTGATCTCGCGGGGCCATTCATGCGTTTTTTTCCGCAGGCCGGCCGTGACCACGGGGTCGCGGCCGGGAACGCCCCGGTGAAGGTCAGCGAGAAGACCGGCGAAATGGCCAGCGAAAATGCCAGCAACAAGGCCAGTAAAAAGCTCAGCGACGCGCTGGTGCAGGAGGTGGCGTGATGTTCTCCACTGACTTCCGCGCGAAGAACCAGGTCACCGACGTCCGCTTGGCCACCCGCACGACCATGAAGGTCGGCGGTCCGGCGCAGCTGGTCTCCTTCGATGATCGTGGTTCGCTCGGCGAGCTGCTCGATGTCCCGCACCGCTGGCTCGGCAAGGGCGCGAACCTGCTGGTCGACGACGCGGGGGTGGGCGAAGCCGTCGTCGTCCTCGGCCCCGCCTTCGACACCTGCGAGCTGTCGCCCGCGCGTGGCGGGGTGGCCCTGGTGAAGGCGGGCGCAGCACTCGATCTCGCCGAGCTGATCGCGGCCTGCATCGCCGCCGGCCTCGCCGGACCAGAAGGGCTCTCGGGCGTGCCCGCATCGGTCGGCGGCGCGCTGCGCATGAACGCCGGCACCAGCACCTGCTGGATGCTCGACTGGGTCTCTCGGGTCGAGGTCGTGCTGCCGGGCGAGCGCGCTCCGCGTTGGCTCGAACGCGCCGAGATGCCCGCGTCCTACCGCGACTCGGGCCTGCCCCACGGGACGCTGTTCCTCGGCTGCGAACTGTCGCTCGCCGAGGGCGATCCAGCGGCGCTGCGCGCGCAAGGCGCCAAGCTCAAGAAGGCCAAGGCGGCGAGCCAACCGCTCGCCCAACCCAGTGCCGGCTGCGTGTTCAAGAATCCGACCCCAGAGCTGCCGGCCGGCAAGCTCATCGACGAACTCGGCCTCAAGGGCCTGCGCGTCGGCGGTGCGATGGTCAGCCCGGTCCACGCCAACTTCATCGTCAATCCCGAGCGCACGGCGACCTGCTCGGACGTCTCCGCGCTGGTGCGCACCATCCGCGACCGCGCCTGGCGCGAGCGCGGCATCGAGCTGCGCTTGGAGGTCGAGACCTGGAACTGCCCCGCCGAACTGCACGCCCACCCACGGGATCTGGCGAAGGTGGAGGTATGAGGGGACGTGCTCCGTGCTCTGTCCTCTGTCCTCCGTCGACAGCCAACGACGTACCAGGCCATTCTCGCACGATGCAGTCCGGGGTGACGGAGGACGGAGAACGGAGAACTGAGAACCTGCTCCCTCGTCCGGAGGACGTCCCATGCTGATCGACCTGATCATGGGCGGACCGGGCCGAGAAGCGGCCGTCAGTCGTCGGTCCGGCACCGCCATCGCCGCTGGACTGACGCGCACAGGGCACGACGTGAAGATCGTGGATCTGCGCGGCGAGCTCGAGCCGCAGTGGCTGCGCGATGGCGCCATCGTCTTCAACA
>JACCZE010000120.1 GCA_013696105.1 Planctomycetota bacterium | reverse complement strand
GGGCGTTTCCGACGCTCGCGCCGGCGGCCATGCCGCTGTGGGCGGAGCCGAGCCGGCGTGTGCACAACGAGATCCTCGAGGCGGCCGTCGATGGCGGCATCCTGGTGGCGATCCTGCTCGGCGTGCTGCTCGTGCGCATGTCGGTGCCGCGATCGGGGGCGGCGCCCGATCGTCCGATGCCCACCAGGGATCCGTGGGTCGCGGTGCTCCTGTGGGTCGGCGTGGTCTACTGGTCGATGCTCGGGATGCTGATCGAAGGGAATCTGGTGTGGTGGCCGGGCGGAACCCATGTGACGGGCCTGGCCTGGGCTGGTGCGGTCGCGGCGGCGATGGTGCTGGCGCTGATCGTGCTGCAGCGCGCCCCGGCGCCGCCGCGTTGGAGCTTGGCCATCGGCATCCTCGCGCTCGCGATCCACAGCCTGCTCGATTTCGACCTGCACAGCGCGGCGATCTGGGGCACGCTGATCGCGTGCGCCTGTCTCGCGTCCGGGACCGCGCGAACGATGCCGGTCGCGCGCCACGGTCGTGGACTGCTCACCCTCGTCGCGATGACGATCGCCGTGATCGGCCTCGCCGGATGCCTGGCCGCCGCCATCCCCGTCGCCAATCGCGTGCGTACCGCGCACGAACTCACCGATCGCATCCGCGACGCCTACCTCAGCCAGGGCGATGCGCGCGAACGCGCTCTCGCTGGCCTCGCGGTGGTGCTCGGAGATCCGCCGAACCTCGGTGGTGACGCAGACGCCGAGAAGCACTTGCTGGTCGCTGCGCGCGCGCGCGCCATCGAGCTCGCGCCTCCGGATCGCGAGCTGGAATTGTCGCTGGTCGCCAGCGAGCGGCCGGGCGCAGACCGCGAACCGCGCACCCGCAGATTGGCTGGCCTCCTGCCGGCGAGCGGATTCGCCGCATCCTGCCTGGCCCGCGATCACGTGGCCATGGCGCAAGCGGCGCTCGCAGCTGGCAATGCCGCCGGATGCCACGAACACTGGCGACGTGCGCTGGACCTGCAGCGGCGAGCCGTGGTGCTGGCGCCGGCATATACGCCGGCCCGCCGCACGCTCGCCGCCATGCTGGCCGATGCGGCGGACGTCATCGAAGCAGATGCGGATGCGCTTCGGCGGGAACGCGAGGACGTCATCGCCGACGCCGTGCGGCTGGAACCGATCGTCGATCCGAAGAACCGCAGGTAGCGGCTGAGCATCGGCTATCGGCTATCGGCTATCGGCTATCGGATATCAGCCGCCGTATCGGCTATTTGACGTACTGCTCCCATTCCCACGCCTGCAGCCGGGAGCGGTGGTCCGACAGCGTCGTCCACGGGCTCGCCGCTCCACCCGAGGCAGCGGCGGCAGCTGGATTCAGGCGCAGGAGCAGATTGAGCAGCGCGTGGCGGATGACCGGGTCCGGGTCGTTCGCCGCGCGGGCGCCGATGTCCGTGAGTGGCACCGACGCTTGCCACGAGACGTTCACGGCCAGTGCGGTAGCGGCTGCAGCAGCGATCTCGCGCTTCCCGCTCACCGCCACGTCGACCAGCGCGACCGCCAATTCGTGATCGATGTCGGCGCCCAATCGCGAACTCGCCAGGACCAGCCCAGCGTGTCCTTCGTCGTCGAGTTCTCCGCGGCGGCGCTCGTCGACCAGACGGATGATCGCGGGCTTCAGCAGATCCGACACCGAGCCGCGTTCGAGGCTGGTGATGCCGTGGTTGCGTTCAGCGCCGGTGGCGCGCAGCAGCGCCCATTCGATGCACTGGCGTGCGTACGGCGAATCGGCCCCGCAGGTATCGATCAGGAAGCTGAGCGCATTCTGCCGCGTCGATGCGACGGACGACGCTTGCAGGTGGTCCTTCAGGCGCGGATCGCCCAGACGCAGCGCGATCGCAGGAGTCTTCTCGGGGCTGATCATCCACAGATCCATCAGCGCGGATTTGACCAGACCGGGATCGGTCTCGGCGGCCAGGAAGTGGATCAGCACTTCGACCAGGGCCGGATCACGGGTCCAGCGGATCTCGCGCAGGATCGCCGATCTCGTCTCGGTATCCGAAGCCTTCCAGCGCCGCTCGTTCGTGGTGTCGGTGATGCGGCGCGACCACGGCTCTCCGCTGTAGAGGAGTCGCGCAGCGAGCAGCGTCGGAGCCTTGTCGGGCACGCGCCAGCTGAGAAAGGTGATCTGCCGCGACACCCACGTCGGGTACGGCTCGAACAGCGCGCGCCAGCGGCTCGCAGCGCCATTGTCGGCCAGGATCAGCGAGCGCGGATTCTCGACGGCGGGATAATCGATCGTGGACGCGCATGCAGCGCCCATGAGAGCCCAGGCCACGACCCACCGAGGGTGCCGGATCATCGCGGAACCTCGATCCATTCCGGTCGGTGATCGGGGAACGCGCGAGCGAGCGCGGAAATGACCACGGGGTCGGGAGCCGGATACGGGCCGATCAGGATCGAGAGCTGGCTCGAGGTGGGCTGGCCGAAGTAGACGCGGTAGCCGGCGGCGATGGCTTTGCGCGCCAGGGTTTCGGCCCCAGCTCGTTCCCGAGCGGGACCGGTGGCCAGGCGCACGGCGAAGGATTTCGGATCGGGTGGCGCGCCGGGGTTCTGGATCTCGCTGATCAGCCGGTCGGTGATCGCGCGCAATTGCGGCAGGCCGATGCTCGCCACGCGCAGGCGCTCGGCGACGGCGGGAAAGCGCTCACGGCGGTCGCCATCCAGGACGTCTTCGGCCTCCGCGCTCGCGAGCACCGCGTCGCGCAGCCGGCGCGGATCCTCGTCGCTGCGACGGATTGGGCCGTCGAGCTCGAGCGCCATCTCGACCTCGAAATGATGATCGCGATCCTCGCGCTCGATGCCGGCGATCAGCTTGATCGTGGCCTGGTCGACCACGCCCTTGGCGGTGTTGAAGCGGTAGGTCGAGACCAGGTTCCGAACCTGGTGGTAATGGTTGTCCACCAGCCACTCCACGCTGGAGCGCAGCTTGAGCTGGAACACCGGCTTGGTCCCGCTCTTGGTGCGCCGGACCTTGCCCTGGACCGGATTGCGGCCCGGCGGCAGCGCCGCATAGGTGATGCTCACATCCTTCGGCTGCTCGGACCCCGCCGGCAACGGCATCAGGTTGAAGTCGAAGAACCCGATGGCGACGC
The DNA here is from genome assembly GCA_013696105.1 of Planctomycetota bacterium. Classification (GTDB taxonomy): domain Bacteria; phylum Planctomycetota; class UBA11346; order UBA11346; family UBA11346; genus JACCZE01. Next base: position 10,330 of record JACCZE010000120.1, on the reverse strand, counting down.
CGACGTCGGACGGACGTGCCGCCGTATCGAGCTTGTACGCGGTACCCTCGGGCGAGAAATCGAGCAGCGAGACGCGATCACGCCGGCCACTGCCCGGCGTGGTGCTGATGAGCGCGACTTCGTTGTCGGGGCCGGTGCACACGAGACTGATCAGGCGCTCTTCGGCGCGCGCTGGTCCCCTGCGACCGTCCTGCAGGATCTCGCAGGTCGTCGAGGTGAGCCGGTACGAGACCACCTGGCCGGGTTCGAAGGCCAAGCGGCATGGACGGAGCGCGATGATGAAGGCGAGGATGCCGATGGCGAACAGGAACAGGCCGGCGACCGATGCGGCGATCGTCACCTGCTTCTTGAGTCGCCCGGTGTTCCAATGCACATGATCAATTTGCCCGTGGCGGATCGTGGGCAAGCATGATCGGACCTTCCGCTCGCACTGATGGATGACGGAGGGCTGATGACCGACGGAAACCGGGCCGGTCCTCGGGCGAGGCGACCATGCGCTATATCCTCTGGTCCGCCGACCTGGGCGGGCTATTTTGCCGACCATGGAAACCATCAGGCCGGTGACGGTCGCCAAAGGGGTCGTGGTGGGCGGTCGGATGCCCGTCCTCATCATGGGTCCCTGCGTGATCGAGAGCGAGCGGCATGCGCTGATGATGGCGCGGCTGGTCGCGCGCGCCGCCGCCGCCGTCGGCATGCCGGTGGTGTTCAAGGCCAGCTTCGACAAGGCCAATCGCACCAGCCACGACTCTTTCCGCGGGTTGGGTCTGACCGAAGGCGTGCGCATCCTCGCCCGCGTCAAGGATGCCACCGGTCTGCCCGTCACCACCGATGTGCACGAGAGCTCGCAGGCCGAAGAGGTGGCGGAGGTGGTCGACCTGCTCCAGGTCCCTGCGCTGCTATGTCGTCAGACCGACCTCGTCGATGCCTGTGCACGCTCCGGTCGCGCGACCAGCATCAAGAAGGGCCAGTTCCTCGCTCCGTGGGACTGCAAGAACATCGTCGCGAAGTTCCGCGCGGTCCCCAAGCCGTCCTGGGCACGGGTGGACCGGTTGATCCTCATCGAACGCGGCACGAGCTTCGGATACAACACCCTGGTGAACGATTTCCGCTCGTTGCCGATCATGCGCGGACTCGGAGTCCCGGTGATCTTCGACGGCACCCACTCGGTGCAGTCCCCGGGTGGCAGGGGCACCACCAGCGGTGGTGACGGCCATTTCGCTCCGGCATTGATGCGTGCGGCGATGGCGGTGGGGTGCGAGGGGGTGTTCCTCGAGACGCATGACCAGCCGGCGAAGGCGCTCAGCGATGGTCCCAACGTCGTCCCGACCCGGGAATTGAAGGGACTGCTGAGCGACCTGCGAGCGATCCACGACGCCATCGGCCGTAGACCTCCGCCGCAGCCCAGGCGCTAGCGCAGGCTGCTCCTCCAGTCTCCGCTAGAGCCGTAACTGCAAGGCAGTAGGGTGCGTATGACAACGCAGCGCCGATTCTGGGGTATACATCCCTGGCGGCGCTCGCGCAGCCGTCACCATCGTACCAGAAGGCGGAACGACACGTGCCGACGATCATGCCAGCCATCCGAGCCTTCGCCGTCGTCGCCCTGGTCGCCGCGACCGCGGCCGCTGGGGACGCCCCACCGGCAGACCTCAAGGCGCAGCTCAAGACCACCTACGCTGCGGTCATGAAATCGGGAGACCTGTGGTCGGCCATCCAGCTCGAATGGATCGCTGCGGCCCAGAAGGAACGCATCGACCTCCGCGGAGCGCCCTGCCTCGGAGGCTCGGACATCTACGGAGATCCGACCTTCGCATCGCCCGACGAGGTCCGCCAGGTCGCGGACCATGGAGACTCGGTCGCTGTGCTCACCAGCCAACGCTGCCACCTGTATGCGCCCGACGGCCGGCCGGTCGATGCGTCCGTCCCCTACGGCATCCGCGGCGACGCGGTCGACCATGCCTTTGACGGCGGGGCCATCGGCGTGGTGACCTGGTACGACAATGAGAAGCAGATCCCGGATCGGTGGCGCGCTCGTGTCGTCGGTTGTCCGGCGGGAAACATCCTGTTCGAATCCGACGATGTGGACGGTGACGAAAGCTCGATCGACGGCGCCGCGAAGGTCGCGAACGACGGCAGCGCGGTCGCGTTCGGCATCCATCGCCACGGCGGCAACCGCCACGTCATCGTCGTCTCCGGCAAGGGGCACAAATCGATCGACGGTGTGATGCGGGTGCGCGGCGTCGGGCCGATGGCGTCGTGGTTGGTCGCCGAGGGCGCCGACGGCATGCAGACCCTGATCGTCGGCGAGCGGCGCGTGCATCTGCGTTCCTCCGCGGTCGGTCCGGGCCTGGTCGCCGGCATCATGGAGGACGGAAAGGCGGTCATCGTCGACAAGGCCGGCAACGGTGATGTCCTCACCCTGCCGATGGCCTTGGGCCGCGAACCCCAGGTCGCGACGGTCGGCCGGTGGCTGATCGTCTCGTCGGGCGAAGGCGCCCGCTCGCTCGACAACACCAACCTGCTCGGTGAGTCCGTGGGCGAAGCACCCGTGCAGCCCCACACCATGGCGGTGTTCCGTTGGGACGACCTCGCCGGCGACGTGCATGCGCGCGCCCTGCACACCTACGAGAACCAGCTGCAGGTCTGTCCAAGCATGCAGGCCGCGGCGTACCTGTGGCACGACAAGCAGGTGGACCTGCTCGACCTCTCCGGCAAGCAGCCGTCGATCCGCACCCTCGCCCGATTCCCGAAGATCGTCGACTGGGTCGGCGGCAAGCGTACCGGCGCGATCGTCGTGCTGCGGAACTCCGGCTGGGTGGTGCTCGACGCCGCCGGCCAGGAGGTCGCCGCCGATACCGTCGAGGGCGACCCGACGCCGATGCACCGCTCATGGGCGCTGGTGCGACGCGGACGGCTGCCAGAGCGGACGTACCATCTGATCAAGCTCGTCGCCGATCCCGCGTTACGCACGTCGGTGCAGCTGAAGCTGCCGCCGGACGACTGGAACATCCGCTTCGATCCCCGCCGTGGGCGCCTGTGCGCGGAGGCCGATCGCAAGTGGGTCGAATTCGATCTCTCCGGCGAGGAGGTCGCGCGCGGCAACAACTTCAACAGGCCGTCGAACACCTACGAGTTGCCGACCTGGCAGGAGGGCACGCGCTTCTGCTGGCTCAACGGCCGCGCGATGCTGAAGGCGTCGTTCGACGATCTCGGCGAGGCCGCACGCCTGTCGCCGCGCGACGCCTGGCAGGTCAATCGCACGGTCCTGATCCTGTCGCGCGATGAGCGCGTGCTGGTGTCGGGGAAGAAGAAGAACGAGTTCATCGACCTGGGCGTGTGCGCTGGCGCCGATCGCATCGCGCTGCGGCGCGATGAGCCCGTGTTCGCCAATGGACAGAACCGCATCGTCGCCACGCTCGCCGCCGGCCCGTCGCTCGCGATCGATGCGGGCGCCAAGTCCGATGCCGATGCACCCGCCCTCGGACCGTGGCGCATCGAGGGAATGCAGTTCTCCCCGCCGCATTCCGGCACCCTCGAGTGGGACGAGCGCGCGGGATTCGTGCCCTACCGCCTGCGCAGCCCGCGCAACAACGACCCGGTCGGCATGGTGCTGGTGACGGCGTCGCTCGTCATCAACCTCGATCCGGCCGCGGCGCGGCTGGTCGGCAAGAAGCGCTGATGCGGCGCGCGGCGGCCCGCCGGACCGCCCGGGGATGCGATCGCGATCGCGATCGCGATTGCGGATGCGGATGCGATTGCGGATGAAGGGCTCCCGCAAGCCGGGCCTGTCCCCCGCCGACGAGCGCGCGCGCTTCGACCTCTCCCCGGATCTCGCCCTGACCGTCAAGCCGATCGGCGTCGTGCATTCGCCGTACACCTGGCGCGACGAGGCGCCGCGCCAGGCCTCCGTCGGCGAGCCGCGCACCGGCGTCATCGTCCTGCGCCCCGGACTGCAGAACACCCTCGCCTCGGTGCTCGGCTTCGATTACCTGTGGGTGCTGTTCTGGTTCCACCACTCACATGGTTGGAAACAGCAGGTCGTTCCACCGCGTGATCGCGTCAAGCGCGGCGTGTTCGCCACCCGCAGTCCCGATCGGCCCAATCCGATCGGTCTTTCGGCGGTGCGCGTCCTGGCGGTGGTCGGCACCAAGGTGCGCATTCGCGGGCTCGACCTGCTCGACGGGACCCCGGTGCTCGATCTCAAGCCCTATATTCCCGCATACGACGCCTTCCCCGACGCGAAGGCCGGATGGGTCGACGCGCTCACCGATCCTGGTCCCGATCACCGCTATACATAACATAGGGGCTCCGCGCCCCTACGGCCTATCGGCCTACCCCCGGGCTTTGTCGCGGCTCGATCAGTCCTGCGGAGCAGTCCTGATCGTGGCGGCATCGGCTTCGCCGATTATATGCCGCCACAGCCGCTCGGCGCCCGAGGAGAATCTCAGAACTGGGAATTAGCGGCGGCTTCGCCGCCGCTGCGCGTTACCAGCCGTAGCGCTTCTTGATCGTCTCCGCCTTGGCCTTGGCGGTGGCGTTGTTGGCGATGAAGGTTTCGCCTTCCGGCATCGAACGCGTCCAGGCCTCGCCGAAGGCCTGCTTCAGGTGCTGGCATTTCAGCGTGAAGATGATGCCTTCGCCGCAATTCTTCGCGAACAGCTCGTCGTGGATCGCGCCCAGGTTCACGATCGAGAAGGCCATCTCCCAATAGGTCGTCGCCTGCCGGATGTAGGCATTGTCCTGACGGGTGAAATTGGATGCCACCATCTTGACCTCCTCGGCGGACGCGGGGGTCCAGCCGATGAAGAATTCACGCGCCTTGCGGCACACGGCTTCGCGCCGGAGGTCGTAGAGTTTGAGGATCAGTTCGGCGTCGGAGGTGGTGGCCATGGAGGTGTCCGGGTGGTTGAGCACGAGACGTATGCCGCGCGGGCAGCGTGTCCAGGAGCGACCGTCGACAGACGTCAGCTATTGCAACGGGATGTCAGCCGCAATCCGCACCGCCCGCGCGCTCCTCGCCCTCGCGAGACGCTACCGCTCGTCGATCTCCACCGCTGGCGCAGCCATCCCCGGCAGCCACACGATGCGCTCGGGCAGGATCGACTCTCCGCGCGCGAAGGAGACGGCGTTCTCGGCCGACTGCATCTCCATGGCGTAGCGGCCGTCGTGGCTGCAGCTGCCCTGATGGCAGCACAGGAAGACGTTCGGCAGCAGCGCGAGCGGGCCGGTGTATGGCTCGTGGCGGTAGACGTCGAGCGCGGCTCCGCCGAGATGGCCGGAGACCAGCAGGTCATGAAGCGCGTCCTCGTCGAGCACCTCGCCGCGGCAGGTGTTCAACAGGTAGGCGCCCCGGCGCATCCGCGACAGGCGTTCGCGCGAAAGGATGTCTTCGGTCGCGCGCGTATATGGCAGATGGACGGTGATGCCTAGGCTGCGCGTCAGCAGGTCGTCGAGGCTGACGTACGAGACCCCGTGCCGCTGCGCCCACGCGTGGTCCTCGACGATGTCGTGCGCGATCACCTCCATGCCGAAGGCGCGTGCGAGCTCGGCGACCTGCTTGCCGATGCGGCCGCAGCCGAGGATCCCGAACGTCTTGCCCCGCCAGAGCGTTCCGGTGAAGCGCTGCCATTTTCCGCGTCGCAAACCTTCGTGTGCTTCGACCAGGCGGCGGCTGAGCGAGAACAACATGCCGAAGACTTCCTCGACGACACTGCGCGCCGGAGCGTCCGGCGTGTAGGTCACAGCGATGCCGTTGTCCATGCAGAAGCGGACGTCCAGGCCATCCAGTCCCACGCCGACGCGGGCGACATGGCGCAGCCGAGGCAATCCGCGCGCGAGCACACGACCAGGCAGCGGCTCGGTGCCGGCGAGCAGAACGTCGACGTCGCCCAGCAGCAGTCCGGTCTCATCGGGCGTATGTTTACGCTCGTGCGGCGACAAGCGCACGGTGAAACCGTTCGCACGCAGCAGATCGACGGGATCCGAACTCGACAGTCCGTAGGGGTAGCTGCTCATCTGCGCGATCGGCATCCTGGCATCGTCGCCATGACCGCGCGCTGACAAGCTGCCGAAAAAAAACGGACGAGGCCGAAAGGCCTCGTCCGTACGGATGCATCAGGAGTCGACGATCACTTCAGCGACTTCAAGACCTTCATCAGATACTTCTCGGCGCGCTGGATGGATGTCGACACGCGCTTGAGCGCGGCTCCGACCTTGCGGCTGCTCACGCCCGATGCGGCCGGACGGCCGCGTTTGCCTGGAGGACGACCGCGACCGCGGCTCTTGGCGCCCGGAGGACGTCCGCGCTTGCCCGGGGGACGTCCGCGACGACCAGCGGCCTTTGCAGGACGACCGCGCTTGCCCGGAGGCCGGCCGCGGCGCTTTCCTGCCGGACGACCGCGCTTGCCGGGCGGGCGGCCACGTTTGCCCGGCTTCTTCTTCGTACCCTTGGCTCCACGCCCCTTGCTGGCGGCGACCATGGCGATGGCTTCATTCTTGCCGATGCCCAGGAAGCTAGCGTACTTGCCGATGCTGCGCGCGTTGGGGGCTGCCGATCCGGCGACCGCGCTGCGCATCGACGGCACGCTGACGCCGACCTTGGCCGCGGCCTTCGCCAGCGACAGGCCTTCAGCGGCGATTTTAGATTTCAGCAGATCGGAAATGGAGGGCATACGGATTCCTGTGGGTGATGATGAGCGGGAAGATTATATATGTAATGTCGTTACGCCATGCGAGGCGGGTGGAGGCAGCAGAATATCCGCATAAATCCAGGCGTTCACCGTGCTGCCTGTAAATACATAGAGTCATTATTCGGAAATGATGCGAGCATTGATTGCTAAGAACGTAATTAAAGGGGGAAAATACTTCAAGTACAAACTATATAACTTGGAAACAAGGCACCTGAGGTACTGATCGGATCTCTCCATATCTGCTTCAGGCCCTCACCGAGAGTCGAACCTATAAGGGAGATTCAGGCGGGTATGCTCGCTGTGCCAGGCGTCCGGGTGCTGTCACTTCTTCAATCGCCAGTTGCCCCACCCTCGCCGCGGTTACACCGGCTGCATGCCCGGATTCCTTGGTGAAGATCAGGTGCGACAGGTGAAGGATCGTGTCGATCTGGTCCAGTTGATGGGCGAATACACCCCATTGCGCAAGTCTGGGGCGCAATTCACCGGCTGCTGCGCTTTTCATCAAGAGCGCACGCCGAGCATGTACGTCTACCCCGAGCAGCAGACCTACCACTGCTTCGGCTGCGGGGCGCACGGCGACGCGATCTCGCTGATCCGAGAAAAGGAACGCCTCGAGTTCGTCGACGCGATCGAGCTCCTGGCCAAACGCGTCGGCATCGTGCTGAAATACGACAAGCAGACTGATTCAAACCGCAGCGAACGCGATGCCCTGGTGGCGCTGTACGAGTTCGCGACCGCATTCTACGAACGCGTGCTGTGGGATGCGCTCGAGGCCCGCGAGGCGCGCGACTATCTCGCGTCGCGCAAGCTCGGCGCGGAGGTGTGTAAGCGCTTCCGGCTCGGTTGGGCGCCTGGATCCGGACAACTGGTGGGAGAAGCGCGGCGCAAGGGTTTCGCCAGCGAACTGCTGTTGAAGGCCGACCTCGCCGTCGACCGCGAGGGTCGCATCGGCGACCGCTTCTATCAGCGGGTGACGTTTCCGATTTGCGATCGCTTCGGGAATCCGATCGCCTTCTCGGCACGGCTGCTGCCTGCGGCGGAACTCGCGGCGAAGGAAGCGGGCCGCGGCGTCGGCAAGTACGTCAACAGCACCGACACGCCGCTCTACCATAAAGGAGGGACGGTCTTCAATCTGCATCGCGCCCGCACCGCCAGCCGCGAACGCGGACGCATCGTCGTCATGGAAGGTCCGACAGACGTGATGGCGGCAGATCAGGCGGGCTATGGCGAATGCGTCGCGGTGCTCGGTACCGCGCTCACCCCCGATCACACCAAGCAGCTGGGTAACCTGGTCGGCGCCGAAGGCCGAGTCGTGCTCCTGCTCGATGGCGATCGCGCCGGCCAGGCCAACAGCCTGAAGGCGATCCGCACCTGCTTGTCGGTGGGCGTGCCCGTCCGCGTCGCCGTGCTGCCGGACGAGCTCGATCCTGCCGAGCTGCTGGTCGAGGGCGGGCGGGCGGACGGTCGCGAGATCTTCGAACGGGTGATCGCCGAGGGACGCGCGGATCTCGATCACCTGCTGCGATCGCTCGCGCCTCGGCCGTACGAGCTCGACCACCGGCGACGCCTCGCGGTTGCGGATGACATCCTGGCCGCGCTGAGGCCCATGCCCGATGCCGCGCTGCGCTCGCTGCACATGCGGGACGTCGCCGATTATTTCGCACTGGAACGCAGCGTGCTCGAAGCGCGGCTCTCGGGAGCGCGTCCGCCGGCCGCCGCCTCCGCGGAGTCCAGCGCGGCACCCGGCGGCCCCGCGCCCGCGCCCGAACTCGATGAAGACCGGGACGCGATCCTGCACGCCTTGGCACGCCATCAGGATCTGCGCGCCTTCGCCGCCGACGACCTGCAGCTGGAGCCCAGCCACTTCCCCGAGGCCTGGCAGGCGATCGCGGCGGCCCTTCTGGAAGAAGGCACGGATGTGACGTCCCTGCTGGCGATGCCGGAAGTGGATAAGGATCCCGTGGTGCGTGCGTCGGTATTCCGCTGGGTCAATTCCGATCTCGCGTCGCGTCGGATCAGCATGGGAGACGCGCGCGCCAGCCTGATCCAGAATGCCGCACGTCTGCGGCTCGCGCACATCAAATCGCAGCTCCTGCGCCTGTCGCGCGAGATCGCCGACCTGTCGCGCAGCGGCGACATGTCGAGGATGGCGGCGCTCAGCGGAGAACGTTTCGCCTACGAAAGGCAGCTGTCGGACCTGCGCGGATTATCCGACGCAGGTCCCCAATGATCACCTCGGCCAGGTAAGCCTGTCCGACTGAGGACGTATGACGGATCACGGAGCACGTTGCCGGTTCTCGTGGCTGTCCGACGGAGAACAGAGGACGGAGCACGGAGTACGTTCCAAAGCCGCACTTCCGCTGGTGACATCATATCCGCGCGTAGCCTCGGCGCCATGAAAGCACTCTTCCTCCACGCCCACTTCGACGATTACGAGTTCACCGCCGCAGGTACCTTCGAGCTGTGGAAGCGCGCGCTCGGCAAGGATTTCCGCGCCCGCGTCATCATCTGCACCGACGGCCGCGCCGGCCACCAGTTCCGGACCCGCGAGGAAACCGGCCGCATGCGCCTGGCCGAGCAGGAGGAATCCGCCCGTATCGGCGGTTACGAATTCAAGCCGCTGCGCCTGCGCGACGGATCGATCCCGCGCGAAGCCTGCCTCAGCATCTCGACCGATCTGCTCGCCGCGCTGTGGAAGGAGATTCGCGAGTTCGAGCCCGACTACCTGTTCTGTCCCCCCGTGATCCCCGATCCGTTGGCGGGTGTGCACATCGACCACATCTCGGTTGGAGAAGCGGTGCGCAAGGTCGCGTACATGATCAACGTGCCGCACGCGTTCACTCCGGAATATCCCGCGGACGAGACCAAGCCGGCGCTGTGCAAGGTGCCGGTGATCATCAACTGCTTCGATGCCTACATGAAGACCTCGAACCTCATCGACCTCGCGGTCGATATCGAACCGGTTTACCCCAAGGTCTGCGAGATGGCCTATTGCCACAAGAGCCAGATCGTCGAATGGTTGCCGTGGGTGTCGTCTCCACAGATCCTGGAAGCTCCCAGGTCGCTCGCCGAGTGGCAGCGCATCCTGCGCAAAAAATTCGGATCGCCCGCCCGAGAGTACTTCACCGTCACCGCATGGGGTACGGTGCCGACGCTGGAGCAGCTCCTGCGAGACATCCCCGGTATCGACCGCGGCGCGAGCGGACTCGAACAGCTGGGGAAGCGACTCACGGCATGGACCGGGGGATGAGCGGCCGACGCGGCCCAAAACGGAGCTGACGGACATCGCCTGCCGCGGAATCCGCGGGTGAGCAAGGATCGTTCATCCGTTCTCACCCGTTGCCGGTCGGCATCTGCATGATCTCGAGGTAGCAGATCTTGGTATTGTAGGACCCCGATCCGCTGGTCAGCGTCATCCGGCCGTCACTCACGCTTATGGTGACCGTGGCTTCGCGGAAGGGCGCCGCGGACGTGGTCTTTCCGGTGATGGCCATCACCCCCTCGACCCCGAGAACGATGTTCGAGTCGAAGAAGGATGGATCACCGCAGACCACCCGCACTTGGAATGAGCCGTTCGGGACGGCGATCTCCCATCGCGCGTTCGGATTGCTCGACGCCTGCATCAGGACCAGTGTGTCCAGGCG
>JACCZE010000111.1 GCA_013696105.1 Planctomycetota bacterium | reverse complement strand
GACCGGGTCGCTGAGGTGCAGCGACGACCGCCAGCGCACCGCGGTCGAGTCGCCACGAATCCGCGAGCGGTTGGAGCACGGCGTCGTCGGCCAGGGTCAGCACGCTGCCATCGCCCAACCGGACCTCTGCCGATGCGCCGGAAGCAGCGCTGATCGTCGACCCGACCGGAGCCGCGGACGTCGCACCCGACACGAGGGTGCGCCCGCCGATCGTCACCGGTCCACGCTGGACCGTCACCAGGGCATGGGCCTGCGGCGCGGTCGGTATCGACGCGAGCTGCCACCAGGCCGCGAGGGCGACCAGCGCTGCGCACGCCAACGCCGGAGCGATCCAGGACCGGAAACCGCGCGTGGTTCTGCGCGGAGGCAGGCGCGTCATCACGCGCCGCGCGAAGGGTCCGCTTCCACGGGCGTCCGAGCGTGGCTGGACGCGCGCCATCACCGCGGCGCGCAGACGCGCTCCCGCGGCCGCATCGCCCAGGTGGTATCCCAAGGCCACATGCATCGTGGCCTCGCGCCGCAGGATCGGCAGGACCTCGGGGTGGCCTTCGGCCCATGCGGTCAACGCACCGAGGTCGTCATCCGCGCAGGTGCCGTCGAGCCAGGATTCCCAACGCTCGCGCATGTCGCGTGGCAGGTCAGGCATGTCGTTCCATGCAGGTGAAGAGCGCTTGGCGCAGTCGGGTCAAGGCGACGCGCACGCCGCTGGCCTGACGTCCGAGGCGCCGCGCGATCTCGGCGGGACTGACACCATCGCGGTAGCGCCAATCGAGCAGTTGGCGCGCCTCGTCGGCCAAGCCGGCCAGGCAGCGATCGAGGGCATCGCCCCGTTCGGCCAGCAGATCGGGATCCGCCGCCGGTTCGGGCGCGATCAGCTCGGTGAGCCGCTCGTGCGCGTTCCCCGCACGTTGACGCCGTCGGCATTCGTTCTGCAGGTGGTTGAAAGCGATGCGTTTGAGCCAGGCGAGGAAGTTCGTGCCGGCGGTGTAGTCGGCGAGCTTGCCATAGGCGGTGATGTACGCCTGCTGCGCGACTTCGTCGACCAGATCGCGATCCGGAGCATGGAAGGCGAGGAAGGCGCGCAGACGGCGCTCGGTCAGCTCGACCACCGCGGCATAGGCCTCGGTATCGCCGGCGCGCACCCGTCCGATCGCCGCATCGAGGTCCATCATGGCGGTATGTCGCCGCGCGCGTGAACGCTACCGGGAATCCGGCACAGCCGGGTCGGGGAATTCCGGTAGCGCTCCTGGGACATGCGACATGGAGCCACGAGGTCCCCATGCCCGTCCGTCGTAGCCTGCTCCACGCCCGCCTGTCCACCTCCGCGAGCCTGCTGCTGGCGGCCGCCGCCTGGTGCGGCGCCGAAACCATCACCATCGATGCCGGCGGCACCCGTCGCCCCATCGATCCCCTGGTCTACGGCACCAATTTCGCGACCGCCGCACAGCTCGCGGACCTGAACTGCCTGGTCAACCGCCACGGCGGCAACACCACCACCCGCTACAATTGGCAGGCCAACGCCAGCAACCACGCCCAGGACTGGTACTTCGAATCCATCCCCGACGGCCCGGCGACGCCGGCGGCGGCGATCGATGGTTTCATCGCCGATGCCCGCGCCGGCGGGGCGCAGCCCATGATCACCGTGCCGATGCTCGGATGGGTGGCGAAGGTGGGCGCTGGCCGCCAGAACCTGTGCAGCTTCTCGCAGGCGAAGTACGGGCAGCAGACCGGCAATGACTGGCAGTGGTTTCCCGATGCGGGCAACGGCGTGCGCGTCGGCGGATCGCTGATCACCACCAACGATCCGACCGACGCCAACGTTCCCGCCGACGTCGCCTTCCAGCAGGGCCTGGTCCAACACCTGGTGTCGCGCTGGGGGACATCGGCACAGGGCGGCGTGCGCTACTACCTGCTCGACAACGAGCACGGCCTGTGGCAATCGACGCACCGTGACGTGAAGCCGGTGGGTCCGACCATGGACGAGATCGCGCAGAAGATGGTGGCGTACGCGCGCATGATCAAGGCCGCCGATCCTGCGGCGCTGGTGGTCGGTCCCGAAGAGTGGGGTTGGAGCGGATACCTCTACAGCGGCTATGATCAGCAATGGGGTTCGAGCCACGGCTGGGGGAATCTGCCCGATCGCGCGCAGCATGGCGGCATGGACTACCTGCCGTGGCTCCTGGGTCAGATCCGGCAGGCGAGCGTGAGCGCCGGCATCCGCCTGCTCGACGTCTTCACCGTGCACTATTATCCGCAGGGCGGCGAGTATGGCGACGACGTCAGCACGGCGATGCAGGAGCGGCGCAACCGCTCGACGCGCTCGCTGTGGGATCCCACCTATGTCGACGAATCGTGGATCGGCACCCAGGTGCGGCTGATGCCGCGCCTGCACGACTGGGTCACCCAGCGCTATCCCGGGACCCGCATCGGGCTCACCGAGTACAGCTGGGGCGCGGACGCCCACATCAACGGCGCGACCGCGCAGGCCGACGTGCTCGGCATCCTCGGGCGCGAAGGCTGCGATATCGCTACGCGCTGGACCACTCCCGCGACGAACACGCCGACCTACCTGGCGATGAAGCTCTACCGCAATTACGACGGCGCCAAGTCCACCTTCGGCGACCAGAGCCTATCGATCGCGGTCGTCAATCCCGATCGCCTGTCGGCCTTCGCTTCGGTGCGCAGCTCGGACGGCGCGCTCACCGTCATGCTGGTGCAGAAGCAGCTCAGCGGCGCGATTCCCGTCACCCTCGCGCTGGATCGGTTCACCGCGGGGACGGCCGCGACGGTGTGGCAGGTGACCGCCACCAACCGCATCGACCGCCGCGCGGATGCAGCCGTATCCGCATCGACGGTGACGGTGACGTTGCCGCCGCAATCGGTGACGCTGGTCGTCATTCCGGCAGCTGCGGGCGGTACGACTGGAAGCACGACCACCACCGGCGGCACGACCGCTGGAACGACGACGAGTGGTTCGACCAGCGGAGCGACCGGCTCCACCGCGGGCACCTCCACCGGTACCTCCACCACGGGCGGGAACACCGGCAGCGGATCCACCACCGGAACCGTGGTGCCATCGACGGATCACGGAGGCGGCGGGAAACGGTCCTGCGGAATGGGCGCGTGGCTCGCGGTGCTGTGCGTCGTCGCGCTGGGCGGAGCGCACAGAAGGCGCAGCCGGACGGATGGCTGCGCGCCGCATCAGAACCAGTAGGCGACACCGGCAATCGGACCGTGGAATTCGGGATGGGTCTGGGTGAGAAAGCCGAGATCGAACTCGACCGCGCGCACCAGGTATCCGATCTGCACGCGCGCGCCCCCGGCGCCGCTCGTGCCGATCGAGCCCACGTCGCCGTCGAGCGAGATCACCCACGGTCGGGCCGGGAAGATGTCGATGCCGAGCGTCGCAGCGACCCCGATCCCCGGCGAACGTCCGGTGCTCCAGCGTGGACCGAGTCCGAAGCGGGTGACGAGGCGCCGATGCTGGACCATGCGGTAGGTGCCGACCGCGAGGCCGCCGCTGCCGCCATCGTCCCAGGTACGGTCCAGGCGCAGCTGCGCGCCGAAACGAAAGGCGCTGTCCAGGCGCAGATCGAGCGCGCCGCGTCGGGTGTCATCGGTGCCCGCGCCGACGTCGCCGCCGATGCGGCCGCCCCACAGGCGGTAGCGTCGATTATCGCGGAAGGCGGGCTCCACCACCAGGTAGCCGTCGCGGCCGTCGCGGTACGGATAGCGTGGGAAGAAGGCGATGAGCAGTTGATCGCGCACCCGGCGCGTGACCGGGAACGCGCGCATCCACGGCAACGACAACACATCCCAGACGCGGTCCCAGCCGTCGCGCGGCGGCGATTGCGGCTCGGCGGCCGCGAGCGGAGATGCCGCCAGGAGCAGCGCGAGCAGGCTGACGATGAGGATGCGCATCGGTGGAAGGTTGCTCGGCCGCATCGCGGATGGTCTGCGCAAGTCAGGCAGGTTGGACAGAGGGGGAGGGACGTTCTCCGTTCTCCGTGCTCTGTTCTCCGTCGACAGCCGACGGCCGGGAGGTCACCCGTCCCGGCTCTGGCGGGGGCTCATGGCGAAGTGCGCGCGGAACTGACGTGCGAAGTAGTGCGGATCGGAAAAGCCGGAACGACGGGCAATGTCGCCGATCGTCAGGCTGCGGTCGGTGAGCAGGATGCGGGCGCGGCGCATGCGCAGATCGAGCAGGTAGCGGATCGGCGTGGTGCCGAACGACCTGCGGAACTCGGCAGAGAACTGCGAGCGCGACAGTCCTGCCGCCTGGGCCAGGCGCTTGAGCGTGAACGGCTGGGTCGGGTCGGCATCGATCAGGTGGCGCGCGGTGAGCATGCGCGCGGGAATGACTGATGGCGCAGCCGCGGCGGTGGCATCGCGGAACGCTTCGCGCAGCCACAAGGCGAGCAGCCCCTCCACGACCAGCGGATCAGCCCCGAGCGGCCGGGTGATCTCGGCATGGATCTGCGCGAGGTAGCGTCCGGCGGTCGCCGCCGAGGCCTGGGCGTGCGGCCGCATCGTCGCCAGACCGCTCGCCCGGATGCTGGCATCCACCCGCGCTCCGGCGCAGAACATCCAGGAGTGCGTCCAACGCGTCTCGCATCCGAACCAGTGCCTGGTCCCCGGCGGCCAGATGACCAGCGACTGGGCCGGGACCCGCCGCACCGTGCCATCGAGCAGGACGTCGACGGCGTCGTGGAAATGCATGACCAGCCACTCGGGAGTCCCGTCGGGCCGATCGAGGTGGCGTCCTGGCGCCATCGCCTCGTCAATTCCCAGGCCAAGGACCCGGGCTTCGCCGCGAGGGGGGTGGGGAGCGTACCAGGCAAAGGCCATGTCGGACGATAATCCACTTATGGCGGTAGGAACGCACATTGTCGATTCGCGCCCCGATGCGTATCAAGGCGGTCAATCACCAGCGATCGGCCACGGCTCTTCCTGGAGCCGCTCCCCCGGGCCATCCGGGCGCGACAATCATCCACTCCGAAGTCCACTTCATCTGCGAACAGGCGAGCCATCCATGAGCATCCTCTGCGGCACCGGCCGACGCATCATCAACCCCGAGATCGGCCATCGCATCTGCGGGTACGGCCCGGATTACGCCAATGCCGGCATCCATGACGACATCACCGTCACCGCACTCTATCTGCACGACGGCGAGCGCGCCGCGGTGTTCCTGAACTACGACCTCATCGGCATGATGGCGCCGTCCTCGCGGCGGATCCGCACCGCCGTCGCGCAGGCGATCGGCATCCCGATCGACCACGTGCACCTCGCGTGCACGCACGTGCACTCGGGCCCCGATACGCTGGCGCCCCATCCCTTTTCCAAGAAGGCCAATCCGGGATTCCGCGAGGACTACTTCGCGCGCCTGGTCGAGTGGTCGACGCAGGCTGCGGTCGAAGCCAAGGACGGGGCGGAGGCATGCGAGCTACGCTACAATTTCGCCGAGGTCGACGGCAACATGAACCGGCGCTTCAACTTCCCGGATCGACGGTCGCTGTACATCCCGGACAACAAGCAGCTCATCGGCCAGTCCCGCGAGTACGTCGACCGCGAATTCGGCGTGATTGCGTTCCGCAAGATCGGCACCGCCAACCGCTACAAAGCCATCATCACCAATTACACGTGCCACCCCCTGTGCGTCGGCAACTCGTCCGATCTCATCACTGCGGATTTCCCCGGAGTCATCCGCCGCACGGTCGAGGAAACCTTCGCCGGCTGCCACTGCCTGACCACCACCGGAGCGGCCGGGGACAACCATCCGCTGATGCCCGAATCCGGGTTCGCATCGGCGCTCGAAATGGGGACGCGGCTCGGCCGCATCGCGATCATGCGCGCCTACGATTCGGTTCCGGTCGAGGACACGCGCCTGCGCCTCGCCTATCCCGACGTGTCGCTCGCGCCGCGCGACCCCGAGACCCTGCGCATGCTGCCCGAGCACCAGGCGCGCTCGCGGCCGCTGCGCGAGGATCGCTCCGAGCTCACGACCCAGGTATCGCTGTTTGGCATCGGCCCCGTGCTCTTCGCCGGATTCCCGGGCGAACCGATGGCCGAGCACGGCGCGATGCTCAAGTGGTCGAGCCCGTTCCTCAAGAGCTATGCGTTGTTCACCGCGACCGATTTCCTGGGCTATTTCCCCACCGTGAACCAGTTCCACTGGGGCGGCTACGAGCCCAACACCAGCCCCTTCGCGCGCGACGCCGGCGCCAGACTGGTCGGCAACATCCTCGACCACGCCCAGCGCCTCCTGCGCGAGCAGCCCCTCGACCTGCCGGTGCTCGAATCGGCAGGCGTCGACGGCAGTCCGCGGAAGTGAGGGGGGGGGCTATTTTCTCAGGGGCATTCGCCCCTACGGCCCTGGACGGGCCTACCCCCGGGCTTTGTCGCGGCTCGATGTCGTCGGGAACCTCCGCCATCGTGGCGGCATCGCTTCGCGATTGTATGCCGCCACCGCCGACTCGGCGCCCGATACGGCTTTCGTCCATCCGCTATCCGCCATCCGACCATGTCACCTTTGGCTCCCCGACCATGCAGGATGCCATATGCCGCGCGCATAAATGTGCAGTCTGACATGCCAGGCTTGTGTCGATCCTGCAGCGCCGACGCTCGCGCTCCGCACACCACCGATCGGACCTGCCATGCGCATCGACGCCATCACCATCCACCGGGTCTCGATGCCGCTGGTCACCCCGTTCAACACCGCGTTCGGCGACACCACCGCGGTCGAGTCGGTGCTCGTGCGTCTGCAGTCGGGGGCTGTTAGCGGCTGGGGTGAGGCGGCGCCCTGGCGATTCCCGGAATACAGTCCCGAATCCGCGGCCAGCGCCTTCGTGACCGGCCGCGACATGCTGGCGCCGATCGTGCTCGGCACCGATATCCCGTCTGGAGCCGATCTGCAGCGGCGGTTCTCGCGCTTCAAGGGCAATCAATTCGCCAAGGCGGCCTTCGATCTCGCCTGGTGGGATCTCGCTGCGCGCCTCGCAGGCACGCCGCTGCATCGGATGCTGGGCGGCACGCGCACCGAGGTCGAGGTGGGCGCCGATTTCGGCGTGATGGAATCGGTGGACGCGTTGCTGTCGGTGATGCGTCAGGCGGTCGACGCCGGCTTCAAGCGCATCAAGCTCAAGTACCGTCCGGGTTGGGATCTCGATATGCTCACGGCGGTCCGCGCCGCCTTCCCCGACACCGTCATCCACGTCGACTGCAACAGCGCCTATCGCCTGGCCGATATCCCGATGCTGGAGCAGCTCGACCGCTTCGGCCTGGCGATGATCGAGCAGCCGTTGGCGAACGACGATCTGATCGACCATGCGGTGCTGCAGAAGCGCGTGCGCACGCCGATCTGCCTGGACGAGAGCATCACCTCGGTGGACAAGGCGCGCAAGGCGATCGACCTCGGCGCCTGCGGTTGGATCAACATCAAGCCGGGCCGCGTCGGCGGGATTACCAACGCCGTGGCGATCCACGACCTGTGCGCCGCGCGCGGCGTCCCCTGCTGGATCGGCGGGATGCTCGAATCCGCCGTCGGCGGCGCCCATTGCCTGGCCCTGGCCACGCTGCCCAACATCCGCTATCCGTCGGACATATTCCCCACCGATCGATTCTATGCCCGCGACCTCGCGACTCCGGATATGCGCTTGAGCGCACCGTCCGTGATGCGCGTCTCAGAAGACCCGGGGATCGGCACCATCCCGGACGAGGCCATGCTCGCCCGGCTCAGCGTCGAGCAGGCGCATCTGGTGGCGTCGAACCGGCCGGCGGTGGTGGGCGGGTAGCGGCTACCGAGCTCGGCGGCCGATGGAGCGATCCACAACGGCTACCGCCGATCTCCATGCGCTGTTCTACCTATCCATGTGCATCGCCGTCGGCGGTTCGGTCTTCGCCGTGCTCGGGAGGTAGGCCAGGAGCTGATCCACCAGCCCCAAGTACTGATCGAAGGTCGCCGGCTTGACGATGTGCGCTGCGGCTCCGCTGGCGAGGGAGACGACGCGATCGGATTCGCGCTCGCTCGAGGTCAGGACGATCTTGGGGATCGGTGTCCAGGTCGGGTTGCGGGCGAAATCGCGCAGCAGGGTGTGGCCGGACACGATGGGCAGCGACAGGTCGAGGATGATCAGGCAGGGCAGGCCCGATGCCGGGAACAGGCGTAGCACCCCGAAGGCCTTCTGGGCGCAATCGGCGACCAGGAAGCGCAGGTAGATTCCGCGTTCCCGGAAGGCTTCCTGCAGCAGCTGCACGTCGTGGGGGTTGTCCTCGACCAGCATCACCAGCGGCAAGGAGGCCAGCGAGGGCGTACCCATCGGCGTCGTCTCGGAAATATCCATCGTTCACCCCATCCGGCAGTTGACGGATGCTAGCGAGCGGGGAGACGTTCAGGAAGGACAGGATGCCGGTTTGCGAACAGTCATGTGGGTCGATCAGCGGATCCGTGGCGCGCAACGCCATGCGAGCCGCGCATCGTCGCAGGTGATGCATGGCTCGCCCGCTGCCCGACCCGCGAGGCCGTGGCTGCGGTCCGCGCGGCGATCGACGCGGGCATCGGCTGCCTCCCCACGGCGACATAGGTTGCGACGGTACGCGGGCGCGCTGGAGCTTTCGCTGCGGATGACCCATCTGCCCGGGACATCACTGATCACTGATGGATGTGCCAGCGCGGCTGCGGTGAACCATTGGTCCGGTCGTCCGTCAATCCCTCAGCCTGCTCCGCGCGCCGAGGAATGCGCCATGTCACATCAGCTCCGCCCGCTCATCCCCTCGGCCCTCGGCCTCCTGCTGCTCCTGAGCGGGTGCGGCGAGCAGGCGCCGGCGCCACCGGTCGCTCCCGATCCGCAACCGCAGTCGTCCAAGGGAAATGCTCCGGTCACGATACCCGAGGACGACCGCTCCGCGCGACGTCCGGTCGAGCGGGAGGAACCCGCAGTGGTCGAGCAGATCGAGCTGCCCGTAGAGCAGATCGAGCTGCCCGCAGAGCCATCGAGCCAAGCGCTGGTGCCGCACGATACCGAAATGTCTGCCGTCGCGCCCATGGCGCCGAAGAGGAGTTTCGGTCGCTCTATTTCCGTGCCCGTGCAGGCAGGGAACGGCAGCGGTGCGTTCATGGCGATCGGCGCAGGCGGTGGGGCGAGAGGGGCGAGAGGGGCTGTGGATGCGCGCACCGTCTCTGGGAGCCCGAGCGGTGACGGCTATGCCGGCCTGCCCGAGAATCCCTTCCGCCCCAGCGTGCAGGATCCGCTGAGCACGTTCGCCGTGGATGTCGACACCGCCAGCTACAGCAATATCCGCCAGCTGATCGCTTCGGGCAATCGTCCGCCGAGCGACGCGGTGCGCATCGAGGAGCTGCTCAATTACTTCCCCTACCGCGATGAACAACCGGCAGACGGCCGCCCGCTCGCGGTCCATGCCGAGGTGATGCCCTGCCCATGGAATCCCACGCATCGCCTGGCGCGCATCGCCCTCAAGGCCAAGGAGGTCGACCTCGCCCAGCTGCCGCCAGCGAACCTCGTCTTCCTGGTCGACGTCTCGGGATCGATGAATCAGCCAAACCGCCTGCCGTGGGTGCAGCAGTCGCTGCGCCTCCTGGTCGATCGGCTGCGCGCCACCGACCGGATCGCGATCGTGGTGTACGCCGGAGCGGCTGGCCTGGCGTTGCCTTCGACCCCTGGCTCCGAACGCGGAAAAATCCTCGCGGCGCTCGATGCGCTGCGCGCCGGCGGCTCGACCGCTGGCGGGGCCGGCATCACCCTCGCCTATCACACCGCACGGCAGGCGAAGATCGCCGGGGGCGCGAACCGGGTGATCCTCTGCACCGACGGCGACTTCAACGTCGGTGTCACCGACAACGGCGAACTCGAGCGGCTGATCCAGGAGGAGGCGCGGACGGAGGTGTTCCTCTCGGTCCTCGGCTACGGCCGCGGGAATCTCAAGGACGACCGCATGGAGATGCTGGCTGACAAGGGCAACGGCACCTACGCGTACATCGATACCCTGGGCGAGGCGCGCAAGGTCCTGGTCGAGCAGATGACCGGCACCCTGTTGACCGTGGCGAAGGACGTGAAGCTCCAGGTCGAATTCAATCCTGTGCGCGCAGGCGGCTACCGCCTGATCGGCTACGAGAACCGCCTGCTCGCCGCGCGCGACTTCAAGGACGACCGCAAGGATGCCGGCGAGGTTGGAGCCGGACACGGGGTCACGGCCCTGTACGAGCTCATCCCCGAGGGGGTCCCGCTGCCCGCCACGGCGGGGGTCGACCCCGGTCCATTGAAGTACCAGGATCCGCCAACGACCCGACCTGAGACCGGCTACGAATGGTTCACCGTGAAGCTGCGCTGGAAGTCGCCGGACGGCGAGACCGCGCAGCAGATCGATGTCCCGGTCATGGATGGTCCTTCCGAGCTCGCCGCGGCGAGCGATGACGCGCGCTTCGCCGCGGCGGTCGCAGGCTTCGGCATGCTGCTGCGAGGGTCGCCGCACGCGGGGACCGCGGACTGGACGATGATCAGCTCGCTCGCCAAGGGCTCACTGGGAGCGGACCCGGGCGGCTATCGTGCCGAGTTCCTCACCATCGTCGCGCAGGCCGCAGCGCTCGATGCCACGGCGCGCGCCCCGCGCTGATCCGCTCCCGCCGGGGTTCGATGGCCATGGACCCGCTCAAATGACGTTTCTCCGCATGCCGGCGAGAATGGGCAGTTCAACGCTAACAGGCTGTTGTTTTTCAACCGCCTGTTAGACGGGTGGGCATGAAAACACTGACCATCGGAACCCTCGAGACCTCGCGCATCGCCTACGGCTGCATGCCGCTCGCCGGGTGGGACGCCGGGGCGCCGGCCGCCCCGACCCGCGCCAAGGCGGTGCGCGCCGTGCGCGCGGCGATCGATGCAGGCATCGACTGCTTCGACCACGCGGACATCTATTGCCGCGGCCGGTCGGAAGCGATCTTCGCCGAGGTACTGTCCGACCTCGGCGTCGGCCGTGAACGGCTGCGGCTGCAATCGAAGGTCGGCATCCGTTTCGCCGACGTGCCGGCCGGCGCGCCTGGCCGCTACGATTTCTCGTACCAGCACATCGTCTCATCGTGCGAGGCGACGCTCCAGCGGTTGCGAACGGATTATCTGGACGTCTACCTGCTGCACCGACCCGATGCGCTGGTCGAACCCGACGAGGTGGCACGTGCGTTCGACGAGCTCGCGGGCTCGGGCAAGGTCCGACAGTTCGGTGTCAGCAACCACCAGCCGGCGCAGATCGAGCTGCTGCGCCGCTCCCTGCGGCAACCGCTGGTGGTCAACCAGGTGGAGCTGAGCGTGGTTCATAGCCATCTGATCGACGCCGGTATCGTCACCAACCAATCGTCGGTGTCCTACGGGGCCGACGGCACCTTCGACTATTGCCGGCTGCACGGCATCCGCATCCAGGCGTGGGGACCGATGGCGAGCGGCCGCGCGCTCGGTTCCATCTCGGCCGATGCTCCGCCGCGCGACCAGGAACTCGCACGCGTCGTCCGCGCCATCGCCGCGACCAAGGGGGTCCAGCCCGAGGCCATCCCCATCGCATGGCTGCTGCGCCACCCGGCGGGGATCCAGCCGATCATCGGATCGACCGATCCCGCGCGCATCGCCGCAGCGACCGCCGCCGATGGCATCGCGCTGAGTCGCGAGGAGTGGTACGCTCTGCACATCGCAGGACGTGGATCGCGCCTGCCGTGAGCAGCCGCCCGGTGGCGCCCCACGGGCACCGAGTCAGCAGCTCCGCCGCCCCTCGCGCCGCGTCCGCCGGACCAGCGCGCCGAGCGTGAGCAGGGCGGCGAGCCCTCTGCCCATGTCGCATCCCCGTCCGCTGCTGTCGGCCGGGTCCGAGCTGCCGCGCTCGGGCCGCTTGTCCAGCAAGGCCATGCCGTCGCCTTGATTCCGCCGCGATCCCGCATACCGTGTGTGCATGCTCTTCACCGCGTCCGCTTCGGCTATCGCCGTCCTCATCGTCTGGAAATATCCAGACCGGCGGGATGACGTGTAGCGGCCTTGAAAGCCAACACTCGCAACCCCGCCGGGAATCCGGCGGGGTTTTTTCGTTTTCCGGACCTTCGTGTCCGTTCCAGGAGAGAGTCATGCCGAACCCCAGCGATCACACCACCCCGACGGGCCGCCGCCCAGCCGCGGTCGCGCTCGTGCGCATCGGCGCCGCGCCGTACCGGGGCATCGTCCGCTCGCTCGCTCCCAAGCCGGTCTGCGACGGATGCCACGATCCCGCGGCCGACGGTCCTTGGCACGGCGGCGAGGATGGGTCGCAATTCTGCGACGGTTGCCACGCGCTCATCGTCGCGTAATCAGTCCCGCAGCGGTGGTGGTCGAGGCGCGCCCCGAATCGGAGCCAACCCAGGTCCGGTCCGGATCAGTACCCTCGATCGGTCGCGAGCGAACGTGCCGCCGGGAACCTCGTGGATCATGCGATCGCCGCGACGGATTGACGAGCGGCCGGTCCTCGCCCCTCGACTCCGCGTGGGCACCGGGGTCGATGTTGGCATCGCGGCCCCGGCTGGCACCGTGGGATGGCACGGAGGAAACC
>JACCZE010000096.1 GCA_013696105.1 Planctomycetota bacterium | reverse complement strand
CCGCCGAGCGGCCCTACCCGGCGGAGTGGGGCTTTGCGCCGGAGTTGACGCGCGAGATCCGCGCGCTCACCGCCAGCATCGGACCGGCGACCGCGGATGCCGGCAGCGAGGCGCACCGGCTGCTGATCGACGATCCCTCGTCCGACATCGCTCCGCTCGCGTCGCGCTTGGCGCTGGCCATCGCCCAGGCGCACGCGCGCCTGGCCACGGACGGCATCGACGCCATGCAGGCCGACATCGAAGCGCGCTACCACTGGATCGACGGCGTCATCGGGCGCGTGGTCACGGTCCTGCCCCAGGCGCCGAAGCGCACGCTGACCGAGCGCGTCGACGCGGTGCTCCTGCATCCGGTTTCGGGCCTGGCGGCGTTCGCCCTGGTGATGGCGGTGGTGTTCGTCAGCGTGTTCTCGATCGCCGCCCCGCTGATGGAGGGCATCAAGGGCGTGATCGCGTGGGCGGCGACCCTCGCCACCACGCACCTGGCGGATGGACCGCTGAAATCGCTGATCGTCGACGGTGTTTTCGCCGGCGTCGGCGCGGTGGTCGTGTTCATCCCCCAGATCGCCATCCTCTTCCTGTTCCTGGCCATCCTCGAGGACAGCGGCTACCTGGCGCGCGCGGCCTTCCTCATGGACCGGGTGCTGGCCAAGGTCGGGCTGCACGGCAAGAGCTTCATCCCGCTGCTCAGCTCGTTCGCCTGCGCCATCCCCGGGATCATGGCCACGCGCACCATCGCCAGCCGCAAGGATCGCCTGGCCACGATCATGGTCGCGCCGTTCATGAGCTGCAGCGCGCGGCTGCCGGTGTACTTCCTGCTCATCGGCACGTTCTTCGCCCCGTTCTTCACGCCAGCGATGCGGCCGTTCGCCCAGGGGCTGATCATGCTCGGCTGCTACATCCTAGGCATCGTCGCCGCCGCGGTGGTGGCCTGGGTCTTCCGCCGCACGCTCCTGCGCAAGGGTCCGCCCTCGACGTTCATCCTCGAGATGCCCAGCTACAAGGTGCCGCAGCCGAGCGAGATCGGCCGCCAGGTCTGGACCAACTCGAGCAAGTTCCTGACCAAGGCGGGCACGGTGATCTTCGCGCTGTCGGTGCTGCTGTGGGCGCTGGCGTACTATCCACGCCTGCCCGAGGAGCGCGCCGGCCGCATCGCCCTGGACGCGAGCTCGGCGGTTGTCACCGATGCCGCCGCCACTCCTGCGATCCAGATCGCGCAAGGCGAGCGCGCCGCCGACGACGCGGTGGCCGCGGCGCAGATCGCGTACTCATTCGCTGGCCGCTTCGGTCACGCGATCGAGCCAGCGCTCGAACCGATCGGCTGCGATTGGAAGATGGGCATCGGTCTGGTCGGCGCGTTCGCCGCGCGCGAGGTCTTCGTCTCGACCCTCGGCATCGTCTATGGCGTCGGCGACCCCGGCGACGAGGTCGAGACGCTCGGCTCCGCGATCGCTGCCGACCGCCGCCCCGATGGCACGCCGGTGTGGACGCCGCTGGTCGCGGCCACCCTGCTGGTGTGGTTCGTGCTGGCGATGCAGTGCATGAGCACGGTCGCGGTAGTGCGCCGCGAGACCGGCGGCTGGGGCTGGCCGATCTTCATGATCCTGTACATGAACACCCTCGCCTACGTCTCGTGCCTGGTATTCTACCAGGTCGGAACGCGCGTGGTCGGTTGAGATTGCGGAGGCGCCATGGAACCCGTGCTCCAGACCATCATCGTCATCACGGTCATCGCCGCATGCGCGGTCTATGCGATCCGGCTCGCACTGCGCTCGGTCACCGGCAGGAAGACCGGGTGCGGCTGCGCCGAATGTCCGGCGCTGAAGGATAAACCCCGAGCGTCGTCACCTGCGATCAGCGCTGCTGACGCTTCCGCCGAGCCGAAGCCCGCCTCGGGTCACGACGGTCCGTAGAACGGTTCGGCGGCGATACCGAGCGCACGCACCCGCGCCACAATGGCGTCGAGTTCGGCATCCGCGAGCGGAGCGACGTACGCCTCGGTGGTCTGGCGCGCGGTGGTGTAGACCTGGACCAGGCGGATGCGGCAGCCAGCGGCGATCAGCGCGCGCAAGCGGTCGATGTAGGCGTCGAGTTCGGCGGGCGGCATGGCCTGGCCGTGCAGGCGCATGAACAGCGATTGGATCACGATCGGACGCGCGCGTCCGCACGCGAGCAGGTTCTCGAGCACGCGCGCCAGCGGGACCTTGGTACGGTCAACCTGCTGATAATAGGCCTCGGTGCCGGCGTCGAGCTTGGCCCAGACCTCGCCACGATGACCGTCGAGGAATTCCAGCGCGGAGGCTACCTCGGGCCGATGCAGCAGCGTGGCGTTGGTGATCACCACGATCTTCGCCTCGAGTCCGTGCGCAGCGATGAGATCGACCGCGACGCGCACCGCTGCACCGAAGCCCGGATAAGCGGTCGGCTCGCCGTCGCCGCTGAAGGCGACGTCGTTGATGCGGCGCAGCACCTCCGGCGTTCCGGACAGCGGTCCCTGAGCGAACAGCGCGCCGCTAGACGCGAGGCCGAGCAGGTGATCGAGCTCGGCGCGCAGCACGTCGAGATCGACCTCGCGGCCCTTGCCGGGCGTGCGGCGGTCGACACTGCAGTACACGCAGTCGAAGTTGCAGGCCTTGTCGGGATTGAGATTCACCCCGATCGACAGGCCGCGCGAGCGGCGGCTGATCACCGGGTAGACGTAGCGGTTGGTCGCCCACTCGCGGCTGTGCTGGGTGAAGAGCGGGGTGGAGATGGCCATGACCGATGGCCATCGTATGCATGCGATCGCGACGCAGGAGCGAAAGATCGGGGACGTCAGGCGTGCTCCGTCCTCAGT
>JACCZE010000054.1 GCA_013696105.1 Planctomycetota bacterium | reverse complement strand
GCACGGAACCCTTGACGGGGGCCTCGCCCTCCACGAACACGTCGAACTGGAGCTCGTCGTATCCGGACCAGTCGGCCTTGACCAGTCGCACCAGGTAGCCGGTGTTCTCGCACGGTACGCGGATGCTGCTCTTGCCGCTGGTCGCGTGCTGGTCGCTGATGGCGAATGGCTGTGCGCCGGCGCCGGGCTCGAATTTCCCGACGTCATTGTCCTCGAAATCGAACAGCGGTTTGATCTCCTGCGCGGCGGACGCCCATGTCCCCGCGATCAGCAGCTGGGAGATGATGATGAGGCGCGGAAGGGTGCGGTTCATGGCGTTTCCGGAGAGGGGAGGCAGGCGGGAGGACGCAACTGAAGCGATGGATGCCGGACGCGATGATCGGGGATGTCAGCCGACCGGACGGGGAGTGACATCGGAGCGAGGTTCCCAGCAGACATGGCGGCTGGGGAAATCATGGTCGAACCCTTCGTCCGCTCCAGGGGCATGGTAGGTGCTGATGAGCGAATACCGATCACGGCCCGAGCGGTTGGGTCGTGTCCCATGGATGAGCCGGTCGCCGAAGACGATGACGCTGCCCTTGCGCACGGCGCACGTGACCTCGCGCTCCTGGGGCCACTGCCGATCGGCGATGTGGAAAGGGAATTCCCCGGCGTTCACTCCGGGCGTCACGGCATGCTGCGAGGACCAGTCCTCGCGGTGGCTGCCGGTGACCAGGCACAGCGCCCCATCGTCGGCGGCGACATCGTCGAGCGCGATCCACAGCGAGATCTTCGGGCGGGTTTCCGGCCAATACATGACATCGATGTGCCAGGGCGTGGCGTAGCGCATGCTGCCGGATTTGAAGGCGACGCGATCGCTGAGGAACATGACGCCCGTGGGCATGAGCGGCCGCAGGATGGATATCAGCCGCTCATCATCCGAGAGCCGACGGCAGAGCGGGCTCACCACCGCCGCGCCGACCTTGATCGACGCTCCGGGACCGCCGTGCTTCGCCAGGATGGCTTTGGCCTCGTCGTTCAAGGTCCGGCACTCGGCCTCGGTGAATACCCCTTCGATCAGCGCGTGTCCATCGCGATCGTAGCGTGCGGCCAGATCGGCAGGAGGGCGGAAGGTCGAGGGAGCGCAGGTGACGGACATGACGACCTCCGGTCGGGTGGCGATCCCTTCAGGCGCAGCGGGAATCCTGCACCGGGACCGTGATGGATGGGTTGCCGCCAGTATCGCGGGAGCCGCGGCTTGACCAGCCTCCCGTATTTCCGGAAGAGGTGGACTATCTTCCGATGGAGCGACGCTGGCGGCTGGCAAGCGATCACTCGGCGTCGGGTGCGGCGTGGACGCAGGCGAGCGAGAGGACGAAGCGTTCGACGGCGTCACGCATACCTGGTTTCCTGAGCGGCGGTGTGGGATCGTCTACCCTGCAGAATGCTGATGCGATGGAGGTGTGACGAGCGTTCGAGGAGATCGCAGCGCGGTGGGGGAACCATCGATGACATTATGGCAGCATCCCTCCTTTTCATGGGCCGATCCATCGCCGATCCATCACCCGATCCATGACCTCGGGTGACGTGACAGCCGACGATGGGCCATACGCTGGCGAGGACGCAGCCCGATCGGTCGTCATATCGCGGATCGTTTCCGGTTCCTTCCTGCCGAATCCACACCGAGAGGCTCATGACCATATCCCCGGCATTCCAAGTGGCGCTCATCGCGATGCTCGCCAGCCTGCCGACCACCAGCCATGCGCTCGACGCGTCGGTGGCGCCGCTCGTGGTGATCTCGAACGGGGTCAGCGAGTACACCGTCTCCCTGGCCGCCGACGCGAGTCCCTCGGAACGCCGGGCTGCGGACGAGATCGCCTCGTATCTCGGTCGGATCGGCGGATGCGTGCTGAGCGTGACCTCGCCGGAGCGGGCCCAGCGGCCGGTCATCGCTGTCGGTCCGGGGGCGGCGGCGGCGGTCGATAAGGCCATCGATCTCGGCGGCCTCGGCGACGAAGGCATCCTCCTGCGGACGCATGGACGCGATCTGATCCTCACCGGTGGTCCCGGCGCGAAGCGGGGCACGCTCTATGCCGTCGAGACGTTCCTCCAGGATGTCGCTGGCGTCCGCTGGTGGTCGCCGACTGCCACCGATGTCCCGACATCGCCGTCGCTGGTCGTGCCGATCCTCGACCGCCGCTACGTACCACGTTTCGAGTACCGCGATCCGTTCTGGAAGCTGGCCTTCGATGCCGACTGGGCGGCGCACAATCGCGTCAATGGTCCCTACCGGACATTCACGCCGGCGCACGGCGGTGGCGTGTCCTACGCCGGCGACGCCGCCTTCGTCCATTCCTTCTACGCCCTGGTGCCGCCGGCCGAGCACGTCGTCGCCCATCCCGAATGGTTTTCCCTGATCAAGGGCAAGCGCACCGCGAAGGCCGCACAGCTCTGCCTCTCCAATCCCGCGGTGCTCGAGGTCGCGATCGAGCGGTCGCGCGCGTGGTTGCGCGAACACCCCGACGCGTCGATCCTGTCGATATCCCAGAACGACATGCCCGATGCCGCTCGTAGCGGCAGGTGCACCTGCGAACCCTGCTTGGCCATCGAAGCCGAGGAAGGCAGCCAGATGGGGCCGGTCCTACGCTTTGTGAACGCGGTCGCCATGCGATTGGAGAAGGAGTTTCCGCGAGTCGCGTTCGATACCTTGGCCTACCAGTACACACGCACGCCGACCACGAAGACGGTGCCACGGCCGAACGTGATCATACGCCTGTGCTCGATCGAGAATTCGTTTTC
Organism: Planctomycetota bacterium; assembly: GCA_013696105.1. Taxonomy (GTDB): domain Bacteria; phylum Planctomycetota; class UBA11346; order UBA11346; family UBA11346; genus JACCZE01. The sequence goes on along the minus strand of JACCZE010000054.1, from coordinate 8,253 downwards.
GCATCCGCTGGACAGCGAGACCAATGCGGACTTCCGCAACGATCTCCGGGGCTGGCACCGGATCTGCGATCGGCTGTACGTCTGGGGTTACACCACCAGTTACTCGCACTACCTGCTGCCCTTCCCCGATCTGCGGGTGCTGGGACCGAACATCGCGCTGTATGCGGACAATGGCGTGCGCGGAGTGCTGGAGCAGGGCAACCACGCCTCGGCCGGAGCCGACTTCGCCGAGCTGCGGGGATGGGTGCTCGCGCAGCTGCTGTGGGATCCGACCCGGGATGGGGATCGGCTGGTCGACGAATTCGTGACCGGCTATTACCGTGAGGCTGCGCCGTTCATCCGCTCATACATCGATCTCGTCCACGATCGCTGCGAGGCCAGCGGCGCCCGGGCGCAGATCGACCTTGGGCCCGATGCTCCGTTCTTCACCGCGGACCTGGTGGTCCGCAGCGAAGCGCTGTTGGCCCAGGCCCGCTCCGCGGTCGCGGCGCAGCCAGAGCTGCTGCGCCGCGTCGAACTGGTCGGAGTGCCGATCCGCTACGTCGCGCTCACGCGCTGGCAGTTCCTCAAGCGCGACCCCGCCGCTTCGGCCTGGCCGTTCCCGGATCGCGCCGGGGTGATCGCCGACGTCGAGCGCATCTGCGCCGACCACGACGTCATCCGCATCGAGGATCAAGGCAATGCGGACGCGAACATCCCGCTCTTGCGCCTGCGCTATGGCCCGCCGCGTCCGGACACGGCGCCGCGACCGCGGGGCTTCGAGCGGATCGCCGAGGGCGACTACATCGATCTCCAGGACGGGGAATTCTCGGTGTGGCAGCGCCCGACCAACGGTTGGAAGGCCGACGACCAGGCCTCCGACGGCATGGCGGCCTGGATGCCGGGCGACCACGACCATTGGAACATCTATCTGCCGCTGAGCACGGTGACGGCACCGAGGCTCACGGGCATCTGGACCGCCTTCATGGCCGTGCGCGTCGATCAGGATGAAGCTGCGGGCAAGCCGGCAGGAACAGCCTTCACCTGCGGCGTCCATGACCGAGGCCCTGACGCCAAGGCGGTGCTGGCGCTGAGCGTCGCCTGCGCCGACCTCGCCGACGACCGCTATCATGTGTACCGGCTCGGTGCGTTCACGCCGGCTGCGAGCCACTACCTGTGGGCGGCGCCCGCCGCCAATGCGCGGGTGCGCTCGGTGTCCATCGACCGGATCATCCTGGTGCGGGGCGATCACAGCGGCGTGGATGCCTCCGAGCCGTGATCGCGTCTCGGGCTTGCCATCTCATCTCGGTGCGATCATTCCACCGGATGCAGCCGGCATTGGACATGGTCGCTGCCATGCCGTGATTCACGGAATCGCCGGTGGCACAGGCCTCATCGGCTTCGCCGGCTCGACGGGTGCTGAGGCCGGCGTGTCGGCCGGGACGGTTGGTGATTCTGAGCGCGGCTCGTTCGGGACCGACAGCGCGAGGAGCGTCGCGTAGGCGTCGATGATGCCGCCAGAGACCGACAGGCTCTCGAAGGGCACGCGCTCCTTCGAGCCGGGTCTCGTCACCAGGTGACCGGGATACCGGCGCGCGTTGGCGAGCAGCGCCAGTTTCAATTCCACGGCGGTCAGCGTCGGGTATTGCGACCAGACCAGCGCCGCGACACCGGTGACCACCGGTGCGGCCATGCTCGTTCCGGATGCCGGGTTCACGGTTCCACCGGGCACCGTCGAGACGATGTCCACGCCGGGCGCGAAGAGATCGACCGTGGTCTGGCCATAGTTCGAGAACGACGCCGCCAGGTGACGGTCCTTGGCGTCGGTGGACGCGCCCACCTCGATCCAATTGGGGAATTCCTCGACGACGGCGCCGTCCTCGCCGAGCACGCGTCGATTGGGATACGAGCTGTCCTCGTCGTTGTCCTTCCCGCTGTTGCCCGATCCATGGACGATGAGCACGCCCTTTTCGGCCGCGTGCCGGAAGGCGGCGTCGACATAGGCCTTGTCCGGCGAGTAGGGCTTGCCGAAGGACATGTTGATGATCTGCGCGCCGTTATCGACGGCGTAGCGCACCGCATTCGCGACGTCCTTGTCGCGTTCGTCGCCGTTGGGCACCACGCGCAGCACCATCAGGCGCACCCAGGCGCAGTGCCCCGCAACTCCACGGCCGTTGCCGCGCACGCCGCCGATGATGCCGGACACGTGGGTGCCGTGGAAGGCGTTCTCGCGCACCATCACCTGCGGGTTGCCGTAGCCCCGTTCGTCGAGGAGGGCGGGATCGTCGCCGACGATCGTGCTCTCGTCGAAGCCCAATGAGAACTGGGTATCGAGCGAGGAGATCTCGTGCGCGAGGGTGGAGCGCATGTCCTGGAGAGGAGTGCCCTCCTCGACGACCTGGAGGAACAGCTGCTTGAGCATGCGCGCGCTCGGAACCTCGGTCTCGAAGGCCATGACCCCGGCCGGTGTCGCATCTGCCAGGCCGTGCTCGACGAGCTTCTCCAGCAGCTGTTCGGCCATGGTCACGCGCACCAGCGACATGGACAGCTGCTGAGAGTGTTCGTCGCGGATGCGTTCGAATGCCGCGGTCATGTCCTGCAGACGCTGCTGGTGATCGGGTTGCGGTTCGCCGCCGACCACGAGCCGGCGCAGACGCGCAAGCTCGCGCGTCACTTCCATGCGGGCCGCCACCAGCTGAGTCGCGCCATCGCGCGAGCCGATGAAGTTCCATCCATGCACATCGTCGACGAAGCCGTTGCCGTCGTCGTCCACGCCGGCGCTTCCATCGCGCTCGCGCGGATTGGTCCAGATCACCTCGGCCAGATCGGGGTGGGCGATGTCGACGCCCGAATCGATCACCGCCACCAGGATCGGCTGCTCCGGGGGTGTCAGCATCAGTTCGGCGTACGCGCGATCGGTGCGTGTGCCCTCGATGCCGTCGGCCTCGGGGTCTTTCAGTGCCCAGGAGACGTCTTCGCCTTGGGGCGCGTCCTGGGGGGCCTCGGAACCGGGCGAGGGGTCCACCTCGGCAGACACGGCCGGCCCACCCAAGCTGGCGAACGAGAGGATCAGAGCAGACAGGACCATCGACCAGGGGCGATTCATGTCGGCTGATCGTAGGGGGCCTTGGTCGTTGCGAAGCGCCGATCACCGGTTGAGCGGGCGGCTCGTCCCTCCGGCTGAAGCGGAGTTTCTCGCGGACATGCACACCGATCGTGCCGAGCGCATCACTATGTGGATGCTGCGACCGGATATCGCGCACGACCTCAAGGCGACCGCGCTCGCCTGGCGGGCCGGGATCGAGTCGCGGGGGTCGAGCGAATGGTCGAGCGAATTCGGCAACCGCGTCTCGCTCGGGGAACGATCCAATGGATGAGCGCGGGATTACCTGCCCTCAGCCACCGCTCCACGGGAACCACCGCATCAGCTCACCAACGACCAACTCGTGCCCAGCACGGTTTGGATGGTTCCCGGAGCTGAGCAAGCTCGACATGCCGACTGCCTCGGCCGCGCGGTCGAACGCAGCCTCGCTATCGACCAAGCCGACGCCGTGCTCGTCGGCGATGGCGCGGATCTGGGCTCCATGGGCGCGCAGCACGGCGCGCGCGTCCGTCGGAGCTCCGGGATACTGCGTGGTATCGGGGGTGGGCGTGAGCAGCAGCACGCGGGCGCGTTGGGCCAGAGCCTGGGTGATCATCGTGGTCCACGCACTGCCAGCGGCTTCCAGTCCGGCACCGCGGTCGTTCAGGGCGTAATCGATGGTCACCACGTCGGGCCGCAGCGTGAGCACGTCACGGGCGAAGCGTTCGGCCCCGCGGCGGGCATCCTCGCCGCCGATGGCGGTGACGATCACGTTGATGACCGCGAAGGGGAAGCGTTCCTTCAAGGCCCGGTGCAGCAGGTGCGGATATGAGCTGAAGGTGTCCACCACCGGGGTGTGGAAGTAGCCGGCGGGAACGCTGTGACCGTGGCAGACGATGGTGATCGCGCGGTTCGCGGGCCAAAGGACCTTCAGCTCGGCGATCAGGGAGGAGAGGTAGCTGGTCTCGTCGGCGCGCATGGGTCGGTCCCGGTGGAACAGAAGGGTGCTGGGCGATAGTGCCTCTGGCCCTGGGCGTGCCAGCGCAGGTCTGGCCTACCGTCCAAGGGGTTGAACAACGTACCGAGGATGCAAGATTGAGGCAGCACGCGGGTGTAGCTCAATGGTAGAGCGTCGGCTTCCCAAGCCGAACACGGGGGTTCGATTCCCCTCACCCGTTCCAATAATCCACCGTTCATGACTGACGCTCGGCCTGACGCTCAGCCTGACGAAGAGCCGCTCGGTTTTGGCGCGTACAAAAAGCGACTCCGCGCGGAAGGATCCGCGCGGAGTCATCCGACCCGCAAGCGTACAGCCGAGCTCACGTCTTGGCGTGCTCGGGATGATCGAGGTAGCGCCACAGCTGCGCCGCGTCGTTGTTGAAGTAGTCGCGGAACACCTGGCGGATGAAGGCGCTCTTGTACTCGTCCTCGCCGACCGTGGGCGAGAACATGTGCGAGCGCTGTGCGGTCTTCTTCTGCTCGAGCAGGTTTCGGCGCGCGAGGTTGCGCATAACGGTCAGGAAGGTGGTGTAGGCCAGTGGACGCGAACTGGGGTCCGCGTTCAACGCGTTCATCACGCTCTGGACCGTCGACGGTCCGTGTTTCCAGATGTAATGCATAACCCGCAGCTGCAGGGGGCCGACCTGTTCGACCGGCTTGGGCTGTTGGGGGCTGTGCGCTTCGATCGGATCCATCGGCTCATCGGTATTGTCGGTGTTCATGGGAACCATCCTGCCTGCCTGAAAGGGGTTATGTAGGGCGCGAGGCCGGACTCCCGGCCCATCCAGACGTCTCCGGAGGTCAGGCAGCAGCCTCCGAAGCCCTATTATAACGCGAAGTCGATGACTCCTAGCATCTAACCTGCGATCCCACACACAGCATGGACAGCGTCCCGCATGCATACATGGCTGGAGATCGGGGGTGTGGGCTGGGCCGCCCGAACTGCCTGGCCTGCCGTCGAAGTCCTCTAGGCGATGCGGCTGGGAAAACGCCGGGGGCAGCGGTAGACGTGGTGATCCGGAGTACGCCATGCTACGCATCCTACGCATGCTGGTCATCCTGGTCTGGGTCGTGATCGCCGGCTCGGCCGCCGACGAGGTGGTCAAGCACCCCGATGGATCGCTCAAGAGCCGGTACCCGGTGGACAAGCACCGGCTCCGCCATGGCACCTACATCGAGTACCATCCAGGTGGGAAGAAAAAGGTAGCAGCCAAGGCCGCCTATCGCAGCGGCTCGCTCAATGGCGTCTGCCAGCGATTCGACCTCGCGGGGGCGCTCATCGCCGATGAGACCTGGGTCGAGGGTCGGCTGGTGTTCCCCAGGTCCATCGGCTTCATCGATGGCATGCGCCAGCGCATCGCCGCCGAGGCCGCCGGGCATGTCGCCAAGGCTCCGGGCTCTGGGAATCCCCGGGCGCCCAAGCCCGAGGACACGGCGAAGGCTCTGGCCAAGCTGCGCTTCTACCGCTTCCTCTGCGGAGTGCCGTGGGATGTCGGCATCGACCCCGCCTTGACCGATTGCAGCCAGCACGGAGCGGATTTCCTGGCCAAGCTCGGCCGGCTGGAATGGAATCCCACCAAACCCGCGGACATGTCCGACGAGGCGTTCACGCTGGCGGCGAAGGGATGCAGTCAGACCAATCAATGCGCCGGAAAGACCCTGGTCGAGAGCATCGATGCGATGATGGACGACAGCGATCCGCAGAACATCGATCGCCTGCTGCATCGTCGCAAGATGCTCGATCCGAAGATGCGCATCACCGGCTTCGGCGAGGCCAACCAGTTCGTCACCATGTACGCCCACGACAAGACGCGTCCGCAGGCGGTGGAATTCTCCTTCATTTCATTCCCGCCCCCTGGCTACTGCCCGATCGATCTGATCACGCCGACCACGGCCTGGCACATCAGCTTCAACCCGGAGCATTACGACCTGATCGATGCCGCGGTGCCGATGGACATCTACACGGTCGATGCATCGCTGACGCGTTCGGCACGCCCGCTGGATCTCGACTTCCGCCATGTCGGGTTCGACGACTTCGGGATTCCCGGAGCGGTCGTGGTGAGGCCCAAGGATCTGAAGCTGGTGAAGGGTTCGCTCTACGAGGTGGTCGTCTCAGGCCTGAAGCCGAAGCCGGGCCATCCTGCGAGCGTGTCGTACATCGTCAGCTTCTATTGAGAGTATTGAGAGCCCGACCGGCGGAGCGCCTCCTTCATCACCATCCGGGCGCTCGCGAGATGCCGGTCCAGGGCCGCACGTGCGCGGGGCCGGTCGCGGGCGAGCACCGCGCTGATGATCGGTGGGTGCTCAGCCAGGCCCAACGCCATGCCGCGCCGGCCCAGGCCATCGCGCTGGAGCTGGAGGTGGATGGTCATCGACACGGCGGCGAACATGCGATCGAGGTAGCGGTTAGCTGCGGCGGCGAAGAGCGCGGCATGGAAACGCTCGTCCAGGCGTAGGAACTCCTCGACGCGCTGGCGTTTCAACCCAGCGAATCGCCGATGGCCCTCCAGGACCTCGGCCAGCTCGGCGCGCTGCGCATGGCCGTCGGGCAGGTCCAGCGCTTGGTCCAGCGCCGCACGCTCAAGTAGACCGCGCACATCGAACAGCTCGTCGACCGCACGTTCGTCCAGGGGCAGCATCAGCCATCGGCGCCTGGGCTCCTTGTCGATGATACCGTAGCGGGCGAAGCGCAGCAGGCCCTCGCGCACGGTGACGGTGGTGAGCCGCGCTTCGCGTGCGAGTTCGAGTTCGCTGAACAGCGATCCCGGGCGGATCTCTCCGCGTTGGAGCTTGGCGAGGAAGTACGCGTCGAAGGCACCCGATTTGGTTTCGGCGCCCGCAGCCATCGGCAGCTCGTCATCAGCGCGCGGGGCACGCAACACGACCACTGCCCCGTCGCGCCGGCGCAGCACGCCGCGACGGCAGAGGATGCGCATGGCGGCGCGCAGCGGCGACCGGCTCACCCCGAGGCGCACCGAAAGGTCGTTCTCGCTGGGGAGGAGGGCGCCCGGAGGCTCTGCGCGCAGGAGCGCCAGCAGGCCGTTGGCGGTTCGCAGGACGAGGGGGGTCGACACGATATTGATTTTTATAAATAAAATACCAGGCTGCAAGGGACGTCATCGGACGCACACGGACCGTTCATCGGGAGACCTCATGAGACTCGTTCGCTTCGGAGCCATCGGTCGCGAAAAGCCGGGCATCGCGCTCGACGGCGGGGTGCGCAAGGACTGCTCCGCCCACTTCCAGGATTGGAACCGGGACTTCTTCGATGGCGGAGGCCTCGCTCGGCTGGCGGCCCTGGTGCGCGGCGGCGCGCGCCTCCCCGACGTGCCCACGGCCGAACGTTGGGGCGCCTGCGTCGCGCGTCCCGGCAAGGTCATCTGCATCGGCCTGAACTACAGCGATCACGCCGCCGAATCCGGGATGGCCGTTCCGGGCGAGCCGGTGGTGTTCATGAAGGCGGCGAACACCGTGGTCGGCCCCTACGACGCCGTGCTCATCCCGCGCACGTCGGTGAAGACCGACTGGGAGGTCGAGCTGGGCGTGGTCATCGGCCGCACCGCCCGCTACCTGGGTTCGCTCGACGAGGCCGACGCGGTGATCGGCGGATACTGCGTCTCCAACGACGTGTCCGAGCGTGCGTTCCAGCTCGAACGCGGCGGCCAATGGACCAAGGGCAAATCCTGCGACACCTTCAATCCGCTCGGGCCGTGGCTCTCGACCACGGACGAGGTCCCCGACCCGCAGGCCTTGGCGATGCGCCTGGACGTCAACGGCCAGCGTCGACAGACCGGCAACACCCGCACCATGGTGTTCACCGTGCGCCACATCGTGCACTACCTATCGCAGTTCATGACGCTCGAGGCGGGTGACCTCATTTCGACCGGAACTCCTCCCGGGGTGGGCCTGGGCCAGAAGCCACCGGTGTTCCTCGCACCCGGAGACGTCATGGAGCTGGAGATCGCCGGCCTGGGCATCCAACGTCAACGCTGCGAGGCCGCATGAGCGCCCGACTCGTCCCCGATCGTTTCAAGAGCCAGGCCGCGGTCATCACCGGCGGCGGCGCCGGCATCGGCAAGCATGTCGCGCACCGCATGGCGCGCGAAGGCGCGGCGGTCACCCTGTGGGACGCCGACCAGAAGGCGCTCGATGCGACGGTGGCGGAGTTCGCTGGCGAAGGCCTGGTCGCGTAC
>JACCZE010000042.1 GCA_013696105.1 Planctomycetota bacterium | reverse complement strand
GCTCGATCCCGATCCGCTCCTCGCTCAACCGGCGAATCCGCTCCTGGCCGAAGTGCTGCGCGCGGGCGCGGGATGGGTCGCCGCCGCTCGCGGCAATGCCATGACCGATTCCGTCATCGCGCGGTTCTCGGCGGCGCTGGTCGCGGCCGGCGCGCACGCTGTGGAGTATCCCTCATCGGGGAAGATCGCCGCCGAGATCGCCTACGCCCGCCTGCGCCCATTCACCCTGACCTGGATCTTCTACATCGCCGGCGGCATCCTGGTGGCGATCGCGATGGGGAGGAAACCTCCGGCGATCGGGCCATCAGGCGGGCGTCGCGACTGGTGGATGACCATCGGCGTCGCGCTGACGCTGCTGGGCATGGCGATGAACATCGGCGGCCTGGGCGTGCGCGTGTACATCACCTCGCTCGGCGCGGTGACCAACCTCTACGAGACCCTGGTCTACGTCGCGCTCCTGTGCGCCGGGCTGGGCCTGGTGTTCGCCCGAATGGCACGCAACGGCCTCTACGCGGTGGCGGGCGGCGTCGCCGGCGGCCTGTGCGCGATGGTCGGCGAAGCGATTCCCCCGGACCTCGGCAGCCACATCGGCCAGCTGCAGCCGGTGCTGCGCTCGAAGTTCTGGCTGTGGACGCACGTCAAGGTGGTGGTCGGCAGCTACGCGGCGTTCCTGCTCGCCTGGGGATTGGGCAACCTCGTGATGGCGCGGGCCGCGTGGCGGGGGCGCGCGGTCGACGCCGAGGAGACGCGGATGATCTACCGCTGCCTGCAGGTCGGGGTGGTGCTGATCGCCGCCGGTACCCTGCTGGGCGCGGTGTGGGCCGACAAGGCCTGGGGACGGTTCTGGGGCTGGGATCCGAAGGAGGTGTGGGCGCTGGTGATCCTGCTGGTCTACCTCATCCCGCTGCACCTGCGCTACGTCGGCGTGGTGGGTCCGACGGGGCTGGCGATCTGGTCGGTGCTGGGATTCCTGTCGGTGGTCATGAGCTGGTATGGGGTGAACTTCCTCCTCGGCACCGGGCTGCACGCCTATGCCTTCGGCAACGGCGGACAGGAATGGGTCCTGTCGCTGTGCGCGCTGCAGGTCGTGGTGACCATCGCCCTGACGGTACGGCTGAAGCGCTACGCCGCCGCTGAACGCGACCTGCCGTTGCCGTCTCCTGGGTCCGCCGAGTTGCCACCGCCCACTCCGGGCGGACACTCGTCCGCCCCATGACGACGAAGCCGAAGAAGCCCAAGGTACCGAGGACCGCATCGCCAACGCGCGCCGCGTGGATCGAGATCGAGCGACGCTACGAGGACATCCGCTACCACCACCGCGCCATCGACGGCGGGTCGGTCGCGAAGCTCACCATCGACCGGCCGGAGGTGCACAACGCCTTCACGCCGAAGACGATCCAGGAGCTGCGCGACGCGCTCGCGCATGCGCGCGACGATCGCGACGTGGGCGTCATCGTGCTCACCGGCGCCGGCGACAAGGCGTTCTGCTCGGGCGGCGACCAGCGCGTGCGCGGCCATGGCGGCTACGTCGGCGGCAAGCACGGCGACGCGGTCCCGCGCCTGAACGTGCTCGACCTGCAGAAGGAGATCCGCAGCTGCCCCAAGCCGGTGGTGGCGATGGTCGCCGGGTGGGCGATCGGCGGTGGCCAGGTGCTGCACCTGGTGTGCGACCTCACCGTCGCCGCCGACAACGCGCGCTTCGGCCAGACCGGCCCCAAGGTCGGCAGCTTCGACGGTGGCTTCGGCGCGAGCTACCTCGCGCGCTGCGTCGGACAGAAGAAGGCGCGCGAGTTCTGGTACACCTGCCGCCAGTACGATGCCAAGCAGGCGCTGGACATGGGCCTGGTCAACGAGGTGGTGCCGCTCAAGCAGCTGGAGAAGCGCACGTTGGCGCTCTGCCAGGAGATGATGCGCCACAGTCCGATCGCGCTGCGTTGCCTGAAGTCGGCGTTCAATGCCGATTGCGACGGCCAGGCCGGGCTGCAGGAGCTGGCAGGCAACGCCACGCTGCTGTTCTACATGACCGAGGAAGGCAAGGAGGGACACCGCGCCTACCTCGAGAAACGGAAGCCGGACTTCGGCAAGTTCCCGAGACTGCCGTGAGCGAGGACCCGCGCCCGCCTGCGGGCGCACGTTCGGGGCGCATCGACACCGGACCCGGAGCCGGCGGGCTCGCGCGCCTGTCGATCGCCAATGCCGCGGCCGAAGCCGAGGTCTACCTGCACGGCGCGCATCTCTGCCGCTGGCGTCCGCACGGCCACCAGGAGGTGCTGTGGATGAGCCCGCGCAGCCTCTTCCGAGCCGACAAGGCGATCCGCGGCGGCGTGCCGATCTGCTTCCCGTGGTTCGGGACCCCCGCTGATCCGGCGCTGCCCGCGCACGGATTCGCGCGCCTGCGCGAGTGGAGCGTGGAGCGCTCCGGGCACCTGGCCGACGGCACCACGGAGGTCGTGCTGACCCTGGAATCCAACGCTGCGACGCGCGCGTTGTGGCCCTTCGACTTCCGCGCCTGCTTCACCGTGACGATCGGCGCGACCCTCGGCATGTCGCTCGCGGTCGAGAACCACTCGACCGCGCCGATCGAGGTCGGCGAGGCGCTGCACACCTACGTCGCGGTCGGCGACGTGCGCCGCTGCACCGTGCTCGGCCTGCAGGGCGGCACCTACCGCGACAAGAACTCCGGCACGACCGTCATCACCCAGACCGAGGCCGCGCTGGGCTTCGCCGGCGAAACCGACCGCGTCTACCGCGGTACCACCGCCGCGTGCACCATCGTCGACCCGGTGATGAAGCGCCACATCAGGGTCGCGAAATCGGGATCGGACACCACCGTGGTGTGGAATCCCTGGACCAAGCGCGCCGGCGAGCTCACGGATCTGGGCGAGGACGCCTGGCCGGGCATGCTCTGCGTCGAGACCGCGAATGCCGGCGACGACCATATCAGCATCGCTCCGGGCGCGACCCATACCATGTCCGCGGCGATCTCGGTCGCGCTGGATCCCTGATGGGCAGCGCGCGCGATTGGCTCTCGGCGGCACGGCCGCGCACGCTGCCCGCCGCGGTGGTGCCGGTCGCCGTCGGCAC
>JACCZE010000035.1 GCA_013696105.1 Planctomycetota bacterium | reverse complement strand
GTCCGCGAGCGTCCCGAACTCGCGGGTCGCATCCACGCCGATGCGCCGTTCTGCGCCGCCGAAGCCGTGTACGCAGCGCACGCAGAGATGGCGCTGTCGCTCGACGACGTCCTGCGTCGACGGGTGCCGGTCGCGATCCTCGCGCGGCTCGACCGGACAACGGTCACCGGGATCGCGCTCGCCATCGCGCCGGCGCTTGGTTGGACCATTCCGCGTGCCAAACAGGAAGCGCTGGTGTGGCACGCTCGGGCGATGGCGACCGCCCGCGCAGCGGGTCTACCCACCGTTTAGGCGCGGCCATCGATCCCTGGCGCCCGATCACGGCGCTTCGACGAACACATCCATCTGCTGGCCGACGAATACCGGCAGGGAAGCACGGTCGAAGGTGAACAATACCTGCAGAACGCGTGTATCGACGCGCTCGGTGGTGTCCCCGGTGAGCGAGCGCTTGGGCACGACATAGGGTTCGAAGCGGGAGAAGACCAGGTCGGTCGAGATGGTGCTGTTCCCGCGCAGGAAACCCTTCCCCTTCGCACCGGCGCGCACCCGCCAGGCGTCGTTCTCGTCGATGTCGACGCGGACCATCAGCGGATCGATCGTGCCGAGGAGCACCGCCATGCGCGCGGACGGCCCGACCAGCAGCGATTCGCCGGGATGGACCGAGACCTGCAGCACCGTCCCGTCGATCGGCGCACGCACCGTGAGTTTCGCGAGCGCCTCTTGGGCGGCGCCGAGCTGCGCCTGGGCGGCAGCGATGGCGGCGTCCGCCACCGCGAGGTCGGCTTTCCAGGCGCCCGCCTGCAGCAATGCCAAGCGGCCGTTCGCCTCGGCAGCCTGCGCTTCGGCTTCGCGCGCCGCGAAGCGTCTGCGCTCGAGCTCTTCGGCAAAACGCGACTCGGAAACGCGCAGAGCGAAACGGCGGCGGTCGAAGTCCTCGGTACTCACCACCTTCTTGTCCGGAAGAGACTCGTAGTACCCGAGCTCGCGCTTCGCCTGATCCAGTTCGACGCGTGCCGCCGCCACCGGATCCTTTCCGGCTACACCCTCGTACAAGCCGAGCTGGCGCTGCGCATCTTCGAAGCGCGCTGCAGCTGCGGCCGCATGGGCCTGGGCGGGAGGGATCTCTTCCGGGCGCGGCGATTGAGCGAGCCGATCGCGTTCCGCCTTTGAACGCACGACCGCCGCCTCGGCGACCGCGACCGCCGCGCGGGCCGATCCCTGGTCGAGCACGAACAGCACATCCTCCTGCTTGACCGCGACGCCGGTTTTCGCCGCGACGCTCTCGACGATGCCGGGCGCCGGCACCCCGATCGCGATGTTCTCGCTCGACGCTTCGACCATTCCGGCACCCGCGACGAAGGCCGGAAACGGCGAGCTCGCCGCCGCGGCGACCGCAGGTGCGGGCACCACCTCCTTGGAACCCTGCGCCACGCTCCAACCAGCGAAGATGATCCCGGCGAGGGCGAGCACGGGGAGCAGGTAGGTGCGGATCATGGATGCGTTCCTTGCGGTGGGGCGGCCCCTTGGCCGGCCGAGATGCTCTTGATGCGGCCGTCGTCCATCTGCGCGAGGCGGTCGGCGTACGGGAAGATGCGCGCGTCGTGGGTGACGATGACCAGGGCACGGTTCTCGCCGCGCGCTATCTCGCGCAGCAGGCCCATGACGCTGGAGCCGGTCTCGTGGTCGAGCGCGCTCGTCGGCTCGTCGCAGACGATCAGGCGCGGGCCATGCACCAGCGCGCGGGCGATCGCCACCCGCTGCTGTTGTCCGCCAGACAGCTGCGAGGGCAGCGAGCGCAGGCGCTCCTTCAGGCCGACGCGCTCGAGCAGCGCGCTCGCACGCGCCATGGCCATCGCCCGCGGCTGATGCTGGATTAGCAGCGGAACCGCGACGTTCTCGACCGCGGTCAGGGTCGGCAGCAGGTTGAACGACTGGAAGACGAAACCGATGTTCCGACCCCGCCAATGGGTCTTGTCGCGGGTGCGCATGCGGCGGAAATCCTCGCCGAACACCAGGCATTCGCCCGCGTCCTGGTCGAGGATCCCAGCGATCACCGAGATCAGCGTGGTCTTGCCGCAGCCGGACGGGCCGACCAGCATCAGCATCTCACCGGTGCGCACATTCAGGTCCACTCCGCGCAGAGCGAGGACTCGGGTGTTCCCCGCGCCGTAGGCCTTCATCACATCCGAGCAGTGGACGGCGATGTCGATCTCGTCCTCGTGCGGACGTTCGATGGGCGCGGGGACGGGGGCGGGGTCCACGTCAGCCCTTGAACACGATCGCGGGCTCGAGCCGGACGACCTTGAGGATGCTGATCCCCGCGGACAGCATGCAGATCACCCCGACCGAGAGCGCGCTCACCAGCAACAGCCACCACGGCAGCCGGAAGGCGAGTTCGCTATCGGCGATGAGCAGACCGAAGAGCGAGGCGATGCCGACGCCGAGTCCATAGCCGATGAAGCCGACCACCGCTGATTGCAGCAGGATCATGCGCAGGAGCATGCCGTTCGACGCGCCCATCGCCTTCAGCGCCCCGAAGTGCTTGAGGTTATCGAGGGTGAAATTGTAGAATGTCTGGCCCGCGATCGCCGTGCCGACGATGAACCCGAGGATGACGGCGATGCCGAAATTGATCGGGATCCCGGTATAGTAATAGAAGTAATCGTAGATCTCCTTCTCGAACTCCCGCTGCGTCCGCGCCTCGAGGCCGGTCACGCCGCGCAAGCTCTGGCACAGATCCGGGACGCTCTGGCCGGGTTTCGCCTTCACCAGGATGAAGGACATCGATTTGCGCTGCGGAGGTGCGAACGATACGGCGCGCGAATAGGTGGTGTAGACCTGCGGGCCCCACTGGAACGAGCGCACGGTGCGGCAGATGCCGACCACGGTGGCGCGATGGTCATTGATCTCGATCACGTCGCCCACGGCGAGCGGGACGCTCGGGCCGCCAGGCTCGCGCGCAGGCCGCGCGAGCTCGCGAGCGGCACCGGTCTCGTCGACGATGATCGAATCGGCCCGCCGCAGATCCGACAGGCTCCCCACCACCATCTCTGGCGGTCCGCCGATCAGCGTGCCGTCATCCAGGCCGTTGAGGTTGACGTGCTGGACCTTCCCGTTGGCCATGCGGCAATTCAGGATGTTGCGGTAGAATGGCACCGCCCATGCGACCCCAGGGACGCCGCGGGTGCGCTGCAGGAGCATGTCGCTCATCGGCTTCACGTCGTCGAAGAAGCGGACATTCTCGTCCATGATCCAGATGTCGGCCAGCCCGTTAGCGGACACCGCACCGTAGGTTCGGGTCATCAGACCGATGAAGATCGATGCCTGCTGGGTGATCAGCAGCGACGCGAAGGTCAGGCCGACGATGATCCCGATGTATTTGGCGCGATCGCCCACGAGCATCTTGATCGCGATCCGGTTCATGCGCTGGTCGCCGCGGATTCCTGGAGGCCCGCTCGCTTGGGCAGGAAGGCGGTGAGCCCCTTGAGCGAGAACAGCGTGATGTGCTCGCTCAGGGCATCGATCTCCTCGCGGGTGAAGCGCAGGCCCGGGTCGAGCCGGACGAGGATCGGCCGCGAATGCAGGAAGAACACGCACTGCCCGATGATGCTCGTGCAACAGCGCCTGACCACGGAATCGGCGGCGCGGCGGCCCAGGAGCTCCCGCACGATGCCGATCAGCTCCTGGAAGTGCGGACGTATCGACTGCCCGACCAGATCATCGAGCACACCGGTGGGCTCGATCATCTCGCGCGCCATCAGCTTCCCGTGCCAGGCCGGCCGGCCTTCATCGAGCATGTGCGCGAGGAACGCGCGGATGAACACGCGCAGCCGCTCGCGCGCGGGAACCGTGCTCCCCACCGGGACATGCTCGGCGACCAGCGTGCAGGCATAATGGAAGACCGCGCTGTAGAGCCCCTGCTTGTCGCCGAAATGGTAATTCACGGCGGCGATGTTCGCCCCTGCACGCGAGCAGATCTCGCGCACGGTGGCATGACTGAAGCCGAGCTCGGCGAACACTTCTCCAGCTGCAGCGAGCAGCCGATCGCGCGTCGCTCTGCCGATGTCCGATGCTCCGGATGGCCTGATCATTCGTTTCCTTCGCCGTGCTTGAAACGCAGCATTCAAACAGCTGTTTGAAGTCAAGGCATGGGTAGAGCCGAAGGTCGCGTATTCCGCCTCGAGCGGGCCTGTCCAGAGTCGTGGCATTTGCCCTGCCCTGCGCCGGTGTGGCGGTAGAAGAGCTGCCTGCGAGCCCATTTATGAACAAAACGACGAAAGCCTCCAAGCCCCGCACGAAGCGTCCGGCGCAGCACCAGCAGCGCCAACCGGGCATCCAATCGCGGATGCGCCCCAAGCCGGTGTCGACCTCGTCGTCGTATCGGCCGGCATCGAAGCTGATGGGGAGGGTCGCACTCATCACCGGAGGCGACAGCGGCATCGGCCGTTCGGTCGCCCAGCTCTATGCGCTCGAAGGCGCGGACGTGGCGATCTCGTACCTCGACGAGCACGACGACGCCAAGGATGTCGCGCACCAGGTCGCCCGCAGCGGCCGTCGCTGCCTCTTGTTGCCAGGCGATATCGGCGACGAAGACGTGTGCGAGGCCCACGTCGAGCGGGTGATCGCCGAATTCGGCTCGCTCGACATCCTGGTGAACAACGCCGCCGAGCAGCATCCGCGCAAGGACATCAGCCAGATCAGCGCCGAGCAGCTCGAACGGACCTTCCGCACCAATGTCTTCTCGTTCTTCTTCCTCACCAAGGCCGCGCTCCCCCACCTGCGCGCCTCCAAGGGCTCGATCATCAACACCACCTCGGTGACCGCATATCGCGGCAGCCCCGAGCTGCTCGACTATTCCGCGACCAAGGGAGCCATCGTCGCCTACACGCGATCCCTGGCGCAGAACCTCGCGCAGGACGGGGTGCGGGTGAACGCCGTGGCCCCGGGGCCGATCTGGACTCCCCTCATCCCATCGACCTTCGACGCGAAGAAGGTCGCCAGGTTCGGCTCGACCACCCCCATGGGGCGCGCAGGAGAACCCGCGGAAGTCGGGCCCTGCTTCGTATTCCTGGCATCCAGCGACGCCTCGTACATCACTGGACAGGTGCTGCATCCCAATGGCGGAGAAATCGTCAATGCATGAGCAACGGGCTCGGCTATAATACCGACGATCCCTCGGTTTCCTGCGGCCTTTACCTTGAGGGGCCGCGGGCGGCAGCCCCCGGTAACTCGGGGGCTGCTGTTTTCTATTTGCTCAGGGGCTTTGCCCCTACGGCCCTTGCGGGCCTACCCCCGGGCTTTGTCGCTGCTCGATTACTACGGCTTCGCCTCCGTAATCGTGGCGGCATTGGCTGCGCCAATTGTATGCCGCCACCGCCGCTCGGCGCCCGAGGGACAGCCACAGCCACGGCCGCTGGGAAGTCCTGATGGCGGCGCGCCAGGATCACCCCCGCAATCGCCTGATCAATCCGCTGATCATCCGTCCCACGCGATCGATGTCGGAGATCAGTACAGCGACACGAGCGCGTGGCAGCAATCCGAAATCCCCAACGACGGTCAGCTGCGCCGTGAGCTCGGTGTTGGATCCACGCGCGATAGCAAGGCATCGCGCAAAATCGGCATCGCTGCCGCGGCCGCGTCCTTCGGCGATGTTGAGGACGACCGATGTCGCCGCGCGTCTGATCTGATCCTTCAGATCACGATCCCGTAACTCCCCGGCGAGCACGTAGGCTTCCGCGCATGTCGCTCGCGCTTTGTGATAGATCTCAAGGCGGTCGAGTGTTGTCATGATTGGCTCCTACCCAGCCAACCACCGGCCGCGCGCAGCAGTCAACCCCGAGCGCCAGCGAGCCCCCGTGAGGGGGAGCAAGGGTTTACTGCGAGCACGACCGGTAAAATCGGGCCAAAGCCAAAGCCAAAGCCAAAGCCAAAGCCACAGCCACAGCCACAGCCACAGCCACAGCCAAAGCCAAAGCCAGTTCGCCCACCGCCTGCCCACATCAGTCCTTGGAAGGTGATGACACCTTCCGCTGACGTGCGATCCAGATGCACTGGTACAGGAAGCCGAAGACGCCCAGCGAGACTCCCACGGCGTAGGCCAGCGTGCGCATGGTCTCATCGGACGCCGATTGACAGATGATCGCGGTGCCCTGGACGACGAGGAAGCTCCCGAGGATCGAGGTCTGCAGAGCCGCCCAGAACGGCGCCGCGACCCAGCCGAGGATGAAGCCGATCGCGGCGCCCATCGCCATCAACCCGATCGTCAACAGCGGCCAGTCGACGGACATGCCAGGCAGCGAGAACACCATGGCTCCGAGCAGGGCGCCGGCGATGGCGAGCTGTACCTGGTAGAGGACCCACCCGAGCGCGAATCCCAGAACGAAGCCCAAGGCGGTGCCGGCGAAACGCAGGATGCGCACGGTGTCGGGTTCGGCCGATAGGGCGCCGAACAGCGGTATCCCGTACTTCCAAGCACACAGGGCGACGAACAGGCCAAGCAGGACTCCGAGCACGGGGCGAAGGAAACGCCAACCGGCGAACAGCGGGATCAGCGCGACCGCCAGCAGCGCTATTCCCGCTGCGGGCGACAGACCACGCAGGCGCGTGAGGTCCCTGTGCGCAGGCGCTGGGGAATCCACCTGGTGCTCTGCGTCCTGTTGGACGCCGCTCTGCGAGCGCATGCTGTGAGCGGCCCCCGCTCCGCCGGCAGGGCGATCAGCCCCCGACGTGTCGGCGGCATGACCGCAGGCGAGCAGGACCAGGAGCAGGACCGCGACATCGACGAGGCGAAGGACGGACATCGTGGCTCCCGCGGGAGTATGATCCGGTGATCCGCGCGCTCCAAGCGCCGACGACCCCTGCCCACGGGGACCCGGGCTGGGCCTTTGCCGCCAGGTCATCGCGACTATGCTGCCACCCCGATGAACACCGCCGGAAAATTCTATCTCGGACACCTGTGGAAGGTGCCGGTCTATGTCGGCTGGGAAGCCATCATCCTGCTGTTCTTCCTCTACCAGATGTCTTCCAAGCTTCCCATGGACTTCATGCTGGTGCTGATCACAGCGGCGCTCCTGACCATCCTCCTGCACGAGATGGGCCACGCGTTGGTCGCTCGTGCGGCGGGCATGGTCGGAGTGACGATCACCATCAGCGCGCTCGGCGGCTATTGCTCGTACATGCCCGAACCCGCGCCGCGCACCAAGATCCTGATCACCATGGCCGGTCCCGGCATGAACTTCGCGCTCGCCGGACTATTCTGGATCCCCGACCACTTCCAGACGTTCAGCGTACCGCTGGTGGCATTCTTCGTGCATTGGATGGTGGTCTGGAATCTGCTGCTGGGCATCTTCAACAGCCTGCCGCTGTATCCCTTGGACGGCGGTCAGATCTTCCACGCCAGCGCCGAGATCGGCACCCGTTCCCGCGCCAAGGCCAATCGCGCGACGCTGGTGCTGTCGGTGATCTCCGCATTCGGCATCGTGGCGTGGAGCGCCTACATGCACCAGGGCCAGCCCGACCTCTTCCTCATCGGCTTGGTGCTGATGCTACTGTTCACCGCGTTCCAGACCCTGCGCTGATGGCCCGCGTCCTCTCGGGCATCCAGCCGTCGGGCAAGCTGCACCTCGGCAATTATGCCGGCGCCATCCGCCAGTTCCTCGACCTCCAGGCAGCCAACGAGATGTTCGTGTTCGTCGCCTCGTACCACGCCCTCACCAGCGTGCGCGATCCCGCGGTGCTGCGCGACAACATCCGGCAGGTCGTGATCGATTACCTCGCCTACGGCCTGGACCCGGAACGCACCAGCATCTACGTCCAGCACGACGTGCCCGAGGTCACGGAGCTGTGCTGGCTGCTGTCGTGCGTGTGCCCGGTGTCGCAGATGGACAAGGCCGTCAGCTACAAGGACAAGGTCGCGAAGGGGCTGGCGGCCAATGTCGGCCTGTACGTCTACCCGATCCTGCAGGCGGCGGACATCCTGGCGGTGGACGCCGACCTCGTCCCGGTGGGAAAGGACCAGGTGCAGCACCTCGAGATCACCCGCGATCTCGCCGGGCGCTTCAACCACGAATTCTCATCCGAGGTGTTCAAGGTCCCGAGCTACCGCCTCGCCCCCGATGCCGACGTGCTCCCCGGGGTCGACGGCGAGAAGATGTCCAAGAGCTACGGCAACACCATCGACCCCTTCGAGGACGAGAAGTCGCTGCGCAAGCGCGTGATGGGCATCACCACCGACTCCACGCCGATGGAAGCCGCCAAGGATCCCGACGCCTGCACGGTCTATAAAATATTCCGTGCGATCGCGGGCAAGGCGGATGCGCGCACGCTGGCGCTGGCCGAACGCTATCGCGCCGGCGGCATGGGCTACGGTCATGCCAAGCAGTCGCTCTTCGAACTGCTGCTCGATCACTTCGGCCCGGCGCGCTCACGTCGTGCAGCGCTGGTGCGTGACCCGGGCCAGGTCGACGCCGTGCTCGCGCGCGGCGCGCGCGCGGCGCGCGATAAGGCGCGCGCCACGGTCGATCGCGCCCGCAATGCGGTGGGTCTCTCGTGATCGGCGAACGCGCGCCGGATTGCGAACTTGTCGATCCGGATGGCAAGCCCTACCGCCTGTCCCAGGCCTGGGCAGCTGGTCCGGCGTGCCTCGTCTTCTACCCCGGCGACGGCACGCGGGTGTGCACCGCGCAGCTGTGCGAATACCGCGATCACTGGTCCGAGTTCGCCGCGCTCGGTGCCACGGTGCTCGGCATCAATCCCCAGAGCCACGACAGCCACCGCGGTTTCGCGCGCGATCACAGCTTCCCGTTCCCGCTGCTGAGCGATCCTTCCGGCACGTGCTGCAAGGCCTACCGTGCCAACGGCTGGTGGTCGACGCATCGCCTGGTGGTGGTGATCGATCGCACGGGCGCCATCACGCACCACCGCTCGGTCGCCCCCTGGCGTCGGCAGCGCGCGTCGGAACTGCTCGACGCGGTGCGGGCCTCGTCCTGAACCGCGATCGCGGTTGCACCAGGCCGCACACACGGCAAACCGGGCCGCCGGACGAGCACCCATGACCCTTCCTGCCAAGCCCCATGCCTGGACCTTCTTCCGCGTCGGCGGATTCGACCAGGTCAGCCTGACCACCGCCGACGACATCGCGTCGATCGGCGAATTGGATCAGAAGCTGTGGGCGGCGCTCGCCTGCCCGGTCAAAGGTCTGGAATTCGACGAGCGCACCTTGGCGCTGATCGACACCGACAACGATGGACGCGTCCGCGCTCCCGAGATCGTTGCGGCAGTGGGTTACGCGGACACCTATCTCGTGGATATCGGCGCGATCCGCGTCGGGACCGACCAGGTGCCGATCGCCTCGATCGATGCCTCGACCCCGATCGGCAAGGCCATGGTGTCCTGCGCGCAGCACATCCTGAAAGCCCAGGGCAAACCCGACGAGCCGGCCATCACCCTGCTCGATGTCGAGAAGGCGCGCGAACACTTCGCGAAGACGCCTTTCAATGGCGATGGCGTCATCACCGCCTCCGCGGCTGCCGACGATGCCGAGACGAAACAGGCGATCCTCGACATCATGTCGACCCACGGCTCCATCGTCGACCGCGACGGACAGCCCGGTCTCAACAAGAAGCTGGTCGACGGCTTCTTCGCCGATGCCGCCGCCTACGACGCGTGGTGGAAGGCCACCGAGGCCAATCCGGCGCAGGCGCTGCCCCTGGGCGCGGGAACGCTGCCGGCGCTCGCCGCCATCGACGCGATCAAGACCAAGATCGACGACTGGTTCGCCCGCTGCAGCCTCGCGGCCTACGATGAGCGCGCGCAGCAGGCGCTCAACGGTACCGAGAAGGCCTACCTGGCGATCGCCAGCCGCGACCTCGTCATCACCACCGACGAGATCCGCTCCTTCCCGCTGTCGCTGGTGAAGGCCAATGCCCCGCTTCCGCTCGAAGGCGCGCTGAATCCCTTCTGGGCTGCCGCGGTCGCCACGTTGCGCACGCTGGCGGTGCGGCCACTTCTGGGCGCCGACCGCACGACGCTCGATGAGCAGTCCTGGCAAACGCTGCAGGAGCGGTTCGCGGGCACGCGCGCATGGGTGGCGCAGAAGGCCGGCGCCGCGGTCGAGAAGCTCGGACTGCCGCGGGTCCGCGCACTGCTGGCCTCCGACTCGCGCGCGCGCATCGAAGCGCTCATCGCACGCGACGTGCTCTTCGCGACCGAGTACGATTCGATCACGCCGGTGGAGAAGCTGGTGCGCCTGCACCGCGACCTCTACCGCCTGCTGCACAACTTCGTGAACTTCGCCGACTTCTATTCGCGCGATCGGCTGTCGGTCTTCCAGGCCGGCACCCTCTACCTCGATAGCCGTGCGTGCGAGCTCGCGGTGCGCGTCGACGACCCGAACAAGCACGGCGCACTCGCCGGGCTGTCCAAGATCTATCTCGCCTACTGCGACTGCGTGCGCCTGCCGCCGAGCGGACCGGTCGAGAAGATGACCGTCGCCGCCGCCTTCACCGCCGGTGATTCGGACAATCTGCTCGTGGGCCGCAATGGCATCTTCTATGATCGCAAAGGTCGCGACTGGGACGCGACCATCGTCAAGGTGGTCGAGAATCCGATCAGCATCCGCCAGGCCTTCTGGGCCCCCTACAAGCGCGCGATCCGCTTCGTCGAGGAGATGGTCGCCAAGCGCGCCGCCGCGGCGGACCAGGCCGCCGACGCCAAGGTCACCACCGGGATCGCCACCACCGCGGCCGCCGCGGAAACGGGCAAGGGGCCGCAGAAGCCGAAGCTCGATCTCACGCTGATCACCGGTATCGGCGTGGCGATCGGCGGCATCGCCACTGCGCTCAGCGGCTTCCTGCTCGCGCTGTTCGGCCTGGGCAAGTGGATGCCGCTCGGGTTCGGCGCGCTGATCCTCGGCATCTCGCTGCCGTCGATGGTGATCGCGGCCTTGAAGCTGCGACAGCGCAATCTCGGCCCGATCCTGGACGCCAACGGCTGGGCGGTGAACGGTCGGGTGAAGATCAACATCCCGTTCGGCGGGTCGCTCACCGAGCTGCCGCGCCTGCCCGAGAATTCCAAGCGTTCGCTCGTCGATCCCTATGCCGAGAAGAAGCGTCCCTGGGCCTTGTACATCGTACTCGCCGTGCTCGCGATCCTGGGTGCGTGGACGATCTACGACAAGCTGCGCCACGAGCGCTGGTGGTGGACACGCCTGCAGGAGACCGAGCCGCAAGCCGCGACGATCACCATCTCGGCGACCGCTGCCGTCACCCAGTGATGTCAGCCGTGTGCACGTTCGGGCGCCGAGTGGCGCTGGCGGCATACAATCGCCGCAGGCGATGCCGCCACGATGTCGGAGGCTTCCGACGACATCGAGTCGCGACAAAGCCCGGGGATAGGCACGTTTCGCGCCGTAGGGGCGAAGCCCCTGAGCAGCAGCAAGCGATGATCACCATCTCGGCGACCGCTGCCGTCACGCAGTGACGGCAGCTCCGACCGCCCAAGGCCTGGTGCGCTTCCTGCGTTCGGGAGTCCACGCTGGATCGCCCGCGCCCTGCCCTGCCCCTTGGCAGCAGCCAGGGCAGGGTAGCGTGACGATGATCGAGGTTTGACGTGCGCTATCTCGTGACCGGCGGTTCTGGATTCATCGGTAGCCACCTCGTCGAGGCGCTGCTGGAGCGCGGGGACCGGGTGCTGGTGCTCGACGACCACAGCACCGGGTCGACGCGCAATCTCGCGCACCTCGGTGAACGCGACGACCTCGAGATCGCCCATGGATCGGTGTGCGATCAGCTGGTGGTCGACGAGGCCTGCGAACACGTCGACCGCGTCGTGCACCTGGCGGCGGCGGTCGGAGTGAAGCGCATCCTCGAACGTCAGGTCAACAGCATCATCACCAATCTGCACGGCACCGAGGTGGTGCTGCGCGCTGCGCACGCTCATGGTCGCTTGCCGGTGTTCTACGCCTCGACCAGCGAAGTGTACGGCAAGCTCGAACAGGTGCCGTTCCGCGAAGACCTCGACAGCGTCCTGGGCTCGAGCGCGCTGCATCGCTGGAGCTACGCCTGCTCGAAGCTGATGGACGAGTTCCTCGCGCTCGCCTACCACCGCGAACGGGCCCTGCCGGTGGTCATCGCCCGCTTCTTCAACGTCACGGGGCCACGGCAGAGCCCGCACTACGGCATGGTGCTGCCGCGCTTCTGCGAGGCCGCGCTCGCGGGAGCGCCGCTCGAGGTCCACGGAGACGGCCAGCAATCCCGCTGCTTCCTCCACGTCGCGGACGCGGTCGCTGCCATCCTGGCGCTGATCGATGCGCCGAAGGCGATCGGCGAGGTGATCAACATCGGCTCGTCCGAAGAGGTCACGATCACCCAGCTCGCCCAACGCGTGATCGCCACCGCCGACAGCGGTTCCACGATTGCATCCATCCCCTACGCCAAAGCCTTCCCGTCCGGCGGATTCGAAGACATGCGCCGCCGCGTGCCCGATGTGACGAAGCTCGCGCGCCTGACCGGCTGGAAGCAGCGGCTCGACCTCGCCTCCACCATCGCCGAGAGCCTGCGCTGGTGCCGTGCCCAGCGCGGCGCGGCCGCGGCCGATCCGCGATGACCGCGGCCGGCATCGCCTCCTCGATTCGACGACCGTCCGCCCGCTCAAGGACCACCATGATCAGAATCCTCGCCCTCTGCGTCCTCACCCTGTGCCTCGCGTCGCCTCGGGCCTGGAGCGCCGAGACGACTCCCGCCGCACCGACGGTCGACGAGGCGACGCGGATCGCCGCCGACCTGATCGTGCTGCGCGCCCGTGATAGCGAAAACGCGGGCCGGTCGGCGACAGCCGCGCAGCTCCACGCGCTGGCCAAGGGCCTCCTGTCCGGCCGGGTCACGCTCTACGACGCATCGCTGGTGATGCAGATCGCGCTGGTCGAGGCGCCATCCGCTTCACGCGGTGCCGGCGCTAGCGCTGGCGTGGCCGCCGCCCCGGCATCATCGCCGCCCGCCAGCGATCCCAAGGCCAGCGCCCGCCAGGCG
>JACCZE010000455.1 GCA_013696105.1 Planctomycetota bacterium | reverse complement strand
ATATCGGACTCATCCAGAGCGAGACGCTGAACGACATCGGCGCGCAGCGCGACCGGGGCTACCGTCGCGCGCTGACCGACAACGGCATCGGCGTGCGTGCCGAGCGCGTCCACGGGATCGGGCACTGGAGCGACGCCTCGTATGCGACCATGCGCCGCATCCTGTCGCACGGGCGACCTCCGACCGCGATGGTGTGCGCGAGCGATGTCCTCGCGCTCGGCGTGCTCGCCGCGGCACAAGACCACGGACTGCGCATTCCGCGCGACCTCAGCGTCGTCGGCTTCGGCGACGAGGGCTATTTCACCTCGCCGCAGCTATCGAGCGTCCGCATTCCCGTGGCAGAGATGGGCCGCGCCGCGGCGCGCCTCCTGGCCCAGCGCCTGGACCGACCGACCTCGCCGCTGCAGCGCCTCGCGTTCAGTGGCGAATGGATCTCCCGCGCCTCCTGCGATTGCCCGAACGACCAATCCGTATCCACCGCATCCGATGGCCGCTGAGCGGCGAAGGACCACCATGATCGATCACCTCGCCCGACGCGCCGTCGCGCTCGCCATCTCCGCAACCGCGCTGATCGCGATGGCATCGTCGCCGTCCGTCGCCGCCGAAACCACGCTCTGCGATTTCGAGACTGAGCAGGAGCTCGGGATGTTCGAGATGCGCAACGGCGTCGCGAGCGATCAGCACGCCACCCAAGGCAAGCGCAGCCTGAAGGTGCTTCCGGGTGAATACCTGAGCACCTTCAAGCTGCCGCAGGACTGGTCGGCCTACGACTCGCTCGACATCGACGCATTCGTGGAGGGCGAAGATCCCGTCAACTGCTCCCTGCTCATCGCCGATCAGGCGTGGAAGGACAAAGGCACGCAGTACTGGAACCGGCATAACGGTACCTTCAACCTCAAGCCGGGAGCGAACGTCATCTCGATCGCGGTGAACGGACTCTATCGCGGCGAGGCGGGCAGCCGCGGCAACGACATCAAGTCCAACATCGATCCGACCACAATCATCCGCATGGACATCGGCTTCAACACGCCGGGAAAAGTCGCGGGCATCTACCTGGATCACATCCGGCTGGCGAAAGGAACGCGCCCTGAAGGCGTGATGGCCTTCGACTTCGGGCCCGAGAGCCAGACCGTCTATCCCGGCTTCACGCCGATCAGCTGGAACACCGTGCACGGCGTCGATGGCGCGAAGGCCGGACTCAAGGCCAAGGCGAGCATGTCGAACCGGGCGCGCGACGACACCTTCCCGACGCGGCTGTACCAGGTTTTCGTGTGGTTCGAGGAGAACGGCAACGAGTTCATCGCCGACGCGGCCAACGGCACCTACCACGGATGGCTGGTCTTCGACGACCTGGGCTACTGGGGCGGCGAAGCCGCGCAGCACCGCAAGCGCACCCTCACCGCGAACGGCAAGGAGGTCTGGGTCGACAACCGCGGCGACGCGGGCCCCAACGATGCGCTGTTCCGCTTCGAGAAGATCGAACCCAAGCCGGGCGACAGCATGTGGGATCTCTATCTCAAGGACCTGTTCAAGGCCGTGCGCTTCGACGTGGTCGTCACCGACGGGAAGATCCGCATCACGCTCGCTGCCGATGCCGACTGGTCGACCAAGGTCGCCGCGATCATCCTCTATCCCGATGCCATCAAGTCGCAGGCCGAGCCCTGGATCGCCGACATCGAAGCGAAGAACCGCGCCGAATTCGAGGCGCGCGCGGTGTGCATGGGACCCAAGCCGAAGCAGCTCGAGATCTCCGCCGCAGCGACGGCCGCCGGATACTGGCTGGGATACCCCACCCTGGAGCAGACGGTGACCTTCCTCGACGCGCCGGGCGCCGCCGACGGCAAGCTCGAACGCATCGCCGCCAAGGGCCAGCAGCTCGCCTACACCTTCGCGATCCGTCCGCTCAAGGATCTTCCCGGCGCGGTACGCCTGACCGCCAGCGATCTCACCGGGACCGCGGGAACCATCCCCGCGTCCGCGCTCGATCCGCGCTACGTGCACCACCAGTCCCAACGCAGCTTCAACGACGTCGCCTACACCATCATGCCGATGGGCGTACGGAAGATCGACGGCTCGGGGCTCGCGTTGACCAAGGACCTCACCCGTCAATTCATCATCACGGCCGCCGTCCCGGCCGACGCCAAGGCGGGCACCTATACCGGCCAGGTGACCCTCGCCGTCGGCGACCTTGTGGTGAAGATGCCGCTGACTCTGGAAGTGCTCGATCTCACGCTGGACGAACCCGAATTCACTTTCGGTTTCTTCGGTTCCTGGGTCCCCGGGGGTCTCCCCGCCTCGCGCGACGGACTGCTCGAGCTGGCCACGCTGATGCGCCGCATCGGCATGAACAGCTTCTGCGGCGGGCCGGGGATCGGATTCTCGGGCTTCGACGAAGCGGGGAAACCGCAGCTCGATTTCGCGGCGTGCGACGCGTACTTCAAGACGCTCCGCAAGGCGGGATTCACCAAGCGCGTGTACAACTACGGCGGACCCGGCGGCATCGACGGCCTGCATGACGGGTACACGATCGGCGACACCGGGCGCGGCTGGGAGAAGAAGACCGGCAAGCCCTTCCCCGAGGTGCTCAAGACCGTGTGGACCGCGGTCGAGGAGCATGCGAAGCAAGCCGATTGGCTGCCGATCTACCACGGCATGCTCGACGAGCCGCGCGCGACGGAACCCGCCCTGGCGAATCTCGAACTGCATCGCGCCTATCGAGATGGCGCCCCGTTCGTCAAGGTCGGCGGGTTCTACTCCGTGCACTGGAACGACGATCCGTTCAGCGCCATCATCCAGGACATGTTCAAGACCATGTCGTGGTCGGGCCTCGGCGAGTTCAGCCAGATCGACCTGGACAAGGGCAAGGAGTTCGGGCGGGAGATGCACATGTACAACTGCGGCCTCGACCGCTTCTCCTTCGGCATGTACCAGTGGGCCTCGATGCGCAAAGGGGTGAAGGGCCGCATGCAGTGGCACACCCTCTGCCTGCAGGGATACCAGTATTTCGACCTCGACGGGCGCGAACCGGATCCCGGCGTCATCAATTGGGGCAAGGACGAGATCATCCCCACGCTCTACTGCGTGCGCACCTGCGAGGGCGCGAGCGACTTCCGGCTCGCGGTCACCTTGTGGAACCTGGCCGCCAAGAAGGGCGATTCGCCGCAGGCGGTCGCTGCGCGCGCCTTCCTCGAGGACATCGACCAGCGCATCCCCGCCGGCAAGGCACAAAGGCCCGAGGGCGTGCCGACGGACGAGGCTTTCCGCGCCTCGTGCATCCAGCACCTGAAGGCGCTGATGGTCAAATGACGCGAGAGGCCGGTGCCGGTGGCAACGACCGACCACCGGCAATTGACTGACGCGGACAAGTGACCGACAACACGGACGACGTACCGTTCACAGATCGCTCTCTACTCGACCACCTATCCACCTATCCACCACAACCACCCATCGAAAATCCACCATGACCACACGATCGATCCTCCTCGCTACGCTCTGTTCTCTCGCCGCGTCGGCGACCGCAGCCGACTCGACGTTCACTCCGCTGAGCGATCCGGGGAAGACCTTCACCAGCGAGAGCAACACCGGCGAGTTCTTCCGTCCGAACCTGGGAACCTTCGAGGAGGCGCGTCCGCTGAAGGTGCGGGTGTCGGCGACCAAGGATTCGGTGACGGGCGGCGTCGCGATGAAGTGGGTGTTCGAGAAGGACGCGAAGGGCCAGATCACCTTCGAGAAGAGCGACTACGATTCCGCGGCGGCTGGCATCACCTTCTACGCCAAGGCCTCGAAGCCCATCCACCTGCGCGTCTGCGGCGATGTGCGCCAGGAGAAGAAGAAGGTCGTCGAGATCGGCACCGAGTGGAGGAAGCACGACTTCTCGTGGGCCGAGATGGGCGGCACCCAGGACTGGTGGCAGCTCGTCTTCCAGGTCACCGATCCCATCAGCGAGCGCACGACCCTGTGGCTCGATCGCGTCGGGGTCGAAGGACCCGCGTTCGATCCGGCTCCGACCATCGACGTGCAATCCGGCACCGACCAGGCCATCTCCTCGTCCGATATCCTGTACGGAGCCGAGCACCTCGCGAAGACCGTCGAGCGCCTGAAGGCCAAGCAGCCCTTCAAGATCGTGGCCTTGGGCGATTCGATCTCTGCCGGCGCGCAATCCACCCGCGGCAGCTGGGGCATCGACCTGGCGAAGGGCGTCGCCTTCCGCTACTTCGGTCAGGTCGCGCACGTGTGCGAGCAGCACTTCGGCTACACCGGGATCACCCCCGTCGCGGTCGCGCACGGGGGTTGGACGACCAAGATGCTGCTGGGCGTGGTCGATACCGAACTGATGCCCCAGCTGTCGGCCGATGACCTGGTCGTGCTGCAGTCGGGTGGCAACGATATCGCCAACGGCAGCGCCGTCGACGTCTGGAAGAACGATCTCAAGGCGATCATCGCCAAGATACGGACCAAGACCGATCAGATCCTGGTGGTGGACACCGTGGTCACCGCCTCAGGACCAGTGGTCGCCCAGGCCGAGGCCATCAGCAAGACTTTGCGCGACATCGTGGCCGAGGAGAAGGTCGCCGGCGCCGACGTCACCAAGTTCCTCACCTACCGCGGGCCCGGATTCGCCTGCGCGTTGCTCGCCAACGATTACCACCCAGACTTCACGGGGCATATGATCATCGGTGACATGATCGCTCCGATCCTGACCGGGAAGCACGTCACCTATCCGGAGTGACGGTAGTGGTCGGTGGTAGTCGGCCTCGGCCGCACTACCGATCACACCACTTCCATCACCAGCTTCGTGTTCGGCGTGCCGCTCCAGCATTTGGCGACCAGGCACCAGTCCTCGTGGCGTTCCGACACGTGCTTGGTCGGTCGATGGTACCACACCTTCGGCAGCGGCCGGAAGGGGAAGTAGTTCCGTCCATGCTTGCACCAATACAGGAGCAGCCCTCCAGGAGGAGACACCTCGTGGATGCGGAAGGACCGGATGCCGGTGAAGAGGTTCTTCGGCTTACGGCAGTGGAAGACCTTGAAGAAGATAGCCATGGGACCTCGCGCACGTCGAATACGTCGATGCTGGTCATGCTACCGGAGCACGGTTGAACATTCCAAATGCTATGGGTCACCCTCATACAGCGTCGATGCCGGAGCCGTGAGAGATGCGTAGGGTTCTACGCCGCGGTGGATGCTCTTCCGGTGTCGAGATCGATGCTCGTCTCGGCACCGCACGGAAGCGATCGGACAGATCGAGATCGGCAGCTCGCGCCGATCCGTGCAACCCTCGCCATCAGGCATCGCTCAGACGTGCGTCGATACGCACCTTCTTGGCGCCGTGCCGCGTTGGCGCCGTGCCACATTGGCGCCTAGTGCCGCGAACGGCTCCCTACCCCATGCCCAGTTCGTCCAGGCCGTCCTCATCGTAGCCGATGTAATGGCCGAGCTCGTGGTACAGGGTCTGGGTCACCTCGGCGGCGAAGGATTGGGCCGTGGAGGAGTTGTGCTCATGGGCGCGGCGGAACAGGTGGATGCGTGGGCTGAGCGAGCCCGGCGGGGGCGACAGACGATCGCCGCGCGGCACCCCTTCGAACAAGCCCAGCAGCTCGGGCTCGCCATGGGAGGCGATGAGTTCGGGCTCCGCGTAGTCGGCGAGGATCAGCGTGACTTCTCCGAGCACGTCGCGCAGGCGCTTGGGCAGTCGGGCCGACGCTTCCTCGACGGCGCGCTGGAAGCGCGGCCATCCCACGCGATAGGGCAGCGGCTGGGGATCGACCGTGCACCGCGTGGCTCGGCTGAAGGCGCGGTCGGCGGCCATCAGGTCGCCCGCGCGCTCGAGGCAGCAGGCGAGGCCGAACCACAGTTCGCCATGCTCGGGCATCTGGACCACCGCCGTACGGCCGAGCGTCAGCCCGCGCTCGATCTCTGCCTTCTGGTACGCATCCCAGATGCCCGCCAACGCATCGGCGAAACGCGGATCTTCGACGGTTTCGGCCACGAGCCCATCACATGCGGCGGTTCGGTCCGGGGAAGCGGGGAAATGACGAGGGATGTCCTGGGTCGCAGGTCCTCCGTCACCTGCTGCCGGGCACGTCCGTCGCCCCCCTCCCTTCCCAGTGATAGCCAGTGGGCCAAGATACCCGGGTGATCTACGCCGATTACAATGCGACCACGCCGTGCCTGCCCGAGGTCGTCGCCGTCGTGAGCGCATGGCTGGCGCGGCCGGGCAACCCCAGCGCGCGCAATCACCTGCCCGGCCGCGAGGCGCTGGGCGCGCTGGACGCTGCGCGCGCAGAGGTCGCGGCGCTGATCGGCGCGAGGCCCGAAGAGATCATCTTCACCAGCGGCGCGACCGAGGCCTGCAATCTCGCCATCCTCGGGGTCGCGGAGCGGCTGCTGACGTCCAAGCCCGGCTTCGTTGCCTTGGCGAGCGAGCACCACGCCGTCCTCGCGCCGCATCAGCGTCTGGGAGCGGCGGCAGCCGAGGTGCGCCTAGTGCCGATCGACAGCCAGGGGCTGGCCGTACTCGAGGCGCTCGACGCCGCCGTCGACACGCGCACCGCGCTCGTATCGAGCATGCTGGTGAACAACGAGACCGGCGTGATCCAGGACGTTCCCACGATCGCGCGCTTGGCGCACGCACGCGGAGCGCTGGTCCTGTGCGATGCCACCCAGGCGACGGCGCGTATGCGCGTCGACGTGGCAGCGCTGGGTGCGGACTTCGTCGCCCTCTCCGCGCACAAGGCCTATGGACCACCCGGCGTCGGAGCGTTGTGGGTTCGGCGGGGACTGGCGATCGAGCCCCAGATCCATGGCGGAGGCCAGGAGCGCGGCCTGCGTTCGGGCACGCACAACCTGCCCGGCATCATTGGATTCGGCGTCGCCGCGCGCATTGCACGCTCGGCCATGGACGCGCGCATCGCGCACCTGACCGTACTCACCGCTCGGCTGGAAGCCGGTATCCGCGCGCAGATTCCCGATGTGGTGGTGCAAGGCGATCGCGCACCGCGCGCGCCCGGAACCAGCATGTTCACCATTCCCGGGCTTCCCCGCGGCTGGCTCGCCCAACTCTCGGATGTGGCCGCCTCCGGCGGCTCGTCGTGCGCATCCGCATCTGGCCTGCCGAGCCACGTGCTCGCGGCGATGGGCGTCGCTGCATCCGACGCCGGCAACAGCGTCCGCATCAGCCTGGGCGCACCCAGCACCGCCGCGGACGTCGACGCCATCATCGCAGCGCTGACGGCTGGCGCGCAGCGGCTGCGAAGCTCCTGATGTGAGAGCTGGTTCTCCGTTCTCGGTTCTCCGTTCTCCGTCGCTGGTCCTCCCGCTGTCTGCCGTCGACGGAGAACAGAGAACGGAGCACGGAGAACGGTAAGCAGTCAGTACCTCAGCCCTGCCCTCCTCATCCGGCTCGGAAGCGCCAGGCGCCCATCGCGCGCCATCAGACCCAGCGGTGCGCCATCGCCGGTGCGGATGAAGGAGCCGATCGGCAATCCCGGTACCGCATCGCCCGCCCACAAGCCCGCCGCGTCGACGCGCTCGACCGCGATGCTCGTCGCTCCGCGTTCGATCAATGCCTGCGCGGCCCACGCCTCGGGGTCGAGGTGGTCACCGCGCGCATGTCCGAGCAGAGTGCCCCGCGCCTCGGACGGGATCGGACAGGCCGCGGCCGCAGCGGACCCCATGAACACCGCAGTGCCGCGACGCCAGCAGTGCAATTCGCTCCCGGGCAGCCAGCGCCCGAGCAGACCATCGCCCGGCGGCAGGTAGCCGACCGGTGTCACCGCGGGCTCGTCGCCGGCATGGAGCAACCGGCAGGCGAAGAACGGCTCGGTGCCCTGGCGCTGCGGCCACAGCCGGATGGCGCCCAACCCAGCGAGATCCGTGTCGCACCCGGAGAGCGTGCGCGGATCGACGCTCCATCGCGGGTGCGCAGCCAGGAACCGCTCGATCACCTCCTCGTTCTCGGCCACGTGCGGGGTGCACGTGCTGTAGACCAGGCGCCCGCCGGGGCGCACGAGCGGAGCCGATGACGCGAGCAGCGCGACCTGCCGATCGGACATGCGCGCCACCTGTTTGTCAGAGCGCGGCTCGTGACCGCTGCACGGTGCGTCGACCAGGACGCCATCGGCGCTGCCCGGATGCCGCTCGACCAGCGCCTCGATGCCCATCGGCGTGATCACCGCACACGTGATCCCCTGCCGTGCGCAGACCTCGGCGAGCACGCGCCGCCGCGGGGCCGACGCGTCGCAGCAGATGAGCAAGCCGTCATCGCCCAGGTCGAGGCCGATCTGGGTCGATTTCGATCCCGGCGCGGCGCACACGTCGACGATGGTCTCGCCCGGCTGGGCCGCGAGCAGCACGGCCGGCACCTGGCTGGCCGCGTCCTGCGGATGCACCGTGCCGGTGTGGTAGTCGAGGAAATCCCCAGGATCGAGGTCATCGGCATGGAAACGCCCCTGTGGATTCCACGCGACCGCGCGCAGGTCGCCCCACCCGGATGGCTGACCACGCCGCGGATGCGTCCGCACCGCGCGTGCGAACGGTCCCGCCATCGCCGCGAGGAATGCCTCCCCGTCGGGCAACCGCCCCGCGAGACCCCGCGCCGCATCGACTTTCACAGGGCGGTCGACGTCGGACGTCTCACCGCGGACGTCGTACGCATCTAGAGCAGCTCGTAGATCGCGCGCGCGAGTTTCGGCAGGTCCGGATCGCGCGCGCCCATCACCAGCACGGTGTCGCCCGCGCCCGCCGCGTCCGCGGTCCAGCTCAGGACCTCGGCGCTGGTCTGGGCGTAGCCGCAGCGCATGGAGGCAGGCAGATCCGCCGCGAGATCGCGACTCGAGATGTCCTTCGCGACCGTGCCACCGGCGTAGAAGATCTCGGCGTAGCAGAAACGGTCGTGCGGGCGCAGGAGCTTGGGCAGCAGCTGGGCGAGTTCGCGGCGCAGGAAGCGCGCCGGACCGAAACCGTGCGGCTTGAAGATCGCGACCAGGCGGTCGCAGCCGGCTTGGGCGGCGGTCACCGCGGCGCGGATCTTGTCGCCGTTGTGCGCGTAGTCGTCGACCACGCGGATGCCGCTGTCCGTGATGCCCACGACCTGGAATCGCCGGGCGACGCCGGGGAAATCCGCGAGCGCGCCAGCGATGACCTCGAGCGCGATGCCGCATTCCAGGGCCACCAGCGCGGCGGCGGCGGCATTCTCGAGATTGTGCGTTCCCGGCTGCGGCAGATCGATCGCGAGCTCGCGTCCGTCGGGCAGATTCAGCACGCCGCGCGCGCGATGCGGACCGGGGGACACCACCTCGAGCGTGACGTCCGCCTGAGCATGCAGGGCGTACGATCGCACATGCGCATGACCAGCCGCGATGGCAGCGGCTTCTGCGCAGCCGTTGTTGACCAGCAGCAGACCGCATTGGGAGGCGAAGGTCGCGAACTGGCGGCGGAGGTCGCCGATCTCGGCGTGGTCGCGGGTGATGTTGTGGATGACCCCGATGGTGGGGCGGTAGCCGATCAGCGTGCCGTCGGACTCGCAGGCTTCGGCGACGGCAGCGCCACCGGGTTCGCCGACCGCGAAGCATCCCGCGACCCCCTCGCCCGCGAGCGCAGCGCCGCCGAGCACCGTCGCCGTATGCTCGGCCCGGCGCAGGATCCACGCGATCATGCCGGTCACCGTGCTCTTACCCGAAGTACCCGCGATGGCGACACCCGGACGCGCCTGGTTCACCACGTCGGCCAGCAGCTGAGGCCGCGATTGCAGCGGGATCCCCAGGCGTTTGGCCGCGCTGAGCTCGGGCGTGTCGCCTTCGACGGCGGTGGAATAGATCACCCGATCGATGCCCGCGACGATCGCCGCGCCATCCTGGGGCACCACCGTGATCCCCTGAGCGACCAACCGCGCACGCAATTCGGGCTGCGATCCCTGATCGAAGCCACGATCCGAACCGACGACCTCATGACCCCATGCGCGCATCAGCTGGGCGAGCGGATTCATGCCGGCACCGGCCAGCCCCGAGAAGAACAACCGGCTCATGCCGGGAGTGTGCTGGACCCGCCTGTGAGAACAGCGGCAGATGACTCCGACCGGGACGCTTGGAAGCGCCCGGTCGGATCATCCTGCGATCCGCCCGGCCGGACGCCGCTTCACTCCGGAAACTTCTTGAGCAGTTCCTTGGCTTCTGAGACGTAGGTCTCGATGCCGTAGTTGTCGATCACGCCGCGCAGGCGCGCGCGCGCGCGCTCGGCGGCTTCGCGGCGCTGGGTCGCGGGCGATCCGATGGCCATGTAGTCGGCATGGGCGTTCTGGACCATCGACTTCGCCGCCTGCCAATTCTTGTCGGCGGAGTCCTTGACGTAGGCCATGATGCCGTCGATGTCGGCCTTCGCGGCCGGATACTTGCGACCATAGTCGTCGAGCTTGGCGATGGCGTCCTGGTATTTCTCCTGCTCGATGAGGTTCTTGGCGATCTCGCGCACCTCCTGGATCGGGATGGTGGTCGCCGAGGTCTTGCGCCGGTTGCGCTCGGTCTCGATCGCGGCGAGCTTGGTCTGGATGTCGTTCACCTCGTTGCGGTAGGTCTTGGTGTACTGCTCGCTGTGGCCGCCGTTCGGATCGTAGGGATTGTCGACGAAGCCCTTGGCCAGCGCCTCGAGGCCATCGAGCCCGGAATTGTCCATCTCGCCGATCACCTTGAAGCGCAGGTGCAGGTCGCGCAGGTTGGTCTGCACGCGCACGTCGCGTTTCACCCGCTCGATGTCCTGCTCGAGATCGGCGAGCTTGGTCTTCACCTCCTCGGCCAGCGGGATGATGTCGGGTCGGCCGAGATCGGGCGCGTCGGACAGCTTCTTGCGCGCCGCCTCCATGGTCTTCTTGGCGCTCTCGGGCTGCTGGACCTTGAGATCGTTCTTGATGCTCTGGATGTCCTGGTGCTCGATGTCGGCGAGCAGGGCCTTCGCACGGAGCATCTTCTCGTCATCGCGGAGGAGGAACCAGTACGCTGCGAAAGCCACTCCGACCAGCAGGACCAGGCCGAGCGCCAGCTTCATCGCCGACAGCAGGCCGCGTCGGCGCGCAGCCTGCTCTTCCGGAGTGTACTTCGGACGCCGGACGGACTTCTTGTCGGACTTCTTCGCGTCCTCGCGGCGCGAGGACCGGGAGGTGCGGCTCGACGAACCGCGTCGGCTGCTCTTGGACGAAACCGGAGCCTCGTCGCTGCCATCCTGGGGGGTCGCTTCGTAGGCTTCCTCGGCGAACGTCGCCCCGCCCTCGGGCAGCGAAACGTCGATGTCCTCGCCCGGCAATTCCGATTCGATGCTGTCGTCGACCTCGGGTTCGGGGGCTGCTTTGCGTCCGGCCGGCTTCTGGGCACCGGGACGGCGGATACGAGACGAGGATCCCATGGCAGCTCCTGGACGGCGCAGCTTGCCGGCCGATCAAGCCCAGACAATCCGGCAAGGCCCCACCAGCCAATCGGTGTGCTCGACGGTGGTTGCGAGGACCAGGGCCTGACGGACGGAGTCGGCCCTCGGCGGTCTGCCATGATGAGACGAGGAGCGGCCGAGCCTTGTACGCGTGGCCCATGCCTACAATGCCTGACCTATGCCCGCCGTCGGAGAGCAAGCCGGATTCAAGCTCGTCGCGCCGTACAGCGCGATGGGCGACCAGCCACTGGCGATCGAGCAGCTGGTGGCGGCGATGCAGGCGGGCAAGACCGCCGCGACGCTGCTGGGCGTGACCGGCAGCGGCAAGACCTTCACCGTCGCGAGCGCCGTCGCGCAGCTGCAGCGGCCGACCCTGGTGCTGTCGCACAACAAGACCCTGGCCGCCCAGCTCTACAGCGAGTTCAAGGGCTTCTTTCCCGACAACGCGGTCGAGTACTTCGTCAGCTATTACGACTACTACCAGCCCGAGGCCTACGTCCCGTCGAAGGACCTGTACATCGAGAAGGAATCGACGATCAACGAGGAGATCGACAAGCTGCGGCTGTCAGCCACGCGCAGCCTGCTGTCGCGCCGCGACGTGATCATCGTGGCGTCGGTGTCGTCGATCTACGGCCTCGGATCGCCGAACTCCTACCAGGACCTCACCGTGCGGGTCGAGGTCGGACAGGCCATCGAACGCGACGTGATGCTGCGCCAGCTGATCTCGATCCAGTACAGCCGCGGCGACCTGAACTTCCAGCGCGGCAAGTTCCGCGTGCGCGGCGACGTCATCGAGCTGTGGCCGGCGTACGAGGACACGGCGATCCGCATCTCGTTCTTCGGCGACCAGGTCGAGGAGATCGTCACCGTGCACGCCCTGACCGGCGAGGTCCTCGGCCGCCACGACCGCATCAACATCTACCCGGCGAAGCATTTCGTGGTCGAGGAGAACTCGCTCGAAGGGGCGATCGCCGCGATCGAGCACGAACTCGAGGAGCGCCACCGCGAACTCATGCTGCAGGGCGCCCTGGTCGAGGCGCAGCGCATCCTATCGCGCACCAAGTACGACATCGAGATGCTGCGCGAGGTCGGCTACTGCAACGGCATCGAAAACTACTCGCGCCACCTGACGGGACGCAAGGCCGGTGAACGACCGTACTGCCTCTACGATTTCTTCCCGCCGGACTTCCTGTGCGTGATCGACGAGAGCCACGTGACCATCCCGCAGATCGGCGGGATGTTCGCCGGAGACCGCTCGCGCAAGGAGACCCTGGTCAATCACGGCTTCCGCCTGCCCAGCGCGCTGGACAACCGCCCGCTGCGCTTCGACGAGTGGCAGGCGCTGGTGAAGCAGTCGATCTTCGTCAGCGCGACCCCGGGGCCGTACGAGAGCGCGCACGAACAGGCGCGCGCCGAGCAGCTGGTGCGGCCGACCGGCGTCATCGATCCCGCGGTGACGGTCAAGCCGACCTCGGGCCAGGTCGAGGATCTCATCCGCGAGGTGACCGCGCGCTGCGCGCGCAACGAGCGCACCCTGGTGACCACCCTGACCAAGCGCTTGGCCGAGGACCTCGCCGAGTTCCTCGCCGAAGCGGGCGTGCGCGCCACCTACCTGCATAGCGAGATCGAGGCCATCGAGCGCATGGAGATCCTCGCCGGGCTGCGCACCGGCGAGACCCAATGCCTGATCGGCGTCAACCTGCTGCGCGAAGGGCTGGATCTGCCCGAGGTCTCACTGGTGTGCATCTTCGACGCGGACAAGCAGGGCTTCCTGCGCTCGCAGACCAGCCTCATCCAGACCATCGGCCGCGCAGCGCGCCACATCGACGGCCAGGTCATCCTCTACGCCGACCAGGAGTCGCCGGCGATGCGCCTGGCGCTGTCCGAGACCGCCAGACGCCGCGAATACCAGATCGCCTACAACAGCCAGCACGGCATCACGCCGGCGACGGCGTTCAAGCAGGACACCGCCCACGCCTTCGCCGATCAGATCCAGGCGCGGCGCGTCGCCGAGGCGGGTGGTGCGGCTCCCGGCGGCGAGGTCTACACCGCGGTCGATGTCCCCGAGCTGACGCGACTGATGATCGCCGCGGCCGAGGCCCTGCGTTTCGAAGAGGCGGCGCGCATCCGCGATCAGATCAAGACCATCGAAGCCCACGGCGAGGCGGGCAAGGATGCGCAGCCGGCCGAGGCCAATGCGCGCAAGCAGCAGCGGCGCGGCAGACGGAAACGCCGGTAGCCGGCAGGCCAGTTAGTCCGGCAGGCCGGTAGCCCAACAGCTGGCGCGGGTCAATACGCCGCGCTTCCGTCCTGCGCACATCCAGGATACTCGACGAGGGAGGACCGATGGCGCATCCCGCACCTGCCGGAGACTGGACCGCCGCCGCGCGCTTCCTCGAGTACACCAAGGCGGCCGATCCCGCGGTGCCGCCCGTCCCCTACGACGTGTTCCCCGCCTCGCGCCATCAGGGCGGTCCGACGCGCGTCATCCCCTGGGATCTCTCCGCGCGGCTGGGATGCGCCTGGCCAGCGACCAGCCCGGCGCTGCTCGCGAGCTTCGTGCGCATCCGCGCGGGCGAGTCGCAGGCCACCGCGGGCGTGGCGACATCGCACCTGTTCTACGTCATCGACGGCGCGGGCCGCACGCGCATCCAGGATCGCGACCTGGCATGGTCGCCGGGCGATCTGTTCACCGTCCCCGCCGGTGCCGAGATCACGCACGTGGCGAGCGCCGACACCACGCTGTACTGGGTCAGCGACGCCCCGCTGCTCGCCTACCTCGGCGTGGCGCCCGATCGCGCGCGCTTCGCGCCCACGCTCTATCGCCGCGAGGCGATGCTCGCCGAGATCGCGCGCGTGCGCGCCGAGCCCGGCGCCGAGCGGCGCAACCGCATGGGCATCATCCTCGGCAACGAGGCGACGCAGCAGACCCTGACGGTGACGCAGACCCTGTGGTCGCTG
>JACCZE010000442.1 GCA_013696105.1 Planctomycetota bacterium | reverse complement strand
CGATGAGGATGACGACGACCGTCAGCACCCGGTCGACGATGGCGTAGACGACGCGGTAATCCCCGACGCGGACGCGGTAGAGGTTCTTGTAGCCGGTGAGCTTCTGATGGCCTTGGGGCCGAGGGTCTTTGGCCAGCGCGTCGATGGCGGCCACGATCGCGTCGCGCTTGGTCTGCGGAATGTCGCGCAGCGCCTTGAGCGCGGTGGGTTCGATGTGGAGGTGATGGACGGACGGGCTCATCGAGCACCGCCCGTCAGCGTCTCACTTGCGAAGCTGCTTCTTGGCCTCGTTCCAGGGAATCGAGCCAGGGCTTGCGGCGAGGACATCGAGCGCCGCCTGGCCATCGAGGAGATCCTCGACCAGTTCGAGCACCTTGAGGTCGCCCATGCTGACGATGGCGGCGGCGTCCTTGTGATGGCGCTGCAGGACGACGCGCGCTCCGGTATAGGTGACACGGTTGATGCACTCCGAGAGGTCGGTACGGGCCGCGGTGACAGCCATACGGGTTGCGGTAGCCATGGGAATCATCTCCTCGCCAAGGCATCCGCCCCAGCACGTCTCCCAATCCAGGGCGACAGGTATAAAATTAGCAAAATGTACAAAATACGCAAGTCCCTTGTCGTGACCCTCGAACGCGGGTGCTATGCCTGCCGCTGGTGCTGGCGGCCGTTATCACCCCGTCCTGTGAATTAATTCACCCAGCCTCACGATTGTAGAAATTCAGCGTTTTCCCCAAGCGCGAGCGACATGC
Source organism: Planctomycetota bacterium (assembly GCA_013696105.1). GTDB lineage: Bacteria > Planctomycetota > UBA11346 > UBA11346 > UBA11346 > JACCZE01. The sequence goes on along the minus strand of JACCZE010000442.1, from coordinate 2,420 downwards.
GATCACGCCATGCAGGTCGAGGGGACGGTCGTGGAGCGGAACGGGGATACGATGGCCGTCGAGCCCCTGATGATTGCGCTCGTGGTTGTGGTAGGCGATATGCTCGGCGAGGCAGTGCCGGAGATGCTCGGTCGACAGCGGAATGATGCTCCACCATCAGTTCGAGCATCTGCCAAGATCCTGCCCCGATCGCCGTGGACCCTCCTGTCTCTGGATCTTGACGGATATCCCCACCGGATATCCTGGCTATCATGGACACCGAAACCGTCGTCTTCCAAGTTGGAAACAGCCTCGCCGTCCGTCTGGTCGGAGACTGCAAGCTGCCACGTGGCATGCGCATCCGGGAGCACCGTGAGGGCAACCGCATCATCCTCGAACCGATGACCGATGCCTGGCCCCGCGCCTTCATCTCGGCGGCCGGAGCTTGGAATGACGTCATAACCCGTCCTGGCCGGGATGAGCCCGCGCGAGACCCGTTCGGGTGAAGTACCTGCTCGACACCAACACCGTGAGCTACTACCTGCGGGGTTCGGCCGCGACGGTGAAGCACGTGCAGGGACAGAAGCCCTCGGCCCTGGCCATCAGCGCCATCACGGCGATGGAACTCGCCTACGGCGCGGAAAAGCGCGGGTCGAAGACCCTTACCGCTGCCGTCCAGGGGTTCCTCTCAGGCATCCAGGTGCTCTCGTTCGACCAGGAGGCCGCCCGGAAGGCCGGAGTGGTCCGAGCGGCGCTGGAGCGCATCGGCGTCACGCTCACCCTGGCCGACAGCCAGATCGCCGGCCACGCCATGGCGCTCGACCTGATCCTGGTCAGCACCGACTCCGCCTTCAAGCGCGTGCGCGGCCTGACCGTGAAAGACTGGTCGACGTAGACGTGCGCTGGGGTTCACCAGCGACACCGGTGCGCTCCCACACAAGCCCACCGCGTGACGATATCCAGGATGGGGGAGGTGGATCCATCGCCGAGCACGGCCCTGACCGATCGCGCTCTCACGTTTCCCTGGCCCATGCGAAAGATGGCATGGGGCCTGGTTTCCTGGCAACGACTGACCAGGAGGTCGGTCGTGCTGGGTGCGGGGATGAAGCAGCGACGAGACCCGGTGGGGGCGGGCGGATCAGGGGTTTATCGCAGACCATCGTCGACCGTTGGACACCTCGAACCTCGACATATGGCCCACGTTCCGAGTCGCCCTGGTGATGGAGTGGGACGTGTGTGGGCATCGCCAGGTCATTCGACCACAATTGTCCGAATGTTTGAACATTAATAATTTTCATACCGCTCGGGCCATCATCCGACCGCTGCGTCATCACCACCAAACCGAAGATACCGCCTCACAATAGTCTCGGGGCCACCACGTTCGATTAAGCGGACCGGGTGCGGACGCCGCCTCCAGTTCCCGAACCCTACACCGGCCAGGCCGCGAGCGCCGTCCGGCACTCCTCGACGCTCGGAACCAGGGCGAGGCGGAACCAGTCGTCGCTGCCGGCGCCGAAGAAGCCGCCCGGGCTGATGACGATGCCGCGCTCCAGGCAGCGCTGGGCGTAGGCGTCCGCCGCGGCGCCTCCGGGCACGCGAGCCCAGATGTACAAGCCGGCGCGGGACGGCAGCACCTCGATGCCCTTGGCCGCGAGGCCATCGACCAGCACGCGGAACTTCTGGGCGAACACCGCCCGACGCGCGGCGGCATGCGCGTCGTCGCTCCAGGCCATGGCCGCCGCGTGCTCGATGAAGGTCGGGCTGCCGACGCCCATGTGTGCGCGCCAGCCACGAAAGGAGCCGATGAGCGCCGCGTCGCCGGCGACGAAGCCCGATCGGTAGCCGGTCATGCCGCTGCGCTTCGAGCAGCTGTGGAACGCGAGCACGCCGGTGGTCGTCACCTCGAGGAGCGAGGGCGGCGGCTCGGCGCCATCGAACCACAGGTCCTGGTAGCACTCGTCGGACGCGAGCAGGATGCCGTTGGCGCGCGCGACGTCGGCCTGCGCCGCGAGGTAGACGCGATCGACGCACGCGCCCGTCGGGTTGTGCGGATAGTTGAGCCACGCGATCGCGGTGCGCGCCAGGACCTCGGCCGGCAGACGCTCCAATTCCAGACGGTAGCCGCGCTCGCGCTGCAGCTGCACCGGGTGCTCGCGTCCGCCCGCGAACAGCGCGCCCGACTGGTAGACCGGGTACCCGGGCGTGCCGTAGACCACCGTGTCGCGGCCCGACGCGGGTTCGACCACCGCGAGGGCGAGGTGGAAGATCGCCTCCTTGGATCCCGCGGTCGGCAGCACCTGCGTCGCCGGGTCGATGCGCACGCGGAAGCGGCGGCCGAGGTAATCGGCGGCGGCCGTGCGCAGCACCGGGGTGCCGGCGACCGAGGGGTACTGGCTCACCGCGGGCAGCGCCTGCTTCAGCGCTTCGGGGATGAACGAGGG
>JACCZE010000437.1 GCA_013696105.1 Planctomycetota bacterium | reverse complement strand
CGCCTGGTGACCAAGATCGAGCAATGACACCATCCGGCGCTCGCCGCCAGGCACCGCGGTTGTTGGCGTGCGCAGCGATCCTCGGCATGGCAATCGGTAGTGTCGGCTGTTCCCACCGCGGCTCCGAACCGCGCGTGGTCGACGGCGTGACCTACGGCGTGACCACGGTGCCGTTCCGCAACCGCTGGTGGCACTTCTACGAGCGCGGCCTGAGCTGGGCCGCGGGCGGCTTTATCGCCGAGGCCGAGGCGGACTTCCGGCGTTGTCTGGCCCTGCGCCTGACCGACAGCCGTCGTGCGCGCACTTACGGCATGCACTTCGTGCAGTGCTTCGCCCATCGCGAGCTCGGTGCGGTGCTGGTGCAGCGCGGTGCGTTGGCCGAGGCCGAGTCGGAACTGCGCACGAGCATGGAGCAGGAACCGAGCGCGAAGGCCGAGTACCTGCTACGCCGCATCGCCGAGCGTCGGGCCGCGCCGGTGGTCGGCGCCGATCCGGTCGCCGCGCCGCCGATCGCGACCATCGCTAGCGAGCGCGTCCCTGCCACCGTGGCCGAACCGATGCCTGCGACCCTGACCATCGATGCGGTCGAAGCTGTGGCAACGGAGCTGGACCAGGTCGATTCCGGTCCCCAGGTATGGATCACCGGACGCGTCGTCGGACCGGGTGACGTGGGGCTGTGGTACCGCGCGCCCGATGGTCGTACGCAGCGGATCGTGCTGGACGCCTCGGGTGGATTCCGAGCGCGAGTGCCCGCTGAGACCGTGTGCGTGCTCGGCACCGGCTCGAGCCCCGGCGCAGTCGATATCGCCATTCCACGTGTCGCCCTCGCCGATGTGGTCCTGGCTGGCCCCGTCCTGCGTCTGGAGGGAGACGAGACCGATCGCGTGCTCTACGGCCCGCGCGTCTGGATCCGCTACGATGCCGAGGCTGCCGCGGGGTTGCGTCGCTTGGTGGTGTCGGAGGCGGAGGCGGAAGCCGTGCTTTTCTCAGCGGACATCAGCGGCCTGCGTGCCGCGGGGATCATCCCGATCGAACTCGACGCCGGCGAGCGGAACCTGCGCTTCGCCGTCACCGACGCCCAGGATCGACGCATGGTCATCGAACGCTCGGTGACCGTGCGCCATCCCGCAGCGCAGCAGCGCAAGCTGCGTGCCACCGCGCTCGATCTGCCCCTGCAGTCGCCGCGGGTCACGGCGATGCGGCCGGGGGACGACGCCAACCTGCTCGCGGCGATCGTGCGCGATGGGCGCTTCCGCTTCGTCGATCGCCGCGCCGACGACGTGCTCGCCCGCGAACTGCAGCTGGTTGACGCCGGCTATGTCGACCAGACCACCGCCGCGCGCGCGGGCGCACGGTTGGACTGCCGCTACGTCGTCGCGGGCACCATGACGCGCGGCGCCGCCGATGCGGAATGCTTCCTGCGCCTGATCCATTGCGGCAGCGGCCGGGTCATCGCCACCGCCGATGCCTACGCCGAAGCCCTCGATCCCGCGCGCGAACGCGAGTTCTTCGCCGCCTCGGCCGGGCGCTTGCGGCAAGCCTTCCCGGTGATCGAAGGTCAGGCGGCACTGGCCGATGGCGACGTGACACTCGGGGTCGGCGAACGCGATGGCGTCGTCGACCTCATGCGCTTCCATCTGCTGGTCGGCGAGGGGGATGGTGGCGGCGTCGCTCCTTCGGCCACGGTCGAGGTGCGCAAGCGTTCTGCGTCCAGCTCCCGTGCGCGGGTGATCGTCGGATCTCCGCCGGCATCGGCCAAGGCGGTGAGCGAGTGAGATTCATCGCTGCCGCGCTCATCTGTGCCTCGACCATGCCGTGGGCCGCAGCCGTGGATCTGTCGGGTTACGCCCAGGACCTCGGTGGGGCGCCGGTACCGGTGGGTGCGGGGCCGCGCGCATTGGGCATGGGAGGCGCTTTCACCGCCATCGCCGACGATGCCACCGCCAACACCTGGAATCCCGGCGGCATGGTCCAGCTCGAACGGCCGGAAGCGGCGCTGTCGGTGGCCTATCGCAGCGATCGCGTCCGCCTGTCCGACGGTTCCGACGCCGATGCTGCGAATGCCAATCTCGATCACCTGAGCCTGGTGGTGCCGTTCTTCCGCGGTGGCCTCCAGCAGACCATCGGCCTGGCCTGGCAGCGGCAGCTCGACTTCACGCGCTCGATCCGCGCCGAGCAACACGACACCTCCATCAGCAGCAATATCACGCTGGACACCGACGGCCGCACCCACATCCAGCAGGAGGGAGCCTTCTCCAGCGTCAGCGCGAGCTACGCCATCGAGGTGCTACCGGGCCTCGGTCTGGGCATGACCGCCCACTCCTGGGAGGACGATTGGACCCTCGATAGCCGGTATGAACGGCGTCAGCAGGATGATTACGTCAATTCCTTGGTTTTTACGATTCCGCCGATCAGCATCGCGACCCGGGACCAGTTCGATTCGACCCGCACCACCTCGGTCAAGGAGGGCTACAGCTTCGTCTTCGGCGCCTGGTGGCAGGCGACCCCCGCCCTGACCTTCGCCGCCACGGTCAAGCCGCGCTACACCCTGCGCCTTGCGAACGAAGTCGAGCTCCGCCAGATCTCCATCGATCCGTCGTCAGGGACCGT
>JACCZE010000425.1 GCA_013696105.1 Planctomycetota bacterium | reverse complement strand
GATCGCGGCGGCGGCGACGCGCGCGATGCGCGCCTCGAGGACCTGCCCGGTCCCGCCAACCCCGTAGGTGGGATCGACCGCGCCGTCGGCGGTGGTGCGCACGGTGGTCGCGAGCTCATGGCCTGCGGCATCCACCGTCCTACCGGCGGTGATGATCGCACCGCTGGCGAGTTCCCGCACCGCGAGCACGTAGCTACGTTGGTGTCCGCCGGCGATTTCGAGCGACCGCGAGCCGACGACGATGGCCGAACCATCGCCGCGCAGGCCGATCGCCACCGGATCGGCGATGGCGCCGGACGCGAGGCCGAGGTCCATCAGAGAGATGCCGCCCGACCCGAACGTGGCGTCGAGCGCGCCATGCGCATCGAAGCGGATGACGTAGATCCGTGAGGAGCTTCCCGATCCCGTGATGCCCGTGACGGCGAGGCCGCCGGCGGCGTCGACAGCGCAGGCACGTACGGTGACCGTGCCTGCGATCGTAGCGACGCCACCGGAGCCGAATCCGGCATCGAGGGCGCCGCCGGCGGCGACACGCACCGCCGTCAGGTTGCCGTTGGCGACGGCCTTACCGACGAAGGTGCACGAGCCGTCGGCGGAGATGGCCGCGGTCGCCCCGGCGCCGAGCAGCGCGGTGCTGGCGAACCCTGCGGAGCCGTAGCTGGTGTCGATCGTGCCGTTGGCGTGCAGGCGCACCGCGACGGCGTCGGCGGAGACGGTCCCCGTCGCCACGACCAGCGCGCTGCCATCGGCGAACGCGCGCACCGTGATGGTGCGCGACAGCGAGAAGGAGATCGCGGGAAGCATGCGTCCGGACCCGGCGAAACTGGTGTCGAGCTGTCCGGCCGCCGTCGCTCGCCCAACGTAGGGATGCGACGCCCCGGAGTTGTCGAAGGCATCGCCGGCGAAGACCACCTTGCCATCGGCTGCGACGTCGACGGCCGTAGCCTCTTCGTACGTTTGCAGGATCGGCGGGGTCAGCGCCCCATCGACGCCGAAGCTCGGATCGCGCGAGCCATCTGGCAGCCGACGGATGATGAGGCTGCTGTGATTGATGCGGCCGTAGCTCGCGCCCACGGCCACGAGCTTGCCATCGATCTGCACGGCGACGGCATCGAGCCAATCGTCGCCGGTGCTCGACGGGATCTGCCGTGTCCCGTCGCCGGCGAAGGCGGCATCGGCGCTGCCGTCGGCGGCGCGCCGGATGAGCACGCCGTCGGCCGCGATGTTCATGGCGTCGCCGGCCTTACCAACGATCACGAAGCCGTCGCTGGTCAGACGGAGGCCGATCGCGCGCAGATCCGAACGCGGCGTCGGCGCCAGAATCGCCACGCCATCGGTGCCGATGCGTGGATCGAGATCACCCTCCGCGGCGGCCGCAATGGATGAGAAGAAGACGACGATCGTAGCGAGGGCGCACCTGGCGCCGAAGCCGCGTAAGAGCTTGGAATCCATGCTGCAATAGTCGACGGGCGTTAGCTAAATGAAGGATCACTAGTGAATGGCCGCGCAGTACGCGGAAGCCCTTGCAGCGCTCGCGCGTCTGGCAACCGGGGGCCGATTAAGTGGACGCAACAATGGATCGCAACAAGGGTGGGCACAAAAACCGGTAGGTCAGAAGCCTGCGATGCATCGTTCCGCACTATCGCGAACACTTGGCGAACCCCGGCGCCGCGGCGAGCTGGCATGGCTTGCGTTGACATCCGATACACGGTGATTCCAGACAAAGGAGACAACCCTCAGCCATGATCCCTCGCGAAGCGTGGGGTCCGCTGCTCCTTTCTTTTCGACGATCGCTGCGCGTCCTCGCCGTCAAGGGCTCGCGGCTTCGGCGCGGCGGCAGACGCCGCGCCGGAGCGGCGCCCTTGACCGCTGCGGGCGCTGCGCGGGTCTGTTCCCGAAAGGAGACAGGCATGAGTCGATGCATGCGATGGATGGTGTGGCAAAAAGCCAGGGAGATCGTGCGCGAGGTGCATCGCCTGGCGGGCACGATGGAGCGCGATGCCGGGCTCGGCACGCAGATGCGCCGCGCGGCGATCTCGGTGGCCTCGAATATTGCCGAGGGCGCGAATCGGACAACCGACGCGGATCTCAAGCGCTTCCTGGGGATCGCCCGGGGATCCTGCGGCGAGTTGCAGACGCAGGTGACGCTGGCGTTCGACCAGGGCTGTTTGAGCGAGGCCGATCATCAGCGACTCGACGATCTGGTGGATCATGTCGGGAGGATGCTCAGCCGTTTCATCCAGCGGATCGAACCGCCGTAATTGCGGAATTGGGGCGACTGACGACTGCGAGACGCTCATCGCGAGAGCGTCATTCGCCTCGCCCTCGCTGCTCGCAGTCGCCCTCGCTGGACGTCCCTTCCCGCTTGTGGCTCGGTTCCTATAGACCCACCGTGATCAGATTGATCAGCTACCCCTAGAATTCGTTCTGCAGCTTCTTGTAGCCCTTCACCAGGGCGAGATTGGTCACCGCGACGCTCTCGGAGAAGCTGGTGACGTCGGGATTGACCCGCGGGATGGTCTCCAGGTCGTGGTCGCTGTGCACCGCCGTGGTCGAGGGCACATGGAAGCCGGGAGGCAGATGGCAGTTCTCGATCACCGCGTTGTGGCGTACCACCGAACCGGCGCCGATGACGCAATCGTAGACCACGCTGTTGAATCCGAGGAACACCCGCTCGCCGATCTCGCAGGGCCCGTGGACGATCGCCCGATGGGCGATCGAGCAGTACTCGCCGATCTTCACCGCGGTACCAGCGCGCGAATGGATGACCACGCCGTCCTGGATGTTGGAATTGGCGCCGATGACGATCGGCTCGATGTTCCCCTGTGCGTCCGTCTCATCGGCACGGATCACCGCGTAGGGACCGATGAACACGTTCTCGCCGATCACCACGCGTCCGCACAGGATGGCGGTCGGGTCGACGAAGGCGGACTCAGGGACGATGGGCAGGTCGCCGCGGGGATTCTTTCGGATCATGCTGCACCGTAGGCGGCAAGGGCGCCAGGGGAACGCGAGAATCAACCGCCGAGCGGCTCGAAGGGTTCCGGGCCGCGCCTAGATGCGCTGCTTCAGGACCGGATCCGGCGCCACATCGGCCTCCGGAAGCTTGGTGGGGGCTTCGACGGACCGCCAAGCGCCGCGCATGAGGGTATCGGCGAGGAGGCGGAAATGGTCCCATTCCACCGGCTTCTTCAGGAAGCTGTCGGGTGCGATGTCCACCGCGGCGGTGACGTCCGCATAATCCTTGGGCGAGGCGAAGATGAACACCGGCGTATGGTCGAACGCGTCGCTCCGACGGATGAATGTGACCAGCTCGATTCCGGTGACCATCGGCAGGTGCGAGTCGAGGAG
>JACCZE010000420.1 GCA_013696105.1 Planctomycetota bacterium | reverse complement strand
GATCAGGACTGCGGGGCAGTCCTGATCGTGGCGGCATTGGCTTCGCCAATTGTATGCCGCCATCGCCGCTCGACGCCCGAGGAGAAGGACTTCGCCGGGGTCGTTGGTGGATTCCGTACGCGCACTTCGCACCTATGATTTGGAAATGATCTGCCGCATCCTCGTGCTCGTCTTGGTCGTGCTGTCCAGCGTGATCGCAGAGGACCAGAACCTGCCGATCCCTGGGACCGATCTGGTGGTGATCGCGCCGGCGGAATGGACGATCAGCCGCGGCGTGCCGGGAGCGGAATTCGTGCTGCGCGGCCCGCCGGTCGACGATGCGGCACTCGACGCGGATGCGCTCAGCCGATCGCGCCCGACGGTGGCGGTGACGGTCACCCCACTGGCAGCGAGCGATACCCAAGCCGGATTCGCGTATCGCTGCTACAAGGACCTCGACCGGCTGCTCACCGGGTTCCATCCCTTCGATTTCGACTTCGCCTACACGGTCGCGGGTCGGAAATGGCAGCGCGTTCCCTACCACTTCCATACCGGCCAACTCGAGTGGCAGCAGGAGCTGTACGTGACCGCGAGCGGATCGATGGCCATCTGCCTGACATTCGGCTGCGATCGCGATCATTACCAAGCACACCAGCGCCAGTTCGACCGCATCGTGGCGCTGATGAGCGGGAGCACTCCCGATATCGAGCCTTGATTTGCTCAGGGGCTATCGCCCCTACGGCCCCGGAGCGGGGCCTACCCCCGGGCTTTGTCGCGGCTTTTTTCTCAGGGGCTATCGCCCCTACGGCCCGACACGGGCCTACCCCCGCGGCTTTGTCGCGGCTCGATCAGGACTGCGAGGCTGTCCTGATCGTGGCGGCATCGGCTGCGCCGATTGTATGCCGCCAGCGCCGCTCGGCGCCCGGGGACTGCAGCATCACGAGGTCGTTAGTGGGATGGGTGCTCCACCCACACCACGAGGTCCAGGGCGTGCGCCGGGACCAGGATCGGTAGCGTGCCGTCGGCGCCGGCGGTCGCGGTGAGCATGAAGCGTTCGTCGCCGGTGATCATGTCGAGGTAGTGCAGCGCGAACTCGCCGGGTGCGAAGCCCTCGACGTTGACCTGGACGGGGCCCTGCAGTGGGCGTCGCGGCTGCTCGTCGATCAGATGGGCGTACCAGGTGTCGCTGCGGGGCAGAGGCCAGATGAGGCCCTGCGTGCGCGAGTGCCAGCCGATCACCAGGACCTTCTCGCCCAGGTTCGGCGGCAGCGGAGCGAAGTCGGGATCGCGCCAATCCAGGCGCGCGATGGTGCGTGACAGGCCGCGGTACTGGCCCCACAGGCCACGGCGGTCGATGTACGTGTCCCACCACCAATTCATTCCCGAGCCGTAACCGCCGAGCATGAATGCCGCCCACGCCTGCTGGCGCAAGAGCAGCCCGTCCTGGTCGAGGTCGTTGCCCTCGTTGCGCTCGTTGCTGCCTTGATAGCCGATCTCGCTGAAGCAGAACGGCTTGCCGACGCTCAGCGCATTTTCGGCTTCGTCCTTCATCATCGCGACACCATCGCGGGTTCCGACTTTCTTGAATCCCTCTGGGTCGGCCCACTCGAGCACGTATCCGTGCATCTGCGTGAGATCGATGCCGGGCAGGCTCATCAGCTTGTGCCAGTCGTCACCGCACCAGCTGATGGTGTGCAGACGTTGGTCGCCATCGAGGCGCTTGAACAGGGAGGCCGCCGCCGCCGCCCACGGCAGGCAGCGCTCGCGGATCGGCTGCGCCATGTCGAGCTCGTTGAACAGCTCCCAAGCCAGGATGGTGTCGTCCGCGCCCCAGCGGGCGAGCACGTAGCGCAGGCGCCGTTCATACGACGCGGGCGGTGGGTCCGACAGGAACGTCTTCTGACGCTCGTCCGTGCTCGCTCCGTAGGGGAAGGCCTTGCCGTGCACCAGGTCGTGGTGGTTGTCCAAGACCAGGGTCACACGCAGCGAGCGTTCACGCGCGGCGCGCAGGATGCCATCGACGAGCCAGGCGTGATCGAGGCGCCAGGAATCCGGCGTATAACCCTCGACCTGACCGCACCAGCTCGACATCCATACCCGGCAATGATTACCCCCGGCCGCGGCGAGCTTATCGAAGTAGCGCCTGAATCCCGCGAGCCGATCGGGCCCATTCGCCCAGGAGATGTTCGGGCCGATGGGGATGAAGACCGAGCCATCCGAGAAACCCAGGAGGCGCGGATTCGTCCGTGCGATCCGCACCGGTCCGACTGGGGCGCTGGCGGCGGCAGCGGTCACCTCTCCGTTCGCCAGAACGGTCCCCGCGGGATCCTGCAGGCTCCAGGCATGCACGCCGACGAGCCTGGGCGTATGACGGACCTGCAGCACGACCTCGCCCTGCGGCAGCAGTTCCGAGGCGTCGGCGTCGGTTGACGGGTTCTGCACCTGCGCCTGATACGTGAACGCCGCGCGTTTGACGACCTGGCGATCGGGGCCGGTGACGACCAGCACCGGGGTGCGGGTGACGTCGGGAGACAACCATGCGGAAGGAGAGCCCGCGATC
>JACCZE010000412.1 GCA_013696105.1 Planctomycetota bacterium | reverse complement strand
CTGCTCGCGACCGCTACGCGAGGGGATCCGCGCGCGACTCGACCGCTCGCTGCCGAGGGCCGATCGCCGATGATCACCAAGACGGCCCTTGACCCACTCGCGCTGCGGGCACGGTCACCGCGAAGGCTTGAAGGCCGAGCCGACGAAGTGATGCACGCGCAGACCATGACCAGGAGCCGCTGATGTCAGTCATCGATACCGCACGCGCCGCCGGCGACACCGCGATCCGCCTCCTCGGACGCCTGTCCTGGCTGCCGCCGCTCGCTGCGCGCATCACCGTCGGCTGGGTCTTCCTCGAGTCCGGTTGGGGCAAGCTGCACCATCTCGACAAGGTCACGGAGTTCTTCCGCTCCCTCCATATCCCGGCGCCCGAGATCCAGGCGCCATTTGCTGCCGGCACCGAGCTGGTCTGCGGCGCCCTCCTCCTCGTCGGTCTGCTTACCCGACTCGCATCGATTCCGTTGATGGTGGTCATGACGGTCGCGATCGCGACCGCGAAGCGCGACGAGCTGAAATCGCTGAGCGATCTCTTCGGCTTCCCCGAGTTCCTCTACATCCTGCTGCTGCTCTGGCTCCTCATCTCGGGCCCCGGCGCGATCTCGCTCGACCGCCTGCTCTTCCGCCCGCGGGCACAGGCTCCCAAGCCTGCGGCCTGAGCCCGTCTCTGTTCAGATGAGGAACTGATGGTGCTCCTGCGTGGCTTCATCAAGAAGTCTCTGAGCACGCCAGAAAACGAATCATCCACGGCGCGGCGGACATCCACATCCAAGGAGCAGATCGCCACCGTGATCTGGGCGATTACCGCGACGATCGCAGGCTACGAACGCGCGTCGGCACCGCGACGATGACCGCGCTCGCGCGGGTGCGACCACCACGCGGCAGGTGCAGACCTCAGCCCTCGCCGAGTTGGCCCGCGCTGAGGCGCCCGTCCCCGAGTCAAACGGCCGAGGCGCGTCCACGGCGCCGTGAAGCCGCCAATCCGATCAGAACCAACGCGATTCCGCCGCCCAGTCCACAGCCGCGATCCCCACCCGCCGCCGCCGAGCCCGTGGTCTCAGCGAGCGACGCGGCGGCGCCAGCCCCAGCGCCAGTTGCGGCGAAGCTGAGATCGTCGAAGTGGATCCACTGCCCAGCGCTCGCGCGCGAGTAGAAACCGATGACGCATTGTCCGTTCGTCACCTGGATGCCGGGTATGCTGATGAGTGTCCACGCCGAGGTGCCCGGAATGTCCACCGTGCGCTTGGCGCCGCCGTAATCCTTGGCTTCCAGCCAGGCGTACTGCTGGCCGCCGCTCCCCTTCACCCAGGCGCTGAGCGTATAGGTGCCTGAGGCCAAACCCGTGGGCACCTGCCAAGTGTAGACCTCGTACGCTGTCGGCTTCCAGTGCGTGCCATGCCACGAGCCTCCGTGCGTGCCTCCGAAGCTCTCGGTGTAATCGGCATCGCTGTCGACGCCGGTGTTGCCGCCCCAGGTTCCCCAGGCGCTGATCGCCTGGACCGGCGCCCCGTCGGCTTCGAATCCCGGATTGACCAGGATGTTCGCCGGCGCACTGGCGATGACGGTCACGCTCGCGCTGCCATTGCGTCCTCCTGCGGACACGGTCACGGTGAAGGGCCCACCGGCGGAGCTTCCGGCGGTGAACAATCCGCTCGTGGAGATGGTTCCGCCGCCGCTGACCTGCCAGGCGAAAGCCGGTTGGGCGCTCATCGCATCAGTGAACTGGTCGCGCCCACTGGCGATGAACTGGGAGGTAGCGCTGGTTCCCACACGGACGGTTGCCGGAGTCACCGTCACGGTAGTCAGCGTCTGCGTCACCGAGATCGTCACGGTGCTGGTGATGGTAGCGCCCTGCGCATCCCTGACGGTGACACTCACGACATAGGAGCCGGCCTTGGCGACGGTGACCGTCGCCGACTTGGCGGCGTTGGTGCCGTTCTGTGAAAAGGTGAGCGGTGCGGGTGCTGCGCCCACCACCGACCAGGTGTAGACGAGCGCGGCCTCGCCGCCGTCATCCGCGCCGAGCACGCTCAGCATCGTCGACGTGCCGGTTACCAGAGCGGGCGTCGCCGCCGCAGCGATGGCGATGGTCGGCGCCGCGTTGACGCTTCCCGACGAGGATGCGAACTGGATGTCGTCGAAGTATATCCACTGGCCCGCGCCAGCGCGCGAATAGAAGCCGATCACGCATTGGCCGTTGGTCACTTGGACGCCACCGATGGTGAGCTGGGTCCAGGTGCTGGTGGCTGGGATGTTCGCGGTCAGCTTCGTACCACCGAAGTCCTTCGCCTCCATCCAGCCGTAGGTCTGGCCGCCGCTGCCTTTCACCCACGCACTGAGCGTGTAGGTGCCATTGGTCAGTCCGGTCACCACCTGGTAGGTATAGACCTCGTAGGCCGAGTTCCGCCAATGCGTGCCATGGAATGTTCCGCCATGCGCCCCGCCGTAGCTTTCGCTGTAATCCGCATCGGCATCGGTGCCCGCGCTTCCCGCCCAGGTCGACCAGCCGGAGATGGCCTGCACCCCTGCGCCGTCGTCTTCGAAGCCGGGATTACGCACCAGGCTGCTCGGCGGAGGAGGTGGCGGAGAGGCGGTCGCCTGGTGCGCACCGATCGTGATCGGTCCCGCAGCAGGCACGGCATTGCCGAAGAAATCCCGAGCACCCATGTTGGGAAGGACGACACCGGCAGCGATCGCCGGCGAATCGTTCATGAGCGTGAACGCCGTGGTCGGCATCCCCACCGACTGGTATGTCGGGTCGACCAGCTTCGGGTCGGAGTACATGCCCCAGGCGCTCTGCCAATTGGCGCTCCCGCTCGTGCTCCAGCCAAGATTCGAGTCGATGCGCAGATAGGATCCCGAAACATTCAAGAGCGTGCTCGACGACGAGCGCACGATGTTGTTCGAGAACCGGAACGCTCCGCTGCCCGAGCGGGCGATATCGGGGGCCCACAGCACGGTGCGGTCGGTGGAGATGGTGTTGCCGTAGATCTGCACACCGTCGATGGTGCCGCCGTCGGCGGTGTAAAGCATGATCTCGGTGTCGCGGTTATGCGAAAAGACGTTGTAGCGGATGACGCTGTTGATCGTCGGCTTGCCTTGGAGTCCGTAAACCACGGCCCCGAATCTCTGATTGTCGTGGGCGTAATTGTACTGGATCAGCGTGTTGGTCGAACCCCAGTCGACATCGAACGCTCCGCCGTCCCCCCCGCCGAACGAGGACATCTCGTACGCCTCGTTGAACTGCAACGTCACGCTGTCAGACGACCAGCTCCACATCATGTTCGGAGTGTAGCTGATGCCCGCTGGAGCGAGACCGCAGCGGTAGCCGACATTGCGCTCGATCAGCGCACGGTTGGTGTCGGCGACGGTGATCGCGTCGCCATAGACATCGTGCACCGTGCAGTTGCGCACGATGACATCGGAATTGCGCAGTTCGGGAACCGGGTCGCCTGACCAGAAATTGAACCCGACGTGGATGCCGAACCACAGGTTGGAATTGTACGCGGTGACGCCGTCGACGATCACGTCGTGCAGATGCACCCCGGCGCCGAACGGTATGATCACCACCAGGCCGCTGTCCCAGCGTGGAGTGCTGTACGCATCGTGCACGACCAGATCCGTCACCCGGAAGTGGGTGAGCGCACCTGGCTGATCGCCGCTGATATAGACGCCGTACTGGGATCCGCCGATCACCTCGAGGCTCTCGACGTGCCAGTGCTGCTGGTTGAACAGCCGCACCGCCGCCATCTGCGGGCCGCCGTCGATGCGGGGGCGCGCGCCCGAACCATAGGCGGTCAGCGTGATCGGAGACCCCGCGGCACCCGAGCCACCCGGCTGGAGCGTCCCCGCATAAACGGTTCCGCGCTTGAGCGCGATGACATCACCCGGAGCGAAGGTGCGGGCATTCACTTGGGCGAGCCTCGTCCAGGCGGTGCTGGGAGAGCGTCCGTCCTGGACGGTGTTCGCGCTCGCAGCATCCAGATAGTACGCGGTCGCGGCTTCCGGCCGGACAGCTATGGCGCTCACCAGCAGCGCGATGATCGACCAGCGGATGCGGATACGGATACGGATGGCGGATGCATGGAACATGGCAGGCTCCCGGGGGTTCTAAGGAGCTGTCGCAGTCGCCCCGCGATCCGTCACGACCGGGTTCGCGACGTTTCACACGTGACTGACACGCGGACGAGCAGGCTGTTGTTCACCAGCCTGCAGGGTGCTCGATGAGTCGTACGCCGGACGGTCCCTACCGCTCCGGCGCGCTCAGCGGCGGTAGACCTCGAGGTCATCGAGGGCGATGGAGCCATCGCCGGACATCGGGAACACCACCACCCCGACGACATCCGCGAGCACCGGCCGCACGCGCGCTCCTGGCTGCGGCGTGTCGTGGGCGACGAACGACGCGAACGGCAGTTCGATCAGTCGCCACCCCGCTTGCTGATCTCTGAATGTCGTGCTGAAGCGCATCGCGATCCCCCTCGGATCGAGTCCCTGCCGCCCATCGATCGCGGCAACGTAGTCGAGGATCTGCACGCAGAAATCGCGACCATCGCCATTGCCGCGCAGCCAGAAACGCACGCCGGTGTCGGCCCGGCAATCATACCCGGAAGCCGGAACGCACATCGCCCACGGGTAGGTTCCCGGCTTGGTGGTGAATGCGCAGGCCAGGCACGCGCCGCGATGGCCTTTTGCATCGATCGACAGCGCCATGTCGCCGCCGAGCGGGGTGCTTCCCGCCTGCCAGGCATCGGTGCGTTCGCACGCATCGATGAGCTGGATCGACGCCGTCGACCCTCCGGCGGCGGCATGTTCGCCCGCGCCCACCGCCACGGTGGTTGCGGTGACGCGATCGGTAAAGGCGACCCGCCCGTCCTCCACCTCGAGACGGGTACGCTCGCCGTCCGCATGGACTGCAAAGCGCGTGCCGATCACCCGCGCCTCGGCCTGGACGGTGCGCACGCACAGGCGATCACCCTCGCTCAAATGGGCGACTGCGGCGGTCAGCGTTCCTGCGGTCAGCTCAATGTCGCGTTGGGTTGCGGTGCATGTCGACAGGATCAGGGAGCTGCCCGGTCCCAGGGCCAGCCGGGTGCCGTCGCTGAATCCGATGATGGCTGCGGAATCGGCAGGGGCGGACAGAGAATCGCCGACTGCGAGAGTCCACGGCGTGCTGACGAGGATCCGGTCGTCTCCACGCTGGACGACGGCCCCCGGAGTCGCAACCACTCCCGAGCGGCCTTCCGGCGACGCCGGCAGGAGGAACCAGCCGAGGACGAGCAGAGCGGCGGCGGCCAGAGGCGCTGCGAACGTCCACCAGCGGCGCGGCGCGGTCCGAGCCTTGGATGCAGGCAGGCCCTTTGTCGCGGCGGACAGGCGAGTGGCGAACATGCGCCCGCTCCCCTGGATGGCCATGCGTTTGCGCACCTGATTGGAAAAATGGCCGCGGTGCGGGGCCATCCGCGCCGATAGCGCTTCCTCGATGATCAGCAATTCGCGCAAGCGCAGGCACTGTTCGGGATGCGATTCGATGCGCGCGATGAGTTCGTCCTGCTCGGCCTCGGACAGCTCCAGCGGATCCGCGACAAATCGGCTGATCACGTCCGGGTTCACGGCACGGCTCCCGAGATCCGCCCGACGATGCAATGGCGCAGCGCTTCGCGCAGGCGCATCACGCTCATGCGCGCGGCCGACGGAGCGCGCGCCACCGAGGTGTCCTCGTCCGCATCGCCGTAATAGCGCGCGAGCAGATCGCGCTGATCGTCGGGAAGCTTGGTCAGACAGCGTTCGAGCGCGTCGAGCATATCGTCGGAGCCATCGCCGCAGCCATCGCCGCAACCAAAGCGCGGCTGCTGCCGCTCGAGCGCCGTCGCCATGCGTTGGAGGAAACCGCTGCGCTGCGCCAGCCTGCGGAAGTGGTCATAAGCCTTGTGCTTGGCCATGCCCTTGAGCCAGCGGATCGGCTCGACGTCGACCGGGAGATCCTCCTGGTGCTGATAGAAGTCCAGATACACGTCCTGCGCGAGGTCATCGACATCCGTGAGCCGCACGCCGAGCGACGCCAGGTACAACCGCAGCGCGCGCTCGGTCTCATGCAGGATGGTGTCGAAGGTGGTCATGATCCATCCGATGGCGGTTGGTCGTACCAGCTGCCGAGATGCGCTGGCGCCCGAGCTCCCGCCATGCTATGCGTCACCGCCTACAGCGATAGCGACGGTGGACCGTCCGCCGTCACCGCCGGGGCGATGAGCGGAGGACAGTGTGTGAGTCTCGGTTGGGGCACGCGCTCGCTCCCCCTCCCTGCTCACCAGCGTCACCAATGTCACAAATGTCACAAATGCGCGATGCGCAGGTACCGGCTCTCCCCCGGCCCAGCGCCGCGCCGATGCGGATCCGCATCGCGGCGCTGCCGCGTGACGGATTCCGTGGTACCTCGCACACCCTCATGGGGTGGACGGAGCCGCCTTCGCTGATGCGGGGAATTCCCGCCAGGTGTCCTCCATGCGCGGATACGCGCGGCGACAGGCGAAATACGCATCGATCATCGCTCGCACCTCCGGCGTCATCCGCGCACGGTACGCCTGGGTGAACCGGCGTTCGTCCAGGAGGTAGAAGTGCCAGGTCGGCGGCCGGTGCGCCCCATGGTAGCCGAGGTGGAGCGAACGGCGCGGCCACCTGAAGCACGGGTTGGCTCCGCGATGGATGAGGTTGTTGTTGTAGAGCGCCGCCTGCCCGGGACGCATGCGTACGTTCAGCGCGCACGGCATGACCGCGTCCAGCGGCGCATAATGTTTCGAACCCGCGAAGGCCGCCGCCTCGGCGGGCGTGTCGACGCGGTGGTGGCTGCCGGGGACCACCCACAGTGTCTCGTCGTCCACCAGCGGCAGGTTGATCTGAACGCTGTTGTGGAAGCGGTCGCGATCGAAGAGCGCCACCTGGTCGACCTCCGCCTGCGGGATCTGGATGACGTCGCGGTGCCAGGGCAGGAGGTAACTCGTCCGCGGTTCCGCGGCGAACAGCGACGCGTTGTTGATGATCAGAGGACCATCGAGGATCCGCGCGATCGCACCCAGGATCGCCGGATGATGGAAGACGTGCTGGATCGACAGGAACGAGGGATCGGTCAGCAGATGGAAGTAGTAGTGCTTCGCCTTCGCTCCGTAGCCGGCCAGGCGGTCGCCGTGGTGCTGGTTCTCCGAGGAGTGGAAGGAGGCATCCACCGGTCCGCTCGCGCGGTGACGATCGAGCA
>JACCZE010000395.1 GCA_013696105.1 Planctomycetota bacterium | reverse complement strand
GCTGGGCGACGATCTGCTGTGCACCAATCCGCAGCGCATCCAGCGCGCCATCGATGCGCGCGCGGCCGACGCGCTGCTGCTCAAGGTCAATCAGGTGGGTACTCTGTCCGAGGCCGCGGCATCGTGCCGCCTGGCGCGTTCCGCCGGCTGGAAGGTGACGGTCAGCGCCCGTAGTGGCGAGACCGAGGACGACTGGCTCGCCGACCTCGCCGTCGGCTGGTCCGCAGACTGGATCAAGATCGGCTCGATCACCCAGTCGGAGCGCCTGGCGAAATACAACCGCCTGCTGGCGATCGAGGCGGCGGAGGGGTGGAGGATTGGATAGGGATAGGGAGAGGGAGAGGGAGAGGGAGAGGTAGTTGGTTATCGGTTATCGGTTATCGGTTATTGGTTTCAAACCGACAACCGACAACCGACAACCGATAACCGATAACTGTCTTTTCTCCTTCTCTTCATTCTCGCGATCGTGCTCGCTGTAAAGGCTGCCCTCGCGGGCTCGGCGCGCGGGGCGCGCGGCCTTGACAGCTGCGCGCGATCGCGGGTGGGGGGTGAAGGAGAAACGGCAATGCGATTCGAAGAATTGAGGGTGTGGCAGGAGGCGCGGGTGCTTGTGCGGGACGTCCATGTGGCGCTGAAGCACGTGCGCCGGGATGCGGGGCTTGGTGATCAGATGCGCCGGGCGGCGATCTCGGTCATCTCGAACATCGCTGAGGGAAACGACCGCGGGACGCAGCGGGAACTTCGGCAATTCCTGATCATCGCCCGTGGATCGTGCGGCGAACTCCGCGCTCAGCTGTATGTGGCGTCGGATCTCGGTTATGTCGATGCCGATCGCTTCACGGCTTTGTTGCGTCAGACGACGGCGGTAGGCGCCATGCTGTCTGCCTTTATCAATGGCTTGAAGAAGGCATGACGTCGAATCCGATGACCGCCGACGGTGGTGGTCTTCCGTCCACGCACAGGTTATCGGCTATCGGCTATCGGCTATCGGCTATCGGTTATTGGTTATCGGTTATTGGTTATTGGTCTCAAACCGACAACCGACAACCGATAACCGACAACCGACAACCGACAACCGACAACCGACAACTGTCTTTCCTCTTTCATCCCCCACCCCCCAATCGCACAGCCGCCGCCTCCGCCTGCTGGCACAGATCGGGGATTCCGACGCCCTCGTAGCCGTTGCCGACCAGCGCCAATCCCGGCAGTTCGGACTCCGCCGCGCGGATCGCCGCCAGCCGTTCGCGGTGGCCGAGCGTGTACTGCGCCATCGCGTCCGGCCAGCGGTGCACGCGAGCGAGGACCGGCGGCGAGGCGATGCGCAGCCAGCGACCGAGGTCCGCGAGGACCTGGGAAACGAGGTCGTCGTCCGAGGCTGCGAGCGCGCGCGGATGCAGGGCGCCGCCGACGAACGCGCGGATGAGCGCATGACCCTCGGGAACGCGCCCATCGTACTTCTGGTGCGCGAAGGTCGCCGCGATCACCGTGCAGCCTTCGATGGCAGGAACCACGAACCCAGCGCCGAGCGGAACTCCCGACAGCGCTGATGCGGGCCACGCCAGGTTTATGGTCGCGACGCTCGCGTAGGGGATGCTCGCGAGCGTCTGCGCGAGCGACGGCGCTGCGTCCGTCAGCAACCGTGCGGCCGTGTGCGCGGGTCCGGCGATCACCAGCTGTTCGGCGGCGAGATGTCCGCCGGGAGTCGTGATGTTCCAGGAATCGCCCGTGCGCGTGATTCCCGAAGCCGGTGTCGCGAGGCGCAGATCGCAATCCTGCAGCCGCTCGACCAGGCGTTCGATCAGCAGTCCCAGGCCGCCGCGCAGCGACGCGAACAATCCATAGCGAGCGCCGCTCGCGGGCTCCTCGGACGCGCGCGCGCGCATCGCCAGGATCAGCGAGCGGTGGCTCGATTCCAGGCGCGCGAGCTGCGGCATCGCGGCCGCGATGCTCAGCTGCTCGGGATCCGCGGTGTAGATGCCGCCGATCATCGGTTGCGCGAGGCGTTCGAGCGCCTCGCGCCCCAGGCGCCGCCGAACCAGCTGCGCGAGGCTCTCTTCGGGCGCATCAGCCGCGCGGCGTGGCAGCACCAGATCCATCGCCATGCGCAGTGTGCCAGGCCAGCTGACCAGTCCGGAGGCGAGGAAGCTGCGCCAGCGACCAGGCGCGAGCAGGTAAAAGCCCTCCGGGACCGGCAGCAGTCGATCGCCGCGAGCGATCAGGCTGCGCCTGGCATCGGAGCGAGTCGTCTGCACCTCTCCCTCCAACCCGAGGTCAGCGATCAGGGCCATGCCCGCGGGCTTCGAGCGCAGGATCGAGTCCGGACCGTGCTCGAGGACGCAGCCCGCTTCGCGGGTCGTGCGCACGACGCCACCCCAGCGCTCCGCCGACTCGATCACCGTTATGCGCGCCGCAGGTAGGCGTTGGCGCAGCCGAAAGGCAGTCGCCAGTCCACCGATGCCGCCTCCGACCACCACGATGCGGCGATCGGGCGGGAGCGCGCCGTTCACGCGCGACCGCTCGCTGTGCTCGTCGCGTGGACCCGCTCGACCAGCGCGCGCGCCTGCTCGGGGTCCGTCTGCTTGAGCACGCCATGGCCGAGGTTGAAGACATGGCCCGATGCGGAGTGCGCGGTAGCGAGCACGCGATCCGCGGCCGCGAGCAGGCGTGGACGCGGCGCGAGCAGCAGGCACGGATCGAGATTGCCCTGCACCGCCACGCCGTGCCGCGCGGCGAGCGCCCCGGCGACCGCGAGGTCGGTGGTGCTGTCGATGCCGAGGACGTCCGGTCCGCAGGCGATCAGCTCATCCAGCAGGTGGCCGGTGCCGGTGCCGAACAGGATCACCGGCACCCCGGCGCCGATGTGCGCGATCAGCCGCGACAGATGGGGCGCGACGAATTCGCGGAAATCCTCGCGCGTCAGCTCGCCGACCCAGCTGTCGAAGATCTGGATGCACGAAGCGCCGGCGGCGATCTGGTGGTTGACGTACAGCGCCAGCGCGCTGACCAGCACCTCCATCAGCCGGTGCCAGGCCGCGCTCTCACGGTACATGAACGCCTTGCTCTGGGCGAACTGGCGGGTGCCTCCGCCCTCGATGGCATAGGCGGCGAGGGTGAAGGGGGCGCCGCAGAATCCGATGCACGGGATGTGCGGGGGCAACCCGGCGACGGTGAGCCGCAGCGCCTGGTACACATAGTCGAGGTCCGCCGCGGCCTGCGCCGGATTGCCCAGCGCCTCGACCTGCGCCGCCGCGCGGATCGGTTGGGGGAGGTGCGGTCCGCCGCCTTCGGTGAATTCCAGCGGCAGGCCCAACGCCTCGAGCACGACCAGGATGTCGCTGAACAGGATCGCCGCGTCGACATCGAGGAAGGTGCGTGCGAACACCGCGACCTCGGCGCAGCGCGCGGGACTCTTGCACAGATCGAGGAACGATCCGCCGGCGCGCACGCCGCGGTAATGCTCCATGTAGCGGCCGGCCTGGCGCATCAGCCACACCGGCGTGACCGGCGTCGGTTCGCCCCGGCATGCGCGCAGGAACGGGCTCTCCCACAGCGCCGGCGCGAGACCGAGCGCGTTTCCGCTGGCACGTATTCCTTGGCGCTTCATGGGCGGCCAGCGTAGCCCGAGGCGGCGGGCATCTAGTAGGCTGTTGAAAAACAGCCTGCTGGGGGTTGAAGGGGGCATTTTGCCGGCATTTTGCCCCCTGGACAAAAAGTCGAAGTTGAAGAAACCCCGGCACAATAGCGACCGCAGGTCGCGCCGGGGTTCTTCAACGCGAGCAGGCTGTTGTTTTTCAACAGCCTGCTAGCTCTTCTGCGCCGGCCTATCGCTCGGGCGCGTCTTCCAGCGGCGGTGCCACCACACCCATTGGTGCGGCTGCCGACGGACCAGGGCTTCCTCATAGGCCATGGCCCAGGCGGTGATCTCGGCGATGGCGGCGGCCCGATCGCCGCCGCGGGGAAAGATCCGCCGCGGCCCGGCGTGGATGACCCAGCGCCCGGCGCGCTCGTACAGAAACAGCGGCTGGGCCGCGCCGCCCGACATCAGAGCCAGCGCCGCGGGGGCGGAGGGGGTGAATGCGGGCACGCCGAACCAGGGCACGAAGATGCCGGTCAGGCGCGGCACGTCCTGGTCCGCGAGGACGCCGAGCATGCGCCCCGAACGCAATTCGCGCAGGCTCGCGCGTACGTCGTCGTCCTGGTACAGCACGCGCGAGCCGCCGCTGGCGCGCGCCGCGCGCACCACCGCATCCGCGAAGGCGCTGCGCAGGCGACGACCGATCACCGTCGCGGGGATCACCGTGGCGCCGACGCGCGACAGCAGCTCCCAATTGCCGAAGTGGCCGGTGAAGGCGACGGTGCCTTCGCCGCGGCGGCAGGCGCGCACCACCGCACGGATGTTGTCGGCGCCCTCCACCGCGATGCCGCGGCGCAGACTGCGCGCATCGCGGTCGAGAGTGGCGAGCGTCCACAGCGCCATGCGTCCGGCGTGGCGGAAGGTCTTCTGCGCCGTGCGCTCGATCCAGTTCGCGTCCGCGCTCGGGAATGCGATGCGCAGATGGTCGCGGCAGCGGCGCTGGTCGCGCATCGGCAGCAGCGAGAACGCGTGACCGAGCACGCCCCCGAGCCACCGGGCGAACCACGGCGGCAGCATGCGCGTCGCGGACAGCACCAGGGCTGGCGCGCGGGATGCGCTCGACGGAGATTCTCGGCTATCTGGTACGGCGTCGGTCACGGTCAGTACGCCGATGGGGTCGTCATGGATCGTCGGGATCCTCAGCGGACCCCGCGCCTTGGCGAGACGGATTCATGGAGCTCAAGCCCGACCCCCGCATCCCGGCGATTCGCGGAAAAACGTCAGCGGCTGACAGAAGCTGTCAGCACGGAGACCGGGCAAGCGACCATTTGACACGGTATTAGTAAAAAATAGACCAGGAAGACATCACTATTAAGGGCGGTTGCGTGGCAGAAGTGGCACGACCACCGCAATAAGACCAGCGTAACCACACCCGACCAACACCCTGGAGTCTGCCATGCGTAAAGGCTTTACCCTCATCGAGCTGATGATCGTCATCGCGATCATCGCCATCATCGCGGCCATCGCGATCCCCAATCTCCTCGAATCCCGCGTCACCGCGCAGGAGTCATCCGCCGCCGCCGCGCTCAAGAGCGGTATCCTGCCCGCCGAGGTGCAGTTCCAGGCAGGTGGCTACGCCGACCTCGACACCAACGGCATCGGTACCTATGCCGTCAACGGCATCCTCGTTGCGGTGGGTGGAGCTATCGCCAATCCGTACAACGTGCTCTGCGGCACCACGACCATGAGCCCCACGGCGAGCCCGATCACCCTGAACCTGCTCGCGCCGTCCTACGGCAGCGCGGCCACGTACACGTCCGCCACCGCCACCACGGCCACGGGTGCCAATGCGCTCGTCGCTCCGTGGCCGACGATCAGCGGCTACCAGTTCAAGACCCCGGTCACCGCCACCGCGCCGACCGGCGTGCTCGACAATACGGGCGAACGCGTGTGGGGCGTGCTGTGCTTCCCGGTTTCGGATGACCAGGGCCGCCGCTTCTTCGCCATCAACCAGGCCGGCAACGTGTACGCCTCGAAGCCGAGCGGCACCGCCTACACGAACACGACCTCCGGCACCGGTGGTCCAGTGTCGACCGTGCTCGACACCGCGCTGTTCCAGGCGACCCTGACCATGGCCCCGGCGAGCGCGACCTACCTGCCGTACCGCCGCTAACGATTCGCAGTCTGCGGATGCGATGCCTGGCCTTGGTTCTCCAAGGCCAGGTTTTTTTTGGGAACCCATGACCAGTGGTGTGCCGCCCGCGGCCGAAGGGGCCGCCGACGTCGGTGAGGCCGGATCCTCTGCAGTCGCTCACCATCCTGCCGGTGCGGGCAATGCTGTGGGCGCGTCCGCGGCGCTGCTCCTGATCCTGGTGTGCGCCTATGCCATCGGTTCGTGGACCTTCCGGTGGGCGCCATCGGATCTGCAGACCGTGGTCGCGCTGTTGTTCCCGCTGGCGTTGCTTCCGTGGCTGCCAGGGCGCGGTGCGGCGCGGACGGCGTCGGGCGCCCCGCTGATCCTCGCCGCGCTGACCGTGTGCTGGACGATCGCAGGCATCCTGTTCGGGACGTATCCGCACCTCGCCCTCGGACGCGCCGCCATGGAGGCGGGAGCGCTGGTGATCGCGCTCGCGGTTGCGACCAGCGTCGTCGCGCCCGAGCGCTGGATCCAGGCCCTGGGCATCGGGACCACGTGCGCACTCGCCGTCGCCTGGGTGGGCATGACGGTCACCGGATCGAACAGCTTCGGCATGGGCAACGTGAATTTCCTGATGTCGGCGGCGACACCGGTCTTGTGCGGGTGGATCGCCTGGCTCGTACGTTCACCGGCAGCCCGATCGCGCTGGTCGTGGCTGTGGCCGGTGGCGGCGGTGTCGCTGTGGCTCGCATTCGTGGTGACCGCCTACCCCGGTCAGCTACGCCGCGGAGCGCTCGCAGCCGCGACGGCCGCGGCGATCGCCGTCGTCATGATCGTGCTGTGGCAGCGTCATCGCCGGTCGGCGATCGTCATCCTGGGCGTCGGCGCCGGGATCGTCGCGGTCGCGACCTGGCACTGGTTGCACGGCCCGCTACAGGCGCCGCGGCACGAACGCCTGATGTATTTCGCCGCCGCTTGGGAAGGCGCGATGAGCTTCCTGCCGTTCGGCGGCGGGTCCTACGCGGCGATCGCCCTCAATGAGGTTGATGGCGAGCACGCACGGCATCTCACCGCCGCCGGACACTGGCTGCTGCACGTGCACAACGAGGGCCTCGAGGCGCTGCTCAATGGCGGCGTGATCGGCCTGGCGCTGCTGGCCGCGTTCACCGTGGCGCTGATCCGCCACGTCGGCGGCATAATAGACCCCGCGCAACGCTGGGCGTGCACCGCAGCCCTCGCCGCCGGGGCGACGCACGCCCTGAGCGACAATTCCCTCGGCTACGCCGGTCCGCTGGCGTGGGCCGCGGTCGGCGTCGGCGTCATGCTGCGCTGCCCGTCGACGCGAACGGCGGCGTCCGGCGGGATGCGCTGCTCGGCACGCCTGCTGGCCTGGCCGTGCGCGCTCTTCGCGGCGTACGGTGCGACGCGCTCATTCGCGGCAGCGTTCCTGCACTACGAGGCCACGCCGGCGGTGCGCATCGCCACCATCCGTCAGACCAATGACCCGCAGGTCGCCTACGAACAATCGGATGCCACGTGGAACGACGTGCTGCCCTCCCACGATTGGCCCGCGGCGCGCAGCGTGTTGACCGCGGTCGAGCGCAAGCTCGGGCCGGCCAACCGCGCAGCATTCGTGCGCCTCGGATTGGCGGAAGTCGACGGCCACGCCGCCGCGGAGCGATTCATCGCACGATGGCCCTTCGTGTCGGGCGGTTCGACGCCGCTGGACGCCGGCGCCGCGCTGGCGCTCTGCGCGCGCAGCGATCGGGCCACCTACGACGCGGCGGTCTATCTCATCGCACGACGACCATTCACGCAGGCCGGATACGACGCCTTGGCGCGTCTGCTGCGCCGACGCCCGGATCAGCTCGCCGGACTACCGCAGGACCTCCGCCGGCGACTGTCCTATCTCACCGGCTTCCCCGATCCGCCGCAGACCCTGCCCGCCATCGTCGATCTGCGCATCGACGCGGCGATCGATCTGCACGGCGCGGTGCGCTGCGCCCTGCGCATGGGTCTGGATCCACGACCGTTGGTGGCGCCGAGCATGCGGCTCGCGCGATCCTATGGCGACATTCCCGAGGTCGCGCGGCTGGTGTGCGAGGTGGCGTCAGCGAGCGGATCGACCGATCTGCATGCCTGCGCAGCGGACGTGGTGCTCGGCCTGCGCCACAGCTCGGACACGGATCTGGCAGCCATCCTCGCGCGCATCGACACAGCGGCCGCTGCGCGCGCTGCGTGGCCGATCATCAGCGGGGGACGGCCAGAACTCGCTGTGACGCCCTGGACGAGCGCCGATTACCGGGACGTCGACGACCTGCGCATGGAGGCCGCGCGGATCCGCGGGCTGCTCGCTCGCGATCAGAGTCGTCCGTGAGCGGGCCCCGGGGTTCGGGCGTACCCGTCTGACGGCAGGCCGATCTCCGCACTCCGACGAGGCCGCGGGGCTAGGCGCGCCGGAGGCCGTCGTTGTCGAATGGGATGACCGACACCGCGCAGGGTCGCGCGGCCAAGGCATACGCGCGGTCGATCGCGTCGCGCACCGCGTCCGCACGCGATCGCACGCAGAAGCTCAGCACCGTGCTGCCGCTCCCGGAGAGGATGGTGCCGATCGCCCCGGCCGACGAGGCCGCCGCGCGCGCCTCGGCCAGTCCGGGATTCAGCGTCGCGCGGTGCCGCTCGTGCCAGGCGTCGTCGAACAGTCCGCGCAGGTCCTCGCAGCGGCCTTGCGCCAGCGCCGCGGCGATCAGCGCGGTGCGCTGCAGGCCGACC
>JACCZE010000369.1 GCA_013696105.1 Planctomycetota bacterium | reverse complement strand
CTCGAAGCCCGAACTCGACCTCGTCGGGCTGATGACCATGGCGCCGATGCTCGCCCAGACCGCGGGGAATGACGCCAGCGCACCGGGGGTCGGCGAGCCCGACGTGCGCCGCTGCTTCGCATCGCTGCGCGAGCTGGCGCAGGCCCATGGCCTGTCCCGGCTGAGCATGGGCATGTCCCAGGATTTCCGCATCGCCGTCGAGGAGGGGGCGACCGACGTGCGCATCGGTACGCGGTTGTTCGCATGAGCGGATCCGGCGAGGGGGCCCATCTCGCGCTGACAGATCCAGGCCCCCTTCCTGCTGCGGTCGCGGATCCCGATGCGGTCCTTGCACGCCTGCGACGCTCGCTGGCCACCCTGCCGTGGCCGGTGTCGCTGCGATTGAACCGCAACCGTCGCATCCTGATCAGCCTGCGTGGTTCCGCGCGTCGCGGCATGCGCTTGAGCATCCACGGCGGTCTGCTCGGCTTTCCTGCGGCGATCGATGCCCTGCCGCAGTGGATCCGCGCTGGCGGTCGCCTGACCAGTCCGTCGGTCCGTGCAGCGCTCGATGAGCTCGGACGCACGTTGCGCGCGGGCGAGCGCGCCGTGACCAAGCCGCTCGAACTCGAGCCGTTGGGCGGCCAGCTCGACCTCGTCGCGACCATGGACCGCATCCATGCCCAGCACTTCGCGCACCTGCCCAAACCTGCCGTGGCCTGGGGCCGTGGCCGCCGTCAGAAGCCGACCCGCCACGTCCGCTTCGCGACCTACCGCTCACGACCGGTGGCCATGGTGATGGTCAGCCCGCGGCTGAATCAGCCCTGGGTCGCGCGCCTGTTCATCGATTACGTGATCTACCACGAGCTCTGCCACCACGCCCAGGCCTGTACGCCGCTACGCGGTGAACGCGCCCACAGCCGACGCTTCCATGCCTGGGAGCGCGGGTTTCCGGGATATGCCCAAGCCACGCGTTGGGAGCGCGATCACGTCGACCGGTTCCTGGCTTGAATCGCGGTTGGTGGTGAGTGGTTGGTGGTTGGTGGTCGATAGGAACCATGACAGCGCGGAACATCCAGCTGTCACCCAACCGCGATCGTTGGGCTCACCGATCGTGGGGCTCACTGCCGACGAGATATCCACAAAAGTCCCAAGTCCTGTTCCCATCGGCGGCTTTGCCCATATGAATTTTACATAATATATATTATCGGACATCTTAAGTCATCCAGGGAGCGCCCAGATTCCGAACCCGGAAAGCGGCCTCTGTCCCGACCGTTTGCAGATCACACCAGGTTCAGCCAGTTCCAGCGGACATGGGATGCTGCGGACCCATTCCGGTTAACCACCCCACGCCTGGTAGATCCCTGTGAGGGCCCCATGCCATACCAGGTCCTGATGGTCGAAGATAACCCGCACGAGGTCGAACTCCTGCGCGAGGCCCTGGGCGTCGTAGCGGATGACATCGTCGTCCGCTCGGTCCAGAACGCGCGCGAGGCCCTGGCGTACCTGGGGCAGGCGCCGCCGTTCGAACAGGCCGGCAAACCGGCCCTGATCCTGCTCGATCTGATGCTGCCTGGCATGTCCGGCTTGCAGGTACTGGGCATCATCCGCACCACGCCGGGTTGGAGCAGCATCCCCGCGGTCATCTTCACCGCGGTGGATCGCGAGGGCGATCGGATCGAGAGCCGGCGTCTCGGAGCGACCACCTACAAGGTGAAGCCGCAGACCTTCGATGGCTACGTGAGCTTCGCCCGCTCCGTGGGCTACTTCCTGCGCAACGGTGCGGCGACCATGTGATGCGGCAGCGATCAGCCGGCTGACCCGGTCAGCTGGACGATGAAGCGTTCGCTGCTCATGCGCACATCGCCATCGGTGGTCGCCGCGAGCGACCGCAGCGCGACCAGCGCCCGCTCGCGCCAACGCTCCTGCTGGCCGCAACGGCCGATGAATGCCACCGCGGACGTGCGCAGGTAGTGCCACGAGGTTCCCGTCGCGATGGCGGTGAGCGCCGCGATGATCGCATCGGCGTGCTCGTCGCTCGCGATCAGCTGGGCGATCGCCTCCGCGTCCGCGGTATCGAGCAGATGCGCGAGGAACTCGTAGAGACCCACTTCCTTCAGGGAATCGCGATCGGTGAGCACCGCCAGCAGCCGCGGAAAGCAGGCGCCGTAGGGGTACCGAAGAAGCGCTGGACCCCCTCCGGCTTCAAGGTGCACGGTCCGAACGATCTCAGATCGTCGCGGTGGTACCACCGGACCAGCGCCCACCAGGCCGCGGCGCGGATCACGGCGGGAAACGGGCCGAAAACCACGCCCATGACGAAGAGATGCAGCGATTCGTCGCCACGAGCGGCGAGCTGGGTTTCCGCGATGCGGATCAGCTCCACACGCGATGCATCCGACGATTCCGAGAAACACGCGGGCACGAATCCATCGGGGATGCTGCCGCGTTCGGCTGCCTCCTTCACGCCGTATTGGCTGGCGCGCAACTGCTCCCGGGACACCAGGTGCGTGCACACCTGGTGCACGACGTCGGCGGGAAGCGCCGCCTGCTCCGACAGCAGCGACATCGCGATGTACTGCTCGCCGCCGCCTGCGCGCGCGATGCGGATCGCGTACTCGACCGGCATCGCCCGGCACAGCACCCGCGCAGCCCGTTCGCGCACCGTGTCGCTGTCGGTGGTCTCGACCAGATGCAGGAGCGTGGCCGCGAGTTCGGCGGCCCCCTGCGTGCGTCGGCAGAGCGCATCGGTCATCGCGATCTGCACCGCGACGCTCCCGTCGCGCAGGGGCCGCTCGAGCGGATGGAGGATGCCGAGCTCGATCAGGCGCATGCCGGCGGCTATGGTGCGGATGTCGTCCGCGCTGAGTGCCGCCTGCAGCCGATCCGCGTCGCCGCAGACGAGCGCGGCCGCGAAGGCGATATCCGGATCGGCGGAACCGATGGCCGAGCGGACGCTGTCGACATCACCGGCGCCGAGCAGAGCGAGCCCAACCGCGGCTTCCTCGACGAAGGGCGACGTGCGCAGTCTCGCGATGAGGTCGCGCTGCTCAGCCAAGCGCCCGAAGAGGGTAACCACCCTCCACGATACCAGGACCAGCGCTGCTTCGTCGCTGACCTCATCATCGCCAGATGACAGAACGTGGCGCACCTCCGTGAGCGCCGTGCGATCGCCCAGGCGCAGCCGCACGATGCCGGCCAGCGTCACGGTGCGGCCGATCGGCGTGCGCTCGGCGATAGCGTTGACCCTCGTCAGCGGCGGATCGCCGTCCGCCTCGGAGCCCCGCGTGCTCATGCGCTGCAGGGTCGGCGCATCCCACGGCAGCTGGGCCACCAGTTCGTCATCAAGTGCAGCGCTGAAGGACTTCCGGTGCAGGAAACGCTCCAGGAAGCTCAGGTCATCGACGTGGCTCGCCGCGACCACGGCGTGACGCTGATAGATGCGCGAGAAGTTATCGAGCTGCTCCGGATCCAGCTCGCGCAGCATCTTCGGCACCGTGAAGCGATCGGTTCCGGCGTGCTTGATCATGCGCGCCGCTCCGAACAGGCGCTCTTCGACCACCTCGGCACCGCAGCCGCGACAGAACTTGGCGAACGGAGTCCACTCGGCGCACCAGAAGCAGCGCACGTCGCGGCGCACGGCGGCGCCACACTGGATACAGAGGTCGCCGGGACGCCAATCGACCGGCTGCGGATGCTGGCAGGCCTCGCAGATCGCCCGCATGGACGGTTATCCGCGGCTCTTGCGGATCCGTCCCCAGAGCACGTCCTTCTCGGCCGCGCCCATGGCCTTGAGCTTCTTCGGGATGTCGTCCTTCGGCAGGCCCTCGCGCTTGAGGTGGATGCCGAGGTCGAGTTCGGACGTCGCGATGAATTCGGCGCCGCACTGGCGGCAGAAGCGCCCGGGCCCGCTGCTGGCGCACCAGAAGCACGACAGGATCGGCTCTGCCTGCTTGCCGCACGAGACGCAGAGATCGCCACTGCTGTAATCTTTCGGCTGCTTGGTCTTGCAGTGCACGCAGTAGACCGAGTCCGAGGATTCCACCACCACTCTGCCGAGTCCGCCGACGTCAGTGGTCCCCTCGCCGCGCGCCCAGGCGAGCACGGCTGATGCCACAGCGGTATCCAGTCCCGACACCAGTTGAGTCAGCGTGGCCGCATCGCCCACGGTTTTGAAATCGTCGCGTCCAGCGATTCCCGCCTTGGACAACTTCTTCACCTGGGCCTCGGTCAGGCCTTTTGCCTTGAGGATATTCTTCTCGAGCACTGAAAATGTCTTAGCCATGGGTCCCTCGGTTGATGTGGTAACCGATCCGCCGAAGGAGAGAAGCCCTGGTCAGGGCGCGACGACCTCACGCAGGAATATTGAAACAGCCGAAGCCGCAGCGGCGTTAACGACAGCGCTGGAGATGCGCCCGGGACTTCCTCCTCGAAGCATTGCCTGATCCACCAGAGAATTTCAGCGCGGCCTGCAGCACCAAGGCGATGATCCACGCCGGGTTCCAACGATTCGCTCCTCCCCGCCAGTGGTCGATCGACAGGCCCCAGTTGGTCTGGAAGAACTGCTCTCCCTGCTCTCCGGGAGTGGGGAATCCCCAATGACCTGGTCGTTGACAGATGCCGTGCGTCCATGCCGCCATCACCCCCTCCCCGATGCCGACAAGCATCGGATCGCGCAGGCGGCGGCCGAGGTCCGCGAGCTCGAATGCCGGGAAGAACACGTCCAAATGCATGTTTTGAACGCTGACTCCGGGCCAGAACGTCGAGGAGAATCCTTCTTGGTGGCAGATCGATCCTGCGCGCGACCCGACGTTCCAGAAATAGACGAACGTGCTGATCCATTCGCCGGCGATGCGGGCCTGCTCGGCGAAGGTGGGATCGTTGGTCGCGAGATACGCGCGATAGGCCGCGAGGAAACAGTAGATGCCGGCCTCCTTGTCTTCGCACGCGGCGTCGAGCGTCGAGCGCGCGAACGGCGAGCGGAAGTTTCGCGAGAACGCGCGATCGTATGCGCGGACCAGGCGCAGCGCCTGCGCCCGCAGCCGCGCGTCACCGAGCAC
>JACCZE010000366.1 GCA_013696105.1 Planctomycetota bacterium | reverse complement strand
GGGGAGGCCGGCTGCTGCCGCCTATCAGGCTGTTGAGAAACAACAGCCTGATAGCGTTGAAGAAACCCCGGCGCGACCTGCGGTCGCCATTGTGCCGGGAATTCATGAACTGTGACTTTTTGTCCAGGGGGCGATACGCCCCCTTCAACCCCCGCAGGGTGCTTTTTCAGCACCCTGCAAGGCGCACGAGGGTATTCGGAGGTATATTCCCGTTGTCTCGCGCCGGGTTCCCGGGTACGGACCCGGAGGATGGGCATGGGATCGGATGCGGACGGGCCGGGCAGAGGATCGATCCTGGGCGAAACCATGCCCAGCGAGGCATTCTCACCTGCCGGGGTGCTCGCTCAATCCCGGCCCAGCACGGTCTCATCCGATCCACTTCCCGGCCTTCCACCGGAGCTTCCGGGAGAGGCGCTCCGACACCGCCTGGTGCGTTTCGGTTTCCCGGGGATCGGCCCCGAGGGCAGGCGATTCGCGGTCGAGCACCTCCTGGGTGCGGGTGCGACCGGTCGCGTCTATGCCGTCCTCGACCGCAACCTGGATCGCTCGATCGCCGCGAAGATGCTCAATGCGCAGCCGCGGAACGCCGATGCCGAGAGCATCAGCCATTTCATCGACGAGGCGCGCATCACCGCTTCGCTGCAGCACCCGAACGTCCTGCCCGTCTATGAACTCGACGTCGACGAACGGGGGAGCGTCTTTTTCACCACCAGGCGCATCGAGGGTCGATCGCTCGGCGAGGAGCTGAACCTGTCGACACCCGCGAACCGTTCGGCGCGCATCGCCACGTTCAACGACATCGTCAGCCTGTTCATCGCGGTGGGGCACGCGCTCGCGTACGCGCATCATCGCGGGATCATCCATCAGGACATCAAGCCGGACAACATCATGCTCGGGGAATTCGGCGAGGTGCTGCTCGTCGATTGGGGCAGCGCCGCGCGCCTCGACGGCAGCCCGGTGCGGCTGTACGGGACGCCGCTGTACATGAGAGTACATGAGTCCCGAACAGGCCCGGCGCGAATACGCCGATCACCGGAGCGACATCTATGGCCTCGGAGCGACGCTCCATCACGTGCTCACCCTGCGCGTGCCGATCTGGGACGACGACGCCGACCGCTTCTGGACGAAGAAGCGCGAGGGATCGGTGGATCCCATCACGCCGGCTGAACGAAGGTTGGTTCCGGGGCCGCTGCTGAACATCGCCCTCAAGGCCATGGCCCCCGACCCCGCCCGACGCTATCAGGCCGCCGATGATCTGGTGCATGACCTGGAAGCCTATCAGGCCGGCCTGGCGGTCTCAGCGCATCAGGATTCGCTCACGGAGACGATCGCGCGCTGGCATCGCCGCCATGGTCGCACGCTGTGGGCGAGCACGGCGGCGCTGGTGGTGATCGTCGTGCTGGGACTGCTCCTGTATGGCGAGAAGATCAAGGAGATCGCCTCATGGGGCTCGCCCATCGTCGAGGAGCGATTCCAGCAGACCGATTGGCAGGATAACTGGTCGGTGCTCGTCGGCGGCTGGGATCTGCGCGCAGACGGTTGGCTCGTCTCGAATGGAGCGACCGCGAGCACGCTGACCTATCGCCACCGCATCGACGGCGATGTCGCCATCGAGTACGAGGCGATGATGCTGCCTGGCGCACCACCCTGCGATCTGTCGCTGGTCTGGAATCGCGACCTGGATTTCTCGCCCTGGAACGACCCATCCTCGCGTCCCGGATGCATCGTCATCCAATTCGGGGCCCATGGAGGCATGTATTCCCGCATCATCGCGGGAGACAAGATGGTCGCCTTCAGCCCCGTGAAACCTGAAAGCGGCGTCATCCATCGTGTCCGCGTCGAAATCGTCGGATCGCGCGTGGCCATGCAGGTGGATGGCCGGACGCTGTGCGAATATGTCGATCCCTTCCCTCTCCCAGGGGGATATCCGTCGCTCTACGGCTACCTCCAGGGAAAGGCCTTCCGCAACATCCGCATCTTTTCGCGTATCCTGCCCCAGAAGGTTCCGGCCACCGTCATCGGTGACCACGAGGCACAGCGCGGGCGCTACGCGGAGGCTGCGGTCGAATACGAGAAGATCGCGAGAGCGCATCAGGGAGCGCCGATCGCCGAGGAGGCCCGCTACAAGCAGGGCCTGTGCGAGCATCGGCTCGGCAACCTGGACCGCGCGTTCGCGGTCTGGAAGGATCTGCCTGCCGGGTCGCATTCCGAACCGGTCGAGCTCGCGCGCATCGACCGGCTCTTTTCCGACGGTGACCATGACCAAGCCGCGAGCAGCCTCGAGAGCCTGTGCGCCACCAACAGGCGCGACCTCCGCTCCGTGTGCGCTGCGCACTGGTGCGAATACGCACAGGCGCTGATATCCGCTTACGAACACCATGGGGACGATCGCCAGCTCTTGAGGTACCTCGACCTGCGTGAGCGCCGTCTCGCATCCGAACACCTCACCGATCACATGGTCGCGCGTGCGTTGAACAGCCTGGGCAGGTTCGACGAGACCTTGTCGCGATTCCCCGGGCAACCGAACGAATGCTTCGAGGCGCTCAGCTGGTCCGGCCGGATCCACGAGACTGCCGAGCGAAGGCACGGCGTCACTCTGGTACTCGATGCACTTCTCCAGATGGGCCGCTTCGAGGAGGCGGAGGCGCTGTATCCGAAGGAGTTCGCGGACCACAACTGGAGGGACCTCATGCATGGGGAAATTAACGCGATCCTCGCCCGGAACCCGACTCATCTCGATGCGCTTCTGGCTGCCGGCCGATTGGAGGAGATCCTTGCGCAGAAGAGCAACAAACGATTCACGCGGACCGCCATGGTCCATCTCGGCCGATTCAAGGAATTGGATGCCGAGGAGCGTGACAGCTGCGCAGCGCTGATGGCACAGCGTCGCTACGATCGGGCCTTCGAGCAGTGGGGCATGGACGTACCCGTGTACATGTGGCCACGCCATGCCTTGGGCCTCGAACGATTCATCCGCGGCGACCATGCCGGGGCAGACGATCTCTTCGCAGTCCCGGAGCGTGTCCGCTACCGCCAGGCCGATTTCATCCTGTCCCACTATGCCATCGTGCCCTTCCTCAGGCATCTCGCTGGCGACGTCAGGGCTTTCGAGCGAGCACGTGCCGAGGTCGAATCGAGGGATCGGTGGACATATGGTCAGCAGCCCTGGTTCATCTCCCGCTACCTGTCAGGCTCGATCGATGAGGCGGCATACCTGGCCCAACCCATCCGGCTCTATGCTCCGGCAAATCTGCTGCTCCTGCGCGCGATCCTCCATGACCGGGATGGTCGGGCTGCCGACGCCATGACGGACTACCGATCCTTTCTCGCGCTGCCGAGCCATCGTCGGGAATGGAATGTCGACCCCGTCCCTCAGCGCTTCTGCGAGTGGCGCCTCGAGCAGTTGGGACGGAAGAGCCCGTGAGGTCTCAGACGGGGGCGGTGAGCGAGGTGACCCGCACCGATCCGCCGCCGGTATCGACGATGGCCACCGAGGGTCCACGGCTGCCGCGCGCGAAGCTCGCATCCAAGAGGTGGAAGGTGGTGTCCCCATCCCGGACGAGACCTGGGAAATGCAGGTGTCCGGTGAAGACGGTACGGATCCGCCCGGCGAGATGATCAGCGAACAGCGCGGGTGATCGCGACTGGGTGTAGATCGCGCAATCGCGTTCGGAATCGACGTCCGCGATGAACGAGCGCACCAGCGGCCGATCGACTGGGACGTGGGTGAGGAGCATCGCGCGCTCGTGCGGCTGCGCCTGCAGCCACGCGGAACTCTCGGGCGCGGTCCCGCCGGAGGCGCTGTCGACC
Organism: Planctomycetota bacterium; assembly: GCA_013696105.1. Classification (GTDB taxonomy): domain Bacteria; phylum Planctomycetota; class UBA11346; order UBA11346; family UBA11346; genus JACCZE01. The sequence goes on along the minus strand of JACCZE010000366.1, from coordinate 117 downwards.
AGCAGCAGGCTCCAGCCATCGATCCCGATGCAGCGGTCGCTGAGCTCGACCCCGTGGCGGCGCCAACCGTCGATGCAGGATCGACGCTGCACCTCTGCCGCGTGGTTGTCATAGGTC
>JACCZE010000345.1 GCA_013696105.1 Planctomycetota bacterium | reverse complement strand
CAGCGCAACCGTGAGGTGATGGAGGAGATCATGCGCAGGTCGAAGAGTGCTCATGAGGTCCGAAACCGGATCTCAAAGCACTGTCAAGAATCATTTTATGGGATTTTCTAAAGTGAACGGCATTGCCGGACCCCCCCCGGGTGTTTTCAACACCCTGCCAGCAGGCCTAACACCGCAGGCATCCACCCTCATCGCTGCGGGGCGATGAAGCGCGGCTGCGTCCAGCACACCGCGGTCCCGGCGCGCACCACCAGACGGACGTAGGCCTCGGTGCCCAGGTCGCGGTACTCGCCGCGTCGCCCGGTGAGCCGCGTGGCCTCGAAACCGTTGCGGATGATCACCGTGCCGACGGCGTCGTCGCGATCGACCTCGTAGGCGACGCCAGCGCGGTCCTCGTGCAGGCGCAGGGACAGGCCCTCTTCGCAGGTGAACAGGCCGTAGGCGAGCGCCGACAGCACCGAAGCCGGGCGGGGACGCATCACCTCGCAGGCGAGCGTCCCGCGCACCCCGTAGACCGGCTGGCCGAGCGAGAGCATGGTGTCCCAGCACGCCTCGTCCGCCTCGCTGGCGATGGCGAACAGCCGCAGCCCTTCGGCGAAGGCGATGCGCTCCGGCCCCAGGGCGACGGCCGGGTCGCGCAAGAGCGCCAGCGCGCCGCTGCCGGCGAGAGCCTTGACGATGCGCGCGACGGCGCCCGCCACGGGCTCCGTGGGCTCGGCCTCGGGCAACGGCAGCTCCTCGGCGGCGAGGATCTGCAGATCCAGCACGTGATCGCGGCAGCGCCAGGCGATGCGCCGCGACCAGAGCTTGGCAACGACGCCCGTGGCATCCGACACGTCCACCGACTCACCGACGATACGGCCAGGATCGAGCGTGACGCGCATGCCCCGACGCTACCGCCCGAAGCGGGAATGCGACCCCAACCACCAACCACCAACCACCAACCACCAACCACCAACCACCAACCACCTGACGCCCAAGCACAGCTCCGGCTACAGCGGCGAGCGCCTGAACTCCGTCACCGCCTGTCCGGCATCGTTGAAGAAGGGCATCAACTTGTCGATCTGCGTGACCTTGAAGAGCGGCATCAGCTGCGGCTTCACGCCGCCCATCGCGATCCGGCCCTTGGCTACCTTGATTGCCTTGTACAACGCCACCAGCTTGCCCAGCATCGCCGATGACAGATAGCCGATATCCGCGGCATCGATCACCAGGCTGATGCGCGGATGCCGATCCACCAGTTCGGACAGGCCTTCGGAGAGCGATGCGATCGACGCGGGATCGAGCAGGCGCTCCTTCATCACCTTCGCGAGCACGATCTTGTCATAGACTTGGACCATCAGGAAATCACAGGGCATGATCGCCATCCTTCTGCCGCAAGGCATCGAGCGGTGGGAGCGGTTCGCCCGTCGGCGACCGCCTTCGCGCCATGCGCACCGTGGCGCCGGAGCGGTAATAGGTGAGATCGTCGAGCCATTCGCTCATGATGCGGATGCCGCGCCCGTGCTCGAGCAGCAGGCTCTCGGGATCCTCGGAGTCTGGCACCTGGCTGGAGGTGAAACCGGTTCCGCGGTCTGACACCGTGACGTACCAGCGGTCGCCATCGGCAGCGACCTCGATGTCGATCGGCGTGTCGGGGTCGCCCTCGTTGCCGTGCAGCATCGCGTTCACCAGCGCCTCATCGAGACACAGGCACAGCCACGGGTGATCGTCCTCGCCCACGAGAGCGTTGGCGGACAGCGTCGCGGCGATCTCGTCGAGGACCTCCTGCTTCAGATCCAATCGCGAGGGCCATTGGCGGGAGACCAGCACCGTGCCGCACGGCGGCGGATCGCCGCCGAGGATGCGCAGCGTGGTCACGACCGCCTGGCCTTCATGCAGGCTCTATCGGTCACAGACGCTCCGCCACCACGATGGTCATGTCGTCGTGCGGGGACGAGCCGCCGAGGTGGCTGGTGACCTCGGCCACCACCGCATCGCACACGGCCTGAGCCCCGAGCGACGATGTCCGGCCGATCGCGGCCCGGAGCCGATCCATCCCATACTGCTCGAACGCGGGTGGCGCCTGCGCTTCGAAGATGCCATCGGTGAACAGCACCAGGATGTCGCCACGCGCTAACGGTGCGATCGCATGCGTCCGGTAGACGGAATCCCCCATGATGCCGAGCACGATCTCGGTGTCATCGATGACGTCGAAGCGTCCACCCGTCCGGTGGACGAGCGGCGGCTCATGACCGGCGCTGACGTATGCGCACGAGCCATCGCCGCCAAGGCGGGCGAGCGCCAGGGTCATGAACGTCTCGTCGCTGAGATCCTGCTCGAGCAGATGGTTCAGCCGCGTGACCAGGACGCCCGCGTCGGGCACGGCGCTGTGCAGGGCGCGCAGGGTCGCACGCGCGGTGCTCATCACCATCGCCGCCGCCAGACCATGTCCGCTGACATCGCCGATGACCGCATCCACGCCACCGTCCCCGCATGGCATGAAATCGAAATAATCGCCGCCGGTCTGATCGCACGAGCGCGCATAGGTCGCGAACCGCCAGCCCGCCATCACCGGCGGCTGCTGCGGCAGCAGACTCAGCTGGATCTGCCGCGCGAGCTCCATGTCGCGCGCGAGGCGCTGACGCTCGAGGTCCTTGAGGATGAGCTGCGCGTTGTCGATCGCCACGCCCGCCTGGCTGCAGAGAGCGGACAGGATCTGCTCATCGTAGGCGGTGAAATGGTCGCCCGTCAGCTTGTTCAGCACTTGGATGACGCCGACCACGCTGTTGGTGTGCGTGATCAGCGGCATGCACAGGATCGAGCGGGTGCGGTAGCCGGTGCGCTGGTCGTTCTCGGCATTGAAGCGCGCATCGTCATAGGCGGCCGGGATGTTGACCGGCTGACCGCTGGTGGCCACGGCGCCGGCGATGCCGCTGCCGATGGGCAGCCGGATCTCCTTCGCGCCATGGGCGATGCGCGTCCACAGCTCGCTTCGCTCGGCGTCGACCAGGAACAGGCTCGCGCGATCGGCATGGACGAGATCGGTGACCGAGCGCATGATCAGCGCGAGCAGACGATCGAGATCGCGCTCGCTGCCCATGGCGCGGGAGACCGCCATGATCGTCTGCAGGTCGTTCAGCAGATCGCCGGGCGTTCCGTCCATGCCGCGAGGCTACGGACGGATCGACGGCTTCAATGCGGCACCCCCGCCGATCAGGGGGTGATGCGATCCGGGGCGGCGCTGCGCCCAGCGGAATCGCCCGTGGTCGCGCCGCTGGTCGTGCCGGACGATGTGAAGGGCCGCGGAGCGGACGTTCCGCCCGTCGTGCCGGATGCGGTGAAGCCACCGGTCGTCCCGCTGGTGAATCCCCCGGTGGTACCGCTCGCTGTGAAGCCGGTGGTGGTGCCGCCGAACGACCCCGTGGACCCGGTGGTCCCGAAGCCGGTGGTGCCACCGGTCGTGGCGCTGAAGCCTCCGGTGGTGCCGGTGCCGCCGAAGGTGGTCGCACCCGATGGGCGGGTGTCGTCCTGAGCCGGCGCCTTTCCCGTCGAGCCCTTGCCTGGGATCTTCAGCTTCTGGCCCACGCGCAGATTGCGCGAATCGACCCCCGGATTCGCATCGACGATCTTCTTCCACGCGCTTCGGTTCCCCAGCTCGCTTTCAGCGATCGACTGCATGGTATCGCGCGGCTTCACCACGTACTCGCCGGTGGCTGCGCCGAGGCCCGCACCGGTTGTCGAGCCGGTGGCGCCGGTGCCGACGCTGTCCGGCAGTTCGGGAATGGTCAGCTTCTGACCGACCTTGAGGGTCTCGGGGTCGACGCCCGGATTGGCTTTGACGATGTCGCGCCACTTGGTGGTGGTGCCGAAATGCTTCTTGCTGATGTCGCTGAGCGTTTCACCGCTGGCGACGACGTGGACCTTGCCGCCGGTCGGCGCTTCGTTGGATCCATTGGTCGTTCCGCCGGTCGTGGAGGTCTCGCCGAAACCGGTCGATGACGAGGTCGTCGACGTCTCGGGCAGCTTGATCACCTGCCCCACGTGCAACTCTTCGGGACCGATGCCATTGAGCTTCTCGATCTCCTTCCAGCGGTTCGCGGAGCCGAGCTGCTTCTTGGCGATGGTGTAGTACGAATCGCCCGATTTCACCGTGTAGGTGCGATCAGAGCCTGAAACGGTCGGAGCCTCTCCCGGTGCCGCTGCGGTTCCCGAGACTGCGGGGATGATGATCTTCTGACCGACCTTCATCGAGCGCGGTTCCAGGCCCGGATTCGCTTCGACGATCTTTTTCCAGTTCTTGGCCGTGCCGTAATACTTCTGGCTGATCTCGGCGAGCGTCTCGTTCTTGGCGATGGCGTGGGTCTTCTCGCTCGAGGTCGGCAGCGGCGTGTTACCGAAGGTCGTCGAGCTGCTGGTCGTCCCCCCGGTGGAGCCGCCGCCGGTGAACGATCCGGTCGTCGAACCACTGGTGAACGCACCGGTCGAGGACCCGCCGGTGAAGGCGTTGGAGGTCGTTCCGCCCGAGGTGAATGCCGAGGCGGTCCCCGCCCCGGTGAACCCGGTGGTGGACGCGGGCGAGCCGGTGAAACCGCCCGTGGTGGATCCGGTGAAGCCGGACGTGCCGGAAGCGCCGCCGGTGGTGGTGAACGAGGAGCCGGTGGAGGTGTTCTGGGCGAAGCCGCCGGTCGCGTCGCCGGTGAGCAGGTCGGTCGGGGGCACGGTCTCGGTCGGGGCTTCCGTCTTGACCACCTCGGTCGATTCGGGCTTGGGCTTGTGCGGGGCGATGAAGGCCACCCCGACCAGCACCAGACATCCGACCGCGAGGATCCCGGCGAAAATGACTTCCTTGGACATGACGACTCCCAGTGCTACGCCGGCGGCCCGCGTGGTAGGCGTGGGGTTTTATCCCGCGGTGGTTAAAACACAACCAGGCCACGACGCGCAATGACTGAAAAACTCCGCCTGCTGCCCCTGATCACAGCCGATGGCGCGAGCCAGATGGCGCTCGATGAAGCGCTGCTCGACGCCGCCCGGGGACCGACGCTGCGCATCTACCGCTGGGCCGAGCCGACGGTGTCCCTCGGCTACTTCCAGGACCATGGATCCGTGGTCGCTTCCCTCCCCGTCCAGGACCCCCCGCGGGTGGTCCGTCGCATCACCGGCGGAGGCGCCATCTGGCACGAGCACGAAGTCACGTACTGCCTGGTCGCCAACCGCGGGATGGCCGGGGTGCCAGCAGACACGCGAGCGCTCTACGCGCAGTTGCACGGCGAGGTGCTGGAGGAGCTCGCCCATCGGGGGGCGGCGCTCGATCTGCAGCGCGGCACCACCGGCGACCGGCGCTACCGTGACGAACCCCGCTGCTTCGCCAGTCCTGCAGAGAACGACCTGGTCGCTTCCGCCGGAGGCAAGGCGCTCGGCAGCGCTGCGCGGACGCGCGGAGCACGGATCCTGGTGCACGGGAGCCTGAAGCTTGCGAGCAATCGTTGGGATCTGGGCGCAGTCGCCGCCTGTGGACTGTCGACCGACGATGCCGTGACCGCCCTCATCACAGGGCTCGCGCGCGCGATCGGGGTCGAGCCGAGCCCTGGCGACATCTCCGCGGAGGAAACGGCTGCGCGCGATCGCATCCTGCAGGAGCGCTATGCGACCAGCGATTGGGTGCAGCGACGGATCGGTCCGCGTCCTTAGGAGGCTGCTGAAAGCTGAAAACAGCAGCCTCCTCATCATCACGAAACCCGGCGCGACCCGCGGTCGCCATTGTGCCGGGTTTTCGTGATAACGACTCTCTACAGCGGGGGGCCCGGAACGGCCCCCCGCAGGTTGCTTTTCAGCCCCTGCCGCGCTCGGCCGGATCGGCGGTCTCGTCGTCGCTGTTGTGGTAGACGCCGCATTGGCCCTTGGTCTCCGAGACGCTCATGCGCAGACGGCGCACACTGACGCGCCCGAAGGATTCCCGCAGGCGGGTACAGAGATTGCGCCCCAGCCAGGAGGCGAAGTTCTCGGCCGAGGTGTTGTTGCAGGGCAGGACGATGATTTCGTCGGTCGGCGCCAGGTACCGGCAGCCGCGGTACGAGACGTCGGTGTGGCCATCGTCCCGGTGGTGGAACGTCAACTCGCGGTGCTGCCCTGGGATGATCCAGTGCTCGTCGAGCTCATCGCAGAGCGCTTTGATGATCGGCTTGACCATCTTGAAATCGATGACCAGGCCGAACTGCGACAGCACGCCGCCGATCTCGCACGCGGCGTGGTAGTTGTGGCCGTGCAGGCGCTCCTTCGACCCGTCGGGGAAGATCAGGAAATGCGCGCAGGAGAACTTCAGGTACTCCTTCTCGATGTCGATGGACCAGTGTTCCATGGAGCTCCCGAGGATAGCGCCCGATCGGGGGGAGCCAGCGGCGCGCGGGCGATCTGGATGGCCCCGGTGCTCCGTCCTCAGTCCTCCGTGCTCCGTCCTCCGATGATCGGATCGGGCGCGATCCAGGAACCCGGAGACGGAGAAGGGAGGACCCAGGACGGAGTACCTTCTTCCCCTCAAGGTCCGGATGGCTCCGTCCTCCGTGCTCCGTCCTCCGA
>JACCZE010000343.1 GCA_013696105.1 Planctomycetota bacterium | reverse complement strand
CAGCGCAACCGTGAGGTGATGGAGGAGATCATGCGCAGGTCGAAGAGTGCTCATGAGGTCCGAAACCGGATCTCAAAGCACTGTCAAGAATCATTTTATGGGATTTTCTAAAGTGAACGGCATTGCTACCTGCCCCCCGCCCCCCGCCATCTCCCATTTCCCTCCCCGGCCCCCCTCCTACACCTTCACTCATGTCCCAAGATGCGACGTCTTTCGATCTCATCGTCTCCGGTGGGACGGTGGTCAGCCACAGCGGGCGGGCGATCGCCGACGTCGGGATCCGCAACGGCCGCTTCGCTGCGATCGGCGATCTGCGCGCGGCGATCGCGCGCGAGCGCATCGAGGCGCGGGGGCTGCACGTGCTGCCCGGGGTCATCGATTCGCAGGTGCACTTCCGCGAGCCAGGACTCGAGCACAAAGAGGACCTCGCCTCCGGGACCGCGGGCGCCGCGCTCGGCGGCGTGGTGGCATTGTTCGAGATGCCCAACACCAAGCCGAGCATGACCACCGCCGAAGGCCTCGCCGACAAGCTCGCGCGCGCCCGCGGCCGCGCCTGGGTGGACCACGCCTTCTACATGGGCGGAACGGCCGAGAACGCCGCCGAGCTGGCGACGCTGGAACGGCTGCCGGGGTGCTGCGGCGTCAAGGTGTTCATGGGCAGCTCGACCGGATCGCTGCTGGTCGAGGACGACGTGCACCTCGACCGCATCCTCTCGTCGATCACCCGGCGCATGGCGGTGCATTGCGAGGACGAGGCGCGCCTGAAGGAACGGCGCTCGGTGATCCCGGCGACCGGAGCGACCGTGCACCTGCATCCGCACTGGCGCGACGAGATCACCGCGCTGCGCGCCACCGAACGCCTGCTGCGCATCGCCCGTCAACGTCGGAAGCGCGTGCACGTGCTGCACGTGAGCACCGCCGAGGAGATGGATCTGCTGCGGGCCAACAAGGATCTCGCCACCGTCGAGGTGCTGCCGAACCACCTGACCCTGGTGGCGCCCGAGTGCTACGACCGCCTGGGCACGTACGCGCAGATGAATCCCCCGATCCGCGACGAGCGCCATCGCGCGGCGCTGTGGGCCGCGATCGCCGACGGCACCGTCGACGTCCTCGGCACCGACCACGCTCCGCACACGCGCGCCGAGAAGGATGCGGCCTATCCCGCGAGCCCCTCGGGGATGCCGGGCGTGCAGACCTTCGTGCCCGTGATGCTCGACCACGTCGCCAAGGGTCGCCTCACGCTCGAACGCTTCGTCGATCTGACCTCGGCCGGTCCGCAGCGCATCTTCGGCATCGCCGGCAAAGGGCGGATCGCCGCCGGATACGACGCCGATCTCACCATCGTCGACCTCGCAGCGACGCGCACGATCCGCAACCAGGACATGGCGACCAAGGTCGGCTGGACGCCGTTCGACGGGATGAACGTGACGGGGTGGCCGGTGATGACGGTGATCCGGGGCACGACCGTGATGAGAGATGGCGCGTTGATCGGAAGCGCCGCGGGGACGGTGATGCGGTTCGGGGAATGTTTGTAGGCGGCGGATAGCGACTGCGATCTGTCGACTATCGGCCATCAGCTCTGCAATCATTATTGCGCTGCGCAATCTACTGCTTCGTGAGCGACGCGATGAACGCGCTGAGCATCTTGCTCAGGACCGATGCCTGGGTGGTCAACTCCGTGAATCGACCTTCATCGAGGTAGCCGAGATCCGAGGCGACATACAGCTGGGCGCGCAATTCACCACACGATCCGCGGGCGATGATCAGGAATTGCCGGAATTCTCTCGATGTGCCGCGGTCGTTTCCCTCGGCGATGTTGGACACCACCGAGATCGCCGCACGACGCATCTGGTCGCCGAGTCCCGCATCGTTGCGCAGATGCTTGAGCGCCACATGAACATCGCGCACCAGCTTTCGCGCCTCCTGCCACACCCGAAGTTCTTCGAATCGCATGCTGTCGTCTCCTTCGCACCCACCCCGCGATCGCGCGCAGGGGTCAAGGCCGGGCGTCCCGCCCGCCGAGCCCTGCGAGGGCAGCCTTGACGCCGAGCAC
>JACCZE010000307.1 GCA_013696105.1 Planctomycetota bacterium | reverse complement strand
GTGCTCTTGCCGATGCCCGGCTCGCCTCCGACCAGCGCGACGCCGCCCGCGGGCAGGCCGCCGCCGAGCACGCGATCGAGTTCCGGCATGCCGGTCGAGAAGCGCTCGCTCGCGACGGCCGCATCGCCATCGGCGAGGTCCTCGATCATCAGGCCCGAAGCCGCCTTGGCCTGCTCGGCGCCGCGGGCGATCAGACCGGCTTCGCCAGCGGTGATCTCGGCGACCGCGTTCATGGCGCCGCAGCTCGGGCAGCGCCCAGCCCAGCGGGCGAAGGTGTCGCCGCATTCGCGGCATGCGTAGGAGGGGGTCTTCTTGGCCATGCGGTTGACGCTCGCGCGGATCATAGGGTAGACTCCCACGCCCAGAAACCACCTCCCCTCGGAATCCCCACATGACCTGCCTGCGTCCAGCCGCCCTCCTCCTCTGTCTCGCAGCGCTGGTCTCGACCGGCTGCGGCGGCACCCGCTACATGGAGCCCGGCGCGCGCATCGATACGCCGCCCGAGGGCAAGGCGCTGGTGAACGTCCACCGCCCGTCCACCGCCTACGGCTCGGGAGCGGATCTCATCGTCTGGGACGGCGACACGGTCATCGGCAACACCCACGGTAAGGACATGTTCCAGTACGTGTGCGAGCCCGGTGCCCACGTCTTCCATGCCCGCCAAGCCAACGTCTCGGTGCTGCGCGCGGATCTCGCCGCCGGCAAGACCTACGACATCGTCACCGATTGCGGTCCGAACCTGGTGCCGTTCCAAGCCAACCACCGCCTGTGGCTCAACGCCATCGCCGCCAACGACGAACGCCGCGGCCTGGTCGACGGATGGCTGGCCAAGGAGAAGACCCTGGTGCTGTCGACCAAGAGCGAGGGCGATCGCCTCGCCTACCAGAAGAAGGCCCTGCCCGACGTGCGCAAATACCTGCACGACTTCACCGACGGTGACAAGAAGGACAAGGCGGGCTCGCTCGCAGCGGGCGACGGTCGCTGACCCGCACCTATTGCGCCTGCTGAGGTCGATCAGGCTCGTGCTTCACCCGGCCACCAGACGCCGATCTGGTGGCGCAGGTCGTCGATCAGCTTCATGCCAGCGAGGCTGTCGTCCCAGGTGCAGGCGGGGGCCTGACGCGCCGGGATGTTCGCGGCGACGGTGAGCGCTTCACGGGCGTACAATCCCAGGCCGTCGTCGCTGACGATGCGCTGGTCCTCGGCACCTGGCACATGTACGATGAACGGCGCCCCAGCCGGGCAGCGCCAGGGTTCCACCACCTCGATCCAGCCGGTCGAGCCGTAGATCGCAGCCGCACTGGGTTGGGCGCAGCGCACCGCGGTGGCGAACGTGGCGACCTGGCCACCGGGGAAGCGCAGCGACCCGCCGGCGCAATCGTCGACCCCGCTCGCGCCTTTGAGGCCGGTCGCCTTGGCGATGATCGGTTCCGCCCCGACGATCCAACGCATCCAGCTCAGCGGATAGACACCCACATCCATCAGGCCGCCGCCGCCGTGCTCGGGCGTGAACAGGCGCGGGCGGTTCATGGCGCTGCCATCGAAGCAGAAGGTCGCGTGCAGCATGCGCACCTCGCCGATCGCTCCCGAGCGGATCAGCTCGGCGAGCGCGGCGTAGCGCGGATGGCAGCGATAGGCGTAGGCTTCCATGTAGAACACGCCGGCGCGTTTCACCGCTTCCAGGGCGACCGCGAGTTCGGCGGCGGACATCGCCGCGGGCTTCTCGCACAGGATGTGCTTGCCGGCCTGCGCCGCGGCGATGGTCCAGCGCGCGTGCTGGTGGTTCAGCAGGCTGATGTACACCGCGTCGACCGCCGGGTCGGCGAGCACCGCTTCGTACGAGCCATGCGCCTTCGCGGCACCGTGCTCGCGCGCGAAGGCGGCTGCCTTGTCGGCCATGCGGCTGCCGACCGCGACCAAGGCGGCGCGATCAGGGATGGTCGCGAGATCCTTGGCGAATTTTGCGGCGATGTTGCCGGTGCCGAGGATGCCCCAGCGCACGTGCGTCGTGGTCATGGCGCGACCGGCCCGGTGCCGGAGGTCGTCCCGATGATCGCGGACAGCACCTGCTCGCGATCGATGTGCACGCTCCAACGCCCCAACCGGGCGCCAGCACGGTCGCGCAGCGCGGCGAACGGCATCGCGCCGGCGGCGCCGAGCTCGGCGATGCGGCTCGCGTCGCTGGAGATCAGGCGTGCGATCGCCGCGTCGTGCGCGTCCGCTTCCCGTGCGAGGCCTGCCAGATGCGCCGGCTCGGCATTGGGCCCGGAGAGTATCTGCGTCGACGTCACGCCGGTGCGGGTTCCGAGCATGGCGTCGAGGTACCGTCGGAACGGTCGTTCACCCTCCGCGGCAGCGGCCAGCGACCAGCGCACCAGGTCGATGCTCGCGGGTTCACTGCGCCGAGCGATGGGCCGCACCACCAGCTGGAGTCTTCCGTCGTCGATCGCGGCGCGGAGCGCCGGCGCGAGCTCGGTGTATTCCACCGCGCAGTGCAGGCATTGGAATTCGAGTACGAGGTCCAGGACGAACGGCGCATCCATACGGCCGAAGCTTCGGTTGGCGTCGATGCGGGCGAGATAGGCCTCGTCCGCTGCGCTGGGGGTGGTGTGGGTGGTCGGGCCCGATGCGATATCAGTGCGCAATCCCGGTCCGTAGGCCACGAGCAGGAGCGTGAAGCCGGCGGCCACCGATGCGATGCGTGGGATGGTGCGCAGGGTCGCCAGACGCAGCGGGCCGGCCATGGCGAGGACGACCGTGTGCATCGCCAGGCATTGATGGCAGGCGACTCCCAGGCGTGCGGACGTCCACAGGTAGAAGCAGCTGATACCGATCATCATCCATCCGATGGCCTGGAGCGGAGCCGGCGCGCGCGTCGACGGATCGAGGCCGCTGCGACGGCACCAGATGCCGCTGGCGGCGATGGCCGCATAGAACAGCAGGCATCCCGCGAATGCCAGCTTGACCACGAACACGCCGAACAAGCGTTCGTAACCGCCGCCGCCCAGGCAGGAGATGTCACAGGGCCACCACGCGGGTTCATGCTTGGCGATCATCAGCACCGCGCTGACCACGACCGCGAGCCCCGCCAGGTGTTCGAGCCAGCGCCCATCGCCCGCCATGGCGCGCCCAGCGCGCCACGTCCAGACCAGCGCCAACCCAGACGCAGCGAATCCCGCCCAGGTCGGCGCGAATCGCCACGCCAGCACCGCGCACGCGATCAATGCCAGGGCGATCAGCCCCTGGCGTGCACCCGGGAGGGGGGACCGTCGCGTCGGCGTCATGGTCGGGACAAGCCGAGGACGTGCTTCGGAGTCAGCAACGAGACCAGGCGCATCTCGGCCAGCGCCGGCTTGCCGTCGAGGACCGCGATGCCCGACTTCTTCAGCTGCAGGCTGATGCCACCCAGCAGCGCTCCCGCGAGCAGGCCGAGATCGGGTTCATGGCCCACCAGCACCACGTCGGAATCCGAGGGCAGCTCATCGATGCGCTCCTGGGCGCTGGCGGCTTCACCCGCCATCCATGCGACTTCGCGCAGCGGCAGCTTCCACGCCGCCGAGGCGATCTCGGCGGTGTGGCGCGCGCGCACCCATGGCGAGGTCCAGATCTCGTCGGCGCGTATCAGCTCCTTCAGTGCCTTGCAGACGCGCTCCGCTTGCTCCTCGCCCTCGCGGGTGAGGGGGCGATCGGCATCCTCGCCGTGCCAGCTGGAGCGGTCCATGGCCTTGCCATGGCGGAGGAGGGTCAGGCGCATGGCGTAGGTATCGCCGCACGGAGCACGCTGGGCAACCGCGATCTGATCCACCCGCATCGCAGCGGCTGGCGTGGACGGACGGCGGCGCTAGCGTATTCGGCCCCACGGAGTCGACATGGCCACGAAAGTCCGGAACACCGCTGCGCCCAGATCTTCTGCAGGCTCCCGCACAGATTCCCGCGCAGCCTCCCGCACCGCGAAGAAGGAGAAGGTGGTGCTCGCCTACTCGGGAGGGCTCGACACCTCGGTGATCGTGCGCTGGCTCGAACAGAAGGGCTACGACGTCATCTGCTTCTGCGCGAACGTCGGCCAGGAGGAGAAGTACCCCGACCTCGAGGCCAAGGCGCTCAACAGCGGCGGCTCGAAGTGCTACATCCGCGACGTGCAGGAGGAGTTCGTCCGCGACTTCGTCTTCCCCGCGATCGCCTGGAACGCGAAGTACGAGGGGCGCTACCTGCTCGGCACGTCGCTGGCGCGGCCGATCATCGCCAAGCACATGGTGGATGTCGCCAAGAAGGAGGGCGCGCGCATCATCGCCCACGGCGCGACCGGCAAAGGCAACGACCAGGTGCGCTTCGAGCTCACCGCCTACGCGCTGCTCCCGGGCGTGAAGGTGATCGCGCCGTGGCGCGATCCGTCCTTCAATACCGTGATCAAGGGCCGGGCCGAGGCGATCGAGTACGCCAGGCAGTGGGGCATCCCGGTGAAGGCCAACAAGAAGGAGCCGTGGTCTTCCGACGAGAACCTCCTGCACATCAGCTTCGAAGCGGGCGAACTCGAGGATCCGGGTCTGCGGCCGCGCGACGGGATGTTCAAGATGACCAAGCCGCTGAAGCAGGCGAACGCTCCGCTGCAGCGCATCACCGTCGACTTCGAACAGGGCATCCCGGTCGCGATCGATGGCAGGCGCATGTCCCCGGCGAAGCTCCTGATCAAGGCCAACGAGCTGGGATCCAAGCACGGCATCGGCCGCATCGACATGGTCGAGAGCCGCTTCGTCGGCATGAAGAGCCGCGGCGTGTACGAAACTCCCGGCGGCAGCATCCTGCTCAGCGCGCACCAGGATCTGGAGGCGCTCACCGTCGGTCGCGATCTGCTGCACCTGAAGAACACCCTCGCCGTGCGCTTCAGCCAAATGGCGTATTTCGGCTTCTGGTACTGCGAAGAGATGGACGCGCTCATGGCCTTCCTCAAGACCAGCCAGCGTCACGTCACCGGCCGCGTCCGTTTGGAGCTCTACCGCGGAAACGTCATCGTCGCCGGCCGCGAATCCGCGCACAGCCTGTACGATGCGGCGATCGCCTCGATGGAGGCCGACGGCGGCGCCTACGACCAGTCGGATGCCACCGGATTCATCCGCCTGCAGGCCCTGCCGCTGCGCGTTGCCGCGCGTCGTGACGCGCGCTTGTCTCGATTGAAGCGCTGACGCCCGCACCCCGGGCGCCGAGCAGCGGTTGCGGCATACAATCGGCGCAGCCGATGCCGCCACGGTTTCCGCGGCACCGCCGCGGAAACTGAGCCCGCGACAAAGCCCGTGGGGGGCAGGGGCACGGCCCCCGAAACATAAGATAACACCAAGAAATGGTAATCGGCTCCATTCCATACCGGTAATCACCAGCATAAGATGCGAGGCATACCACCGACGGATGAAGATCCGACACCAGGAGCCACGGCATGACCTCTCCAGCGTTCAATGGACTCGGCATGAATCTCGGAACGCTCTCGCGGCTGTCGGCTGCCGAGAGCCGCTCGATCTCGGCAGAGAATCCCACCGGCGAGAAGGGCAAGGCCGGGATGGCCACCGAGGGCACCGGCGCGGCGTGTGCGCGGGACCTCGGCCGGGGGTGGAAGATCTCGCCGAGCATCCACATCGAGCCGGGCGAGACGAGCGTCCTCGCCGACATCCGTGGCATGGGAGCGATCCAATCCCTGTGGGCCGCCGGCGTGCCCGGTAAGGGCCAGTGGCGCTTCAACATCCTGCGCATCTATTGGGACGACAGCGAGACCCCGTCGGTCGAATGCCCCTTCGGCGATTTCTTCGCGCACGGATGGGGGAAACCCTACCACCAGCTGACCTCGCTGGCGGTGTGCGTGAATCCCTGGGAGGCGTTCACCTGCTATTGGGAGATGCCGTTTCGCACCCGCTGCCGCATCACCCTGACCAACATCGCCGACGAAAAGACCGTCTTCTATTACCAGGTGAACTACACGCTCACTGAAGTGCCCGAGGACTGCGCCTACTTCCACGCGCAATTCCGCCGCGTGAATCCGCTGCCGTACAAAGGGGTCTACACCATCCTCGACGGCGTGCGCGGCCGCGGCCACTACGTCGGCACCGCGATGGCCTGGGGCGTGAACAACACCGGCTGGTGGGGCGAGGGCGAGATCAAATTCTACCTCGATGGCGATCGCGAGTTCCCCACCATCTGCGGCACCGGCACCGAAGACTACTTCTGCGGCTCGTGGAACTTCGAGAACCGCACCACCAAGCAGTACCAGGAATTCTGCACGCCCTATGCCGGTCTCAGCCAGGTCATCCGCCCCGACGGACTGTATTCGGCGCAGCAGCGCTTCAGCCTCTACCGCTGGCACATCATGGACCCGGTGCGCTTCACCCAGGATCTGACGGTGACGATCCAGGCATTGGGTTGGCGTTCGGGCGGACGGTACCTCCCGAACCAGGACGACATCGCCTCGACGGCGTTCTGGTACCAGACCATGCCCACTGCGCCATTCCCTGCCCTGCCGGACAAGGATTACCTCGAGGTGATCTGAGAGCCGATTCCGTCCCCGCGGCGAATGGGCACGCCGCCGTCAGCCGGTCGGCTGCCGGCGGTACGTGCGCGGGCTGATCCCGACGCGGGCGCGGAAGCGCGTGGAGAAGTGGAACGCGTTGTCGAATCCGACCATGCCCGCGATGCGGCCGATCGCGAGATCGGTGGCCGCGAGCAGGTGCTTCGCCCGCTCCATGCGTTGGCTCTCGAGGTAGCGCATCGGCGACTCGCCCAGCTGGCCGGCGAACAGGTGCGCCAGGTGCGAGGGGGACATCCGCGCATGCCGCGCCAGGCTCTCCACCGACATCGCGTCGCCGGGCCGCTCGGCGATCAGCGCCACGGCGGCGCGAACGCCAGGATGCAGCGATGCGAGACCTGCCCTCGGATTGGCGAGATGCGCGAGCAGAAGGCCGCGCTCGAGCGCGTTCTCGGCGAAGCGCATGCGTTCGGCGTGCGCGCCGGAAGCCAATCGGTGGACCTCGATGAAGACCTCGAGAGCGCGCGCGGCGTCGCCGGCATCGGCATCCAGGTGCAGAACGCCTGGAATCAGCTCGGGCCACTCGAGCAGCGTCACCCAATCGGGACGCGGCGTGAAGATCGCCCACACCTCGTTCCATCTGCGCTCGTCGCCAGCGAACGAGATGTGGTAGGGAGTGCGTGGTCGGACGAGATTGATGCAACGCCCGAGCATGGTGCAGGAGCGGCCTCGCGACTCGAAGAGCGTCCCTCCCGCGAGCTGACAGCCGAGCGTCCAATACGGATAACCGGGAGCGCGTTCGAAGGTGTGTCCGAGCGGCTGCTCGAGCATGCCGGTGCCGATGATCACGTGTTCTCCCCGCGACTCTCTTAATAGCAGTATTCGAAAGGTATCGTACAGCTGGAGCGATGGAACCAGTGATCCTTTCCCTAGGATTCAGCGGAGAAGAAAGCTGAACCAAGGAGCAATCATGGACCTGACCAGTAGTCCCCAGCCCGGCTACCGTTACCGCTTCGAGGCGCACGAGATCGACGCGATCGCGGAGTGCAATGCCGCGCACGGCTTCGCGATCGCCATCGGCGTGATCGAGCGCGACCTGGTCGATGAGATGAGCGCGGATGTGCGCCGCGTCATCGACCCCGATGGCGGCCTCGGACCCGCCGGATCGCGCTACAGCATGGATGTCGTCGAGCACGCGCCGTCGACCTGGAAGCTGCTCGAACACGAGCCGTTCATGCGCCTGCAGCGACGGCTGACCGGCAGCGATGACCTGGTGCTGCACCGCACCGCAGCGATCATCCGCAATCCCGGTTCGCCGGGCATGGGCTGGCACACCGACATGCCGCTGGCATCGCATCCGCCGCGTACCGCGAACGAGGTGCTCAATCGCGGCGAGTGGGGCAACAGCCTGTGGCACTACCTCACCGGTTCGCATCCGGATCGCGGGGGCCTGGCGGTGATCGCAGATTCGCATCGTGCGGATTGGCCGGGGCCGCAGGGGTTCGAGTTCACCCCCGACCGCCAGACCTTCCATCGCATCGGCGCGACCGGCTGGCATCTGGAGATGGACGTGCCGGGGATGGTGCCGCTGCACACCGAACCCGGCGATCTCGCCATCTTCGCCGCGCGCACCTACCATGCCGCGTTCCCGCACCGCGGCGATCGGCCCCGTCTATCTCTCGGGATCGGTTTGCGTCCACGTAGCGAGCGCTTCGACATCCCGTGGCCGCTGCCGGAATCGTCCCGCCGTTTCATCGCGGCGCTGCCGGAACGTCTCCAGCGCTTCGCCGACGGTTACCCCGGCATCGTTCCCGATTGGAAGCTCGAGACCGCCGAGGCCAGGTGATCGCTCTGGGCGATGAGCGGGGCCGAGGTCATTGACCGGCGCGCCCCTTCTCGACCACTTCCCATTCGCCGTCCTCGTCCTCACGGTAGGCGGTGTAGCGATAGGTCGTGCCCTGGGTCAGGGCCCAGGAGCGGAAGGATTCGAGCGACGCCCAGCGCTCCTCGCGCTCCTCGCCGTCGGCGGAGACGAAATGGATCATGAACATGCGGGCACCCGCGAGTGTGTGCCCAGTGGTGCGACGTCCAATCCCCGTTACGACGCTGTGGTCGTCAACCGGCCATCAACCACCAACCACCATCCACCATCCACCATCCTTCGCCCATGTACCGTTGGCTGCTCAAGCCGCTGCTGTTCCGCCTGCAGCCCGAGACCGCGCACGAGCTGACCATCCGGCTCGCGCGCTGGACCATGCCCACACCGGTGTGCGCGCTGGTGCGTCCGCTGCGCGCAGCCCGCGACCCGCGCCTGGCGCGCAGGCTCTGGAATCTCGATTTCGCCAGCCCGATCGGCCTCGCCGCGGGCTTGGACAAGAACGGCGTGGCCATCGATGCCTTCGCGGCGCTCGGATTCTCGCATGTCGAGATCGGCACCATCACCGGCCAGGCCCAGCCGGGCAATCCGCGCCCGCGGCTGTTCCGGCTGCCGGCGGATCGCGCGGTGATCAACCGCATGGGCTTCAACAATCGCGGCGCCGACGAGGTCGCTCGCCGTCTGGCCCGCCGCTACCGCGACCGGCGTCCGCGCTGCGTCCTCGGCATCAACCTCGGAAAATCGAAGGTCGTCGACCTCGGAGCCGCGCTCTCGGACTACGAGTCGTCGGTGCGGCTGCTCGGGGCGCTCGCCGACTACGTGGTGGTGAACGTGTCCAGCCCGAACACCCCGGGATTGCGCGATCTGCAGGGAGAAGCCCAGCTGCGCCCGCTCCTGGTCGGTGTCCGCGCAGCGCTCGATCAGGTCGCTCCCGGCAAGCCGCTGCTGGTGAAGATCGCACCGGACCTCGCCGATGACGGCATCGATGCCGCCGTCGACGTGGCGCTGGAATCGCGCTGCGATGGCCTCATCGCCACCAACACCACCATCGCCCGCACCGGGTTGACCACGGCGGCCGACGACGTGGCCGCGATCGGGGCAGGCGGCCTGTCCGGCGAGCCCTTGCG
>JACCZE010000279.1 GCA_013696105.1 Planctomycetota bacterium | reverse complement strand
CATCGGCGCTACGCACCCAGCTCGCCGAGGTGACGCGCAGCCTGCAGACCAGCGAGGTCGCCGTCCGCACCCGCGAGGAATCACTCAAGGCCCGCGACCAGGACGTCAAGCGCCTGGAAGAGGAATTGATCAAGCTGCGCGAAAGCGGGCAGCAGCAGGTCACCGAGGCCAAGGCCAAAGCCGACCAGTCCGCCGCCGAGATAGCGAAGGCCGCAGCCGAGAAGGAGCGCCAGCTCACCGCGGCCCGCGCGGATCTCGAACGCGAACGCGATCAGCTGAAGACACGGCTCGAGGACGTGCGCAAGACCAGCGAATCCGGCCTGGGCCAGGTGCGCACCGAGATCGAGGAGCTCGCCAAGCAGCTGACCGTCGCTCGCACCGCCGAGAAGACCGCGCGCGACGAGACGGCGAAGACCACCGCCGCGCTGACCGCGGCGACCGCACGCGCGAACACCCTCGAGCGCGATCTCGCGCAGCTGAAATCCGAGCGCGAAAAGGCGGTCGCCGCGCTCTCGCAGGCGCGCCAGGAAAGCCAGGACATCAAGCGCAAGGCCACGGACCTCGAGCTCGAGAAGAGCAAGCTCGCGTCGATCGGCGGCCAGGCCGAAAGCCGCCTGAAGGATCTGCAGCAGGAGATCGACCGCGCCAAATCCGCGCAGGCCGAGGCCCAGAAGCGCGCCGATGCCCTGAGCGCGGACCTCGCCCAGGTGCGCGAGCGCCTGTCCGCGGCGAACGCCGCGCGCGACCAGGCGCTGGCCCAGCGCTCGGTCCTGCAGGACGCCGAATCGACCCTCACCGCGCAGCGCGACGCCGCGCGCTCGTCGCTGACGACCATCACCGCCGAACGCGACCGCGCCAAGGTCAACATCGAACGGCTCGAGTCCGAGCAGTCGGCGCTGACGCGACGGCTGGAAGAACGCGAGGCGCAGCTGAATGCGCGCATCGCGGAATCGACCAAGCAGATCGGCGAACTGAAGCTCGCCCAGGCCAAGCTGGTGTCCGACAACGAGCGCCTGCAGGCCGAGTCCGTGCGCCAGAGCGCCAGCCGCGACCTCGAACCGCGCGAAGGCACCGCGACCTGGAGCAAGCGCCTGACCGACAGCGCTTCACTGGTCGATGATGCGCGCAAGAAGTCGGCTGACCTCGCGCGCAAGGTCGAGGAGCAGCACCGCCAGCTCGCGAGCCTCGAGGAACGCCTCGCTCGCGGCACCCAGTCCGACACGCACCTGTCCGAGCGCATCGCCGAACTCGAGCGCAACGAGGCGCGGCTGCGCGCGCAACTCGCTTCAGCGATGGGCAAGGAGACCGCAGACACCCTGGCGAAGCTCGAGGCCGAAGTGGCCGCCGAGCGCAGGCGCAGCGAGCAGATGTCCAAGCTGCTGGTGGAATCGCGCAATGCGGTGATCCAGGCGCGCAAGGCGCTGCTCGAGGCCGGATTCGCCTGATCCCGGATTCGCCTGATCCGGATCCGCGCTACGGGATCTGGTAACCGATCCCGATCAGGATCTTCGCCAACGCGATCAACGGCAGTCCAACGATCGCCGACTGGTCCTCGCTCTGGATGCGCTCGAACAGCGCGATGCCGCGGCTCTCGAGCTTGTACGAGCCTGCGCAATCGAAGGGGCGATCGTGAGCGATGTAGCGTGCGATCTGCTCGGCCGACAGCGTGCGCATCGACATGGTGGTGACATCGGCGTGCGACCACGAGCGTGCGCCGTGCACGACCGTGAGCGCGGTGATCAGCCGGTGCTCGCGTCCCGACAGGGCCGTCAATTGCCGGGTCGCGCCGGCAGCGTCGCCAGACTTCCCCAGCACCGCGTCGCCCAGCGCCAGCACCTGATCGGAACCGATGATCACGCTGTCCGGGTTGACGACCGCCAGGCTCTGGGCCTTGGTCGTCGCCAGGAAGGCCGCGAGCGCGAGCGGGTCGCGGGAGGGGGCCTCCAGCTTCGCCACCTCCTCGTCGCAGCGCGGGGCCTCGACCGTGAAGGGGACCCCGAGGCGGGTCAGGAGCTCGCGCCGGTAGCGCGAGGTGCTGCCGAGGATCAGCGGCGGAGTGGGAGTAAGCGTCGCGGGCATGCGGCGCGATCCTCCTGCCGCCACCAGCCCCGCAACGGGAATGCCACCAGCGCCGCGCTTGTCCGCATCCTCCGTGCGGCGATACTGCGGTGATGTCCGCCGACCACACCAAGGGACCACGCGCGAGCACGATGTCCGACAGCGCGCACCAGGGGCAGGGCGCCCTCGGCGGAGCGCTCGACAAGGTCGGGATGACCGGCATCGAGGTGCCTGTGCGCCTACGCGATGCCGACGGCGCCACCATCCTGGCCCCGGCCAAGGCCGACGCCTTCGTCAGTCTCGACGATCCGGCCGCCCGCGGCATCCACATGTCGCGGCTCTATCTCGCGCTGCAGGCGCGCCTCGAGGAGCACGTCCTCGACCTGCCGCTGGTCCGTCAGGTGCTGCAGGCCTTCGTCGCCTCGCAGGGCGGAGCCAGCACCCGCGCCGCGGTGCGCATCGCCTTCGACCACCTGGTGAAGCGTCCGTCGCTGGTCAGCGGCAACGCCGCGTGGCGGTCCTATCCCGTCGCCATCGGCGGCGAGATCGGTCCCGATGGCGCGTGCTACACCCTGCACGTGCGCGTGACCTATTCGAGCACCTGCCCGTGCTCGACCGCGCTGGCGCGGCAGTTGGTGCGCGAGCGCTTCCTCGACGACTTCGGCGCGCAGCAGCTGGTGTCTCCCGCCGACGTCGCCGCTTGGTTGGATGACGACGCGTCGCTGGTCGCCACTCCGCACAGCCAGCGCAGCCACGCCGACATCGACGTCGCTGTCGCGGACTGCGACGATGCTCCGGGATTCATCGAGCTGGTCGACGCCGCCGAGAGCGCGCTCGCCACCGCGGTGCAGGCCGCGGTCAAGCGCGAGGACGAACGCGAGTTCGCACGCCTGAACGCCCACAATCAGATGTTCTGCGAGGACGCCGGCCGACGGCTCAAGGCGGCGCTCGACCGCGACGCGCGCATCGCCGACTACCGCATCGAAGCCGCCCACGTCGAGAGCCTGCACCCGCACGACGCCGTGTGCATCGTGGTCAAGGGCATCGCCGGCGGCCTGCGTCCCTGAACGACGGACTCCGGTTTCAGGCCCATCCGCCATCCAGTGCCAGGGTCGGGCGACAGCAGGGTACTGCCGGGACTGCTAGAAAGCCCTGGCCAGTCCGGTAGGCTGGGGGCATGCCCTTGAACCCCTTGTCCGCAACGCTCTCGGAAGGCCAGAAGCTGGAAACCCTCAAGCGTTTCCGCGCGAAGTACTCCGAAGAGCTCGCCAAGCTCGAGGCCGAGATGCAGGAGATCCTGACCAGCATCTCGGAGGCGGATTTCCTCGCCCAATACCTGGGGGAACAGCCCGAGATCGCTGAGCTGCGCAGCCGCAAAGGCGAGCTCGAAGCCAAGGAGAAGCGCCGTCAGTACCTGGGGAAGATCATCGACCGCCTGGACGCGAGCATTCCCCAGCAGGCGCCGGTCGCGGTGCAGCCGCCTGCGGGCGGCAAGGCGGGTCTCCGCCGCTATTAGGCCGTGTCCAGGTGTCTGAGCCGCGAATTGGCCTCGGCTTAGCCATCGGCTTCGGCTGCTTTCGACGGACAGATCACGAGCAGCGGCCGAAACCACAGCCGAAGCGGCAGCGGTAGTCCGTTTGCGGGCCGAGGCATCCGAGTCCGCATAATACCATTGCCATTTGTCAATTTACCGTATTATATTTGCCATGGATGCGGTCGAACAGCATATCCTCCGACGGCTGATGCAGGATGGCCGGGTCACCAACAAGCTGCTGGCCCAGGCGATCGGCCTGTCCGAATCGGCGACGCTCGAACGCGTACGGCGGCTCGAAGCCAACGGGGTCATCCAGGGCTATAGCGTCCGCGTCGACCCGGTCTCGGTCGGTCGCGGGCTCGAGGTGGTGACGACGTTCATCCTCAAGAACCAGAATCCCACCGAGGTGCAGAACTTCACCGCGGCGATCTCGCAGCTCGACGAAGTGCTCAGCTGCTACCAGGTGCTCGGGCGCTGGGACTTCGTGGCCATCATCGCTGTGCGCGACATCGCCGCGCTGCAGCAGTTCATCAATGAGAAGCTCATCGGCCTCGGGCTGATCGACCGCATGGAATCCATGACCGTCCTCAAGGCGGTCAAACGTGCACATCCGCCCTTTCCTCTCGGCTCCGGAGACTGACATGGCCCTTCCTCAGGTCCTCGCATCGCAGCGTGACGATCCCCAGCCGTCGGCGGACTTCGCCGCGCGCGTCGCCACCGGCGAGGTCTCCGCCGCGCAGGTCGCCGATTACCGCTCGTTCCTCAAGCGCGTGGTGCGCGAGTTCCTGACCCATCCGATCGTGACCGACAACCGCTACACCCGCTGGTTCGCTGCAGGCGAGGCGACGAGCGCCGAACTGCGCAGCTTCACCGTGCAGTTCTCGGTGTTTTCCAACCTCTTCCTCATCGCCCAGCTGCAGAAGATGATCAACTCCGAATCCCTGGTCGCGATGCGTCAGGCGAAGGAGATCCTCGCCAACGAGTTGGGCGTGATCTTCAAGGGTTCGCCGGCGCCGGCCTCCACTGGGCGCAGCGCCACCGACAAGGACCGCGAAGGCGATCCAGAGCTGGTATCGACCGCCGGTTCGGTCGACCGCGGCACCTTTCGATTCCAGGCCGCGCACTTCGAGTGGCTGATCGCGTTCGCGTCGCACCTGGACCTCGGCTTCAACGACATCGGCAAGCGCAAGCACGGTTCCAAGACCACGCTGTTCTTCTGCGACGAACTCAGCCGCCTCTACGGCAGCGACGATCCGAGCACCGCCGCCGGCGCCGCGTTCGCGATCGAGAACTGGGCCGCCGCGGGCTTCTGGCAGGAACTCGAGGACGGCCTGAGCGCGATCAAGCGGCGCGACATCCCCGCGCTGCCGCTGGCGTTCTTCTCGTGGCACAACCGTGTCGAGGCCCAGCACGCCGGTCACACCATCGCCGAACTCGAGGCGGCCTTCTTCGAACCCCACTTCGATCAGGAACGCTTCCTGCAGGGCGGCCGCGACATGCTCGTAGGCCTCACCGCGTTCTGGAACGGACTCGAGGCCGAACGTCTCGCCGCCGCACCGCGGAAGGCCGCCTGCACCGCCTGAGCAGCGAAACACTGAACCACCAAGACGCTGAAATGGCTCCCTTCGGGCGGTCCCTGGCGCCTGGGTGGTTGCCGTCCCGCCGTCTGGTGCGCAGGTGGAAAGCGGCGACGATGCGCGTACGATGCGACCATGCCAGCCATGGGCTCGGATATTGCGCGCATCACCTACCGCCTCGCACGCCCGACGGACGTGCCGGCGCTGCATGCGTTGATCGGGCAATTCGCCGCCAAGCACCTGATGCTGCCGCGGCCGATGAGCGAGCTGTACGACACCATCCGTGACTTCATCGTCGCCGAGGCCGAGGTCGGTGGCCTGGTCGGCTGCGCCGCCGTGCACATCGCCACCGACAAGATCGCCGAACTGAAGGCCTTGGCCGTGGCCGAAGCGGGTCAAGGCAAGGGCGTGGGCAAGGCGCTGGTCGCGCGCTGCTTCGAGGAAGCGCGCCGGCTCGGCCTCGAGCGGCTCTTCTGCCTGACCTACCAGGTCGAGTTCTTCACCAAGCTCGGATTCACGCGCGTCGACCGCTCGCGCCTGCCCGAGAAGGTGTGGGGCGAATGCGTGCGCTGCCACCGTTTCCTCGATTGCGACGAGGTCGCGATGTGGCGGACCGTCGACGTGCCCGCTTCAGCGAGCTGACCCCTACCAGGACGTGCCATGACCCTCCAGATTCCCACCGATCACCCGCGCGTGATGGTGCGCCCGGCCGACCTGCCACGCCTGCGCATGATGGCGCAGAACACCCACCGGGCCGAGATGGGCGCGCTGCTGTCATTGGCCGCCAATGGCGGCAAGGACGCCGACCCCAAGAGCGACTGCGCGCACGACGCATGGCGGCTGGCGTTCCTGTACCTGCTGACCCAGGACAAGGCGCACGCCTCCGCCTGCGCCACCGCGATCGAGACGGTGCTCGATCGCGATGTCAGCGGCGGCTACTTCGAGGCGCAGCGCCGCATCCGCGCCCTCGGCTGCGCATACGACTGGTGCCACGACGCGTTCTCGCCGATGCTGCTCGAGCGCATGGCGCACGGCGCGATCGCCCACGGCCACGCGCTCTACGCCAATCACGAGATGTTCCCGGACAACTATGTCGCGGGCCACGAAGTGAACATGGTGCCGCACCTGCTGGAGGCGTGCATCGCCATCGGCGACGAGCACTTCGGCGCGCGCGCCCTGCTCGCGGACGTCATCGACCGCTTCGACAAGATGCTGGCGTGCTACCGTTACTTCCTCGAGCACGAGTGCTTCCAGCAGAGCTACTCCTACACCGCTGCCTACATTCCCGAGATCGCCACCTGCTTCCACCTGCTGCAGGCCGCGACCGGGGTCGACTGGTACGCCGCGAATCCCTGGTTCAGGAACCTCACCACCTGGTGGACCTACGCCCTGCGCTCGGACGACACCTTCATCCGCTACGGCGACTACTTCTGCGGCATGCCGGTGTTCGGCAATGCGGCGTACTTCCGCCCGTTCGCGGCCGCCGCGCAGCGCTACCGCGATCCGCTCGCCCAATGGTGGGTCAACCGCTTCACCATCTCCGGCTCGGAGCCCGAGATGTTCTTCTTCCACGACCGCGAGAATCCTGTGGTCCCGAAAAAGCCCGAGTCGCTGCCGCGCACCAAGCTGTTCACGCAGATGGGCATCGCCATCGCGCGCGATTGGGGCGACGGCACCCTCGCGGCCTTCAAGTGCTCGCCGATCTACCTGCACAACCACTGCCACCGCGACCAGAACCAGATCACCATCTTCCACAAGGGTGACCAGGCGATCGACTCCGGTTGCTACGACGGTTACGAGACGCCGCACTGGTACAATTACTACATCCGCACCATCGCCCACAACACCATCGTCGTCCACGATCCCGCCGAGCAGATGGTCAGCCGCGGCAAGACCTTCGCCAACGACGGCGGCCAGCGCTTCATCAACGAGCCGGTCTGGTCCCCGCGCACACTCGAGCACCTCGAGTCCGAAGCGTACCGCGACGGCGAGATCGCTGCGTACCAGGAGGGGGACGGTTGGAGCTACGTCTGCGGCGACGCCTCGAACTGCTACAGCGCGTCGAAGCTGGTGCGCTTCCTGCGCCACGTGGTGTTCGTGCTCGACTGGCCGCACGCTGGCGCAGTGTCGCTGGTGGTGGTCGACGATGTCGAGGTCTCGCGCGATGGTCTGACTCCGCGCTGGCTGCTGCACACGGTCGATGAACCCACGGTCGCGGGCAGCCGCATCTCGGTACGGCAGAAAGGCGGTCGGCTCACGGCCCATGTGCTGGCGCCGCAGGCCGCGCGCATCCAGACCATCGGCGGACCGGGGAAGGAGTTCCTGGTCGGCGACCAGAACTTCCCGCTCAACAACGAGAAGGACTGGTTTTCGGGCGCGAAGGGACCGCAGGTGCCCGGCTCGTGGCGGGTCGAGGTCAGTCCGGCCGCCGGCCACGGCGCGCGCGTACGCTTCGTGACCCTGCTGGTGCCCGCCGACGTCGATGCGCCCGCCGAACCGGCACCGACGATCGAGGCTGTTGGCGAGGGCTTCGTCGTCCGCCAGGGCGGCTTGACCGTCGCGCTGCAGGCGAAGGGCGGGGCCGCGCCGACCGGCGGCACGCGCATCATCCAGGTGGCGCTCGCCGGCGGAGCCTGAACCAGTGGCCGCGCCCATCCGCACGATCCATCACGTCGCGCGCGACCAGTGCCACCTGGCGTGGGACCGTTCGATCCCACCGGTGGTGACCATCGATTCCGGCGAGGTCGTGACCATCGACGCGGTCGACGCCTCCGGCGGCCAGCTCGGCCCGGGCTCGACCCTCGCTGACCTGCGGGCGATGAAGCTGACCTTGTGCGATCCGGTCCAGGGTCCGGTGTTCGTGCGCGGAGCGATGCCGGGCGACACCCTGCAGATCGACGTGCTCGAGCTGACCACCGCGGACTGGGGCTGGACGGCGATCATCCCCGGTTTCGGCCTGCTCGCCGAGGATTTCCCCGAGGCCGACGCCACCCTGAAGATATGGCGCTTGGAGGGCGGCTTCGCGCGCTTCGCCGATGGCATCGTCATCCCGCTCGAGCCGTTCTGCGGCGAGATCGGCGTCGCGCCGCCGTGGGAGGGGGCGACCTCGACCATCCCGCCGGGTCCGCACGGCGGCAACATCGACACCCGCCATCTGACCGTGGGTTCGACGGTGTACCTGCCGGTGTTCGCGCCGGGGGCGCTGTTCTCGATGGGCGATGGTCACGCCGCCCAGGGCGACGGCGAGGTCTGCGGCACCGCGATCGAGACGCCGATGCGCATCACCGTACGGCTGACCGTGCGCAAGGACCTCGCCATCCCCGAGCTGCAGTTCCGCACCGCCGGCCCGCTCGCGTCGCGCACCAACACCGCGCCGTATTATGCGACCACCGGCCACGGCCCGGACCTGATGGCGTCGTCGCGCACGGCGATCCGCGCGATGATCGTCCACCTGCAGCGCACCTACGGACTCAGCCGCACGGACGCGTACATGCTCTGCAGCGTCGCCGCCGACCTCAAGATCAACGAGATCGTCGACGCGCCGAACTGGATCGTCGGCGCGTACCTGCCGACCAGCATCTTCGCGCCATGAATTCGCGCCGAGCGCGCATCCTGCCGCACGTCGGCGCCGCGGTCGGCGACACGCCGCTGGTCGCGCTCGACCGCCTGGCATCGGGGTTGCCGGGCCGCGTGGCGATCAAGCTCGAATACTTCTCGCCCGGCGGCAGCATCAAGGATCGCCCGGCGCTCGCGTGCCTGGAGGAGGCCGAGGCCGCGGGCATCCTCAAGCGCGGTCAGTGGGTGGTCGAGAAGACCAGCGGCAACATGGGCGCCGGCCTGGCTTGGGCGTGCGCGGTCAAAGGCTACCGCTTCGTCGCGGTCATGAGCGCCGGCAACACCCCGGAACGCCGGCGCATGATCGAGGCCTTCGGCGGCACCGTGGTGCTGGTGCCGCAGGCGCGCGGAGGCACCGACGGCCAGGTGTCGCGCGAGGATCTGGAATTGGTCGAAGCGGAGACCGCGCGGCAGGTGCAGAAGCGCCGGGCCTTCCTCCCCGATCAGTTCAACAATCCCGCCTGCGTCCGCGCCCACGAGCGTGGCACCGGGCGCGAGATCTGGGAGCAGACCGCCGGCGCGGTCAGCCATTTCTGCTCATTCGCCGGCACCGCCGGCACCATCAGTGGCGTCGGTCGCGCGCTCAAGCGGCGAAACCCCCGCATCCGCATCGTCGTCGTCGAGCCGAAACAGGCGCAGACGCTCGCCGGCAAGCGCGTGGTCTCGACCTCGCACGTGGTCCAGGGCGGCGGCTACGCCATGACCCCGGCGATCTACGACCCCTCGGTGGTCGACGCAACCTGGCCGGTGAGCGATCGCGTAGCGCTGCGCACGATGCGCGATCTCGCCCGCGAGGAGGGGATCATGGCCGGCATCTCCACCGGCGCGAACGTGGCCTGCGCGCTCGCTCTCGCGGCGAAGGCCCCGCGTGGCAGCGTGATCGTGACGGTCGCCTGCGATACCGGGTTGAAGTACCTGTCGCTCGATACCCAACACCGTCGGGACCGACGATGACCGTCCGCGCGCGGACGCGCCGGCGCGTCCATCGACTCTCCTCCCCGCCCCTGGTCGTGACCATCGACGAGGGCAGCACGGATCCCCTGATCTCGTTCGTGCTCGCGTCGCGCCCCCACAGCGGCGTGTCGCTGCGCTACACCGAACTCACCGTGTTCTCGCGTGGCCGCCCCTGGTCGTTGGTTGACGGCGAACTGCAGGGTCCGGTCAGGATCAGCAGCAGCTCCACCCGCATCACGATCGTCGCATCGATCTCTGGATTCCGTGTCAGCGACACGCTCAGCATCGCTCATGGCCGGGTGCGCCTGCGGCGACGGTGGCGGCGAGTGGATCCTGCGAGCGGCGCATGGGCGTTGGGCACGCGCATCAGCGGCGGCAGGGGGACGCATGAAAAGATCACTCTGCCGCACGTCCTCTACAACGACAATCCGGCCGCTGATCCGACCATGCTCGTCGCGCATCTGCCCAAGCGTGCGGGACAGGCTCTGATCGTCGAGGAGCACCGCCTGCCGATCCCAGGCATCAACGTCGAGTGGCGCGCGGACGATCGGAAAACCTACGCGCTGACGCTGCTGAGCGAACCATCGACGATCGCGCTCGCCAGCGCGCAACCGGATCACTCCTGGACCATCGGTGGTATCCATCGCGGAGATCACCTCGATCTGGTCTCGCTCAGCGGCGTGGTCGCCTTCAATGGCGACAAGGATCTCATCTACACCAATCAGCGCACGACCGCCCCTTATCCCGGAGGTGGCTACCTGCCGATCGCTGCCGGAGACATCCTCGAGAAGACGTTGTTCATCGAGCTGCACCGATGCGAAGCCGAAGGACGCGGGTTCCGCAGGCTCGTCCACCTGGGCTGGCAGGAGCTGAAGCCGGCGACGAAGCCGGTACTGTCGCTCCAACGCGTCATCGCGCTCAAGGGCACGGCTCTGGAATCGCGCTGGCGCGAACGCGCCGACATCGGCGGCTTCGCGTGGATTCCCGATACGCGCGAAGAAGGAAATGTCTACGGCGCCCACCCGGGATTCCTGTTCGGGTGGACTGGACAGTCGCTGCGATTGGCGTGGTGCTCCATCCATCTCGGCCTACGCAGCGGCGACCGCCGATGGCTCGACCGCGCGTTCGCGGTGATGGACAGCATCGCAACCGCGCCGCAGGTCTCTGGCATCGCCGGATTGCCCTACCTGTATTACCACTGGTCCGACGAGACCTGGCATGACGCCAAACGCCGGCATCAGCCCGAGGGGGGTGGCTGGCGCGCCTCCGAGGACCTGCACGAGGTACGCATCAGCAGCCGCATGCTTGGCGAAACGTTGGCCGATTTGGCGGAATGTATCCTGCTTTTGCGCGCTCGCGGCCTTCCCGTGCGCGAGTATTGGATGGACGCACTGCGGCGCATGACCGGTTTCTTGACCGCACCCGGGCGTCTCACGCGCGCGGGCATTTTTCCGATCTTCTACCTGCCCGACGGCACCGCCGAGGAGGGGCTGGT
>JACCZE010000197.1 GCA_013696105.1 Planctomycetota bacterium | reverse complement strand
GGTCGGGGTAGCCGACCCGTTCACCGATGCGACCGACCGGCAGGTCGGTCGCGACCAGCAGCTGTTGGGCCTGCTGCATGCGTAACCGTCGCAGATAGCCGACCGGAGCGATGCCCATGACGTCGCTGAAGACCCAATGGAAGCGGCTGGGCGATAAGCCGGTGAGGGTCGCCAGCTGGTCGCGGGTGATCGGTTCCGCCGAGTGTTCGCGCATATGCTGCAGCGCCGGCAGCAGGCGCTCGCTGCGCTGCAACGCCTCGCGCGCGCGTCCGCCTTCAGGCGCCAGCGCGACCACCTGAGCGAGCAGGCGCAGATGGGCGGCCTTGCGCTGCGTGATCGCGACCACATCGCTCCCCGGAGCGGGCAGCGCGCTGATGTCCGCGCAGGTCCGGCCGATGTCCTCCCCGACGGATCTGGGATGCACCATGGGCAGGGCGAGCAGGGCCACCAGATCGTGGGCGCCCAGCACCGACGCGTGCACATGCGCCCATCGGCACTCGGCTCCGCGTGCTGCGAGGGTCGTCACGCAGTGGCGTACCGTGGCGGGGATGACGAGCAGGCAGGCATCATCGACGGTGCTGGCCGCTTCGCCCAACAGTTCCAAGCGGACCGGGCCGCGTCGCCACTGGGCCACCACGGTGAAGGGCAGCGACCGCCAGCCGGTGGAATATCCCGGTGCCACGAGGGATACCGCGCCTTCGACGTATTCGAGGCGCAGGGACTCCTCGATCAGGGACGGAAGCGAGAGCGCCGTGGTCGGGTTCATGCGCCCGACCCAGGACGAAAAGCCAAAGAGACGGTACCGTAGCCCATGGTGTCTGCTGCGAAGGTACCGTATGTAATGGCGGACTCCACCGCACAAATCCTCGAGGACGGACCGCCATGGCACCTGATCGCACCTCCCCGCACAGCATGCAAGGACATGGAGGTTCGGGCACTGCCTCTGGCGATGGCGGTTCCGCGGTGGCCTCGGCGACCCCACCATCGGGATCGGCGGTTCCGCCGGCCGGGCCGCGGTGGACAACGGCGTCCATGGCCATCGATCAGGCGCGCCGCGCCCCGGCTGTACAGGTGCTGTCGGGCCGTTGGACGATCGCCCCGGATCCCGAGAACCGCGGTCGCGACGCCGCCTGGTTCGCCGATGAACGGGCGGACGCGGTGCCGGTTCCGGTGCCAGGCATCATCCAGCAGGCATTGCCGGACCAGCACGGCGTCTTCTGGTACTACCACCGGTTCGCCTGCGCGGCTGTACACCATGCGCGCGAACGCGTCCTGCTGCGTTTCGGATTGGTCGACTACATCGCGCAGGTGTGGCTCAACGGGGCCTACCTCGGCATGCACGAGGGCGGCGAAACGCCGTTCGCACTCGACGCCACCGCGGCGCTCAAGGCCAATGGGTCGAATCTGCTCGCGGTGCGGGTCCTGAATCCGACCGCCCAGATGATCGACGAGGCGCGCCTGCGCGAGACGCCGCACCGCTGCAAGACCGATGGCACGACCTATCACTCGACCCATGGCTACAACTACGGCGGCATCATCCTCCCCGTCGAGCTCGCCATCGTCCCAGCGGTGCGAGTCGCCGATGTATGGGTGCGCGCCGATCCGGCCACCGGCGGCATCAGGGCGACGATTTCGGTCGTCAACGATGGGGACGACGCCTGCGATGCGCACGTCCTCCTCACCGTGGCCCCCGCGGCCGAGGGGAGCGCGGTGGTGCAGGCAGAGACCCGCATCGCAGCGCAGCGGGGAACCAGCGCGCACGTGATGGAGGTCGTCGTTCCCCAGCATCGCCTGTGGCAGCTCGAGGATCCCTACCTGTACCGCGTCTGGGTCGAACTCGATTCGCCGATGGGTCGTCACGATGCGAACGTCCGTACGGGCTTCCGGGATTTCCGCCTCGTCGATGGTTTCGTCCATCTCAATGGCAAGCGCGTCTTCTTCCGCTCGTCGCACACCGGCAATCATTTCCCCTTGGCGCAGGTGGCGCCGGTCGATCCGGATCTCGTGCGCCGCGATCTGCTGATGGCGAAGGCCTCTGGTTATAACGCCATCCGCTTCATCGCCGGCATGCCGTATCCCGAGCAGCTCGACTACTGCGACGAGATCGGGCTGATGGTCTACGAAGAGAATCTGGCGTCGTGGTTCCTCGAGGACTCGCCGCACATGGCGCGGCGCTTCGACCTGTCCCTGCGCGAGATGGTCGCGCGCGACCGCAATCACCCGAGCCTGGTGATCTGGGGACTCTTGAACGAGACCCGCACCGGAGCGGTGTTCGACCATGCGGTCGCCTCGCTTGCGCTGCTGCGCAGCCTCGATCCCACACGTCTGGTGCTGCTCGGCAGCGGTCGTTGGGATGGACGCCTCTCGATCGGCTCCGCGTCCAATCCCGGCACCGACACCTGGCAGGCGGTGTGGGGCGAGGATGGGCCGGGAGCGGTCGATCGCGTGGTGACTCCGCAGTGGGGCGATGCCCTCGCCTATGTGCCGGGAGCGGGGGATGCGCACCTGTATCCGCGGGTGCCGCTCGACGATGCCACCGCGCAGCTGGTGCGGGGATTCGGTGCGGGGACCAGACCGGTGTTCCTGTCCGAATTCGGCATCGGCAGCCTCTTCGACGTCGCCGAGGGCTTTCGCGGCTACGACCGCTTCGCAGACAGCGAACGCATACCGGATCGGGTGGCGATCCAAGGGATGCTGACGCGCTTCGAGAGCGATTGGACCAGTTGGGATCTCGACGTCGCCTATCCCTTTCCCGAGGATTTCCTACGCGACAGCGCGCGGCAGATGGTGGCCCAGCGCCGCAGCGGCTTCGACTTGATCCGCGCCAATCCGCAGATCTGCGGCTACAACCTCACCGGTACGCTCGATCACGGGCTGACGGGCGAGGGGCCGTGGACGTTCTGGCGGCGGTGGAAACCCGGAGCCATGGAGATGCTGCAGGACGGATGGGCGCCGCTGCGCTGGTGTCTGTTCGCGCATCCGCGTCACGCGTATGCCGGTCGACCGCTCACCATCGAGGCGGTGCTCGCCGACGAGTCGACCCTGCTGCCAGGCGACCATCCGGTGCGCGTGCGCATCTTCGCACAGGGGCGCGGCACGGTGTGGGAACGCAGCGTCACCGTCACCGTTCCCGAGGGCGATCCGAATCGGCGCCCGTTGGCGGTGCCGGTCTTGCGAGAGACGATCAGTGCGGGATTGGATGCGGGCGAGTACGTGCTCGCCGCGTGCCTCGAACGAGGCGGCATCGCGGTCGCCGATCGTCTGGAGTTTCGCGTGTCCGATGCGCCGAAA
>JACCZE010000186.1 GCA_013696105.1 Planctomycetota bacterium | reverse complement strand
GTCCGCCGTCGGACGTCGGACGTCGGACGTCGGACGTTCCTCTTCGTCGCGCACCACCGCTTCGGCTTCGGGAATCGGCAGTTCGGCGCGCGGCCGCGCCGGTCCGAGCGAGGTGGGGAATTCGAAGGTGAAGCTGACGCCCTGATCGGGATCGGAGCTGACGGTCACGGTGCCGTGGTGCATCTCCACCAGGCGGTGAACGATTGCCAGGCCAAGGCCGGTACCGCCCTCCTTCGAGCTGCGGAACGGCTCGAAGAGATTGGCGGCGACCTTCTCGGGCAATGGCGGACCGTTGTTCGCTATCATCACGCGGACCTGCTCCTTGCCACTGCGGGTGACGATCACCAGGCGTCGATCACGGGGGCGGTCGTTCAGCGCCTCCATCGCGTTCTTGATGACGTTCAGGAAGATCGAGCGCAGATGCTGGCGATCGGCGGGCATCAGGGCGAGCTGATCGTCCGGATGGAACGAGACGGTGACCTTCAGCCGCTCGGCCGCGTCCGATTGCTCATCGATCAGATCCGCGAGCAGCGCATTGACGTCGACCGCATCCGGATCCGGCCGCTCCGGACGAGCGAAGCTGAGAAAGGACTCGACGATCGCGCTGAGATTCCGTCCGCTGTCCACGATGCGCTTCAGCCGCTTCTCCAAGCGTTCACGCTCGGACCCGACCGGGGCGATCTGCGCGCTCTGATTCAAGAGCAGCTCGGCGTTCAGCAGGATGACGCCCAGCGGATTCTTCAATTCGTGGACCAGCCCGCCCGCGAGCTTGCCGAGATCGATGAGCCGGTCGCGGTCCTCGGGAAGGGCGAAGCCGAAAGGATTATCGGCCATGCGTGAACGTCCGACGTCCGTGGCCCGGCGTCCGACGTCGCTGGGGCAACATCCTTGAGCCCTGGGAAGCCGATCGTCCATTCATTTACGCAGCACCGCGCCGATGTTGCCGGTCGACTTCTTGTAATCGACTTCGAGTTCGCGGAGCCGCTTGCGCACCAGGGTCAACTGCGCGACGGTCAGCAATTCGACGAAGACCTTGCCGTCGAGATGGTCGAGTTCGTGCTGGACCACGATCCCCAGGAACTCGCCCGAATCGACATCGAGATCCAGTTTCCGTTCGACTCCCCATTCGTCCTGCGCAACGAAAGTGAAGCGGTTGTGCCGCTGCACCTTGGCGTAGACCCCAGGGAAACTCAGGCATCCCTCCTCGTAGGTGGTCAGGCCTTCCGGACGTTCGATGCGTGGATTGATCCAGACGCGACGGTCCTTGGGCGATGGGTCGTCGCGCCGACGCAGATGGTCGGTAACGAAGATGCGCTTGCCCACAGCGACTTGCGGTGCGGCCAAGCCGACGCCCTGATGGAGTTCCATGACGAGGAACATCTCTCGACAGAAGGCGCGCAGCGCATCGTCGAAGACCGTCACCGCAGAAGCGCGCCTGCGTAGGATCGGGTGCGGGTAGTGCACCAGCTCTGGGCGCAACGGGTAGGGTGATGATGCAGTAACCGTCATGGCTGGCCGGCGTCGTGAGTGGGGTCTTGAGCTGCAGACCGGCATCTTAAGCTCTCTGACCCTCACGCAATCGCTTTCAGGTCTTTTCGACACTGCCGGACGCTCTTTTACGTCGCTTCTGACCGACTATTGTTTTCAAGGACGACCATGCCTGATCTCACGAAGCACATCGCCCGCGCGAAACAGGCCCTCGAGCGCCGCAATTACGATCTGGTCATCGAAGTGTGCTCAGAATGCGTCGACGTCGATCCCGCCAACATCGATATCCATAAGATCAATCTCGATGCCGCGCGTCGCAAGGCGAAGGAATCCGGCAAGAAGAGCATGATGCCCACCATGGGTTTCGGCTTCAGCAAGGATCCGCACAAGGTCTTCGTGTCGGCATTCAAGAAGATTGCAGCGCATCCCGACAACAAGATCATCGTCGAGGTCGGCGATGCGGCCCTGAAGCTCAGTCAGAGCGGCACCAAGCCGATGGCCGAGGTCGCGCAATACTATTACGAGGAAATGCGCGCCTCCGGCATGTTCAACGACAAGGTGCTGTGGAATCTGGCGTTCCTGTACTTCGAGAAATTCAAGGAGACCAAGGATCGCGCCTGGCTCGACAAGGCCCTGAAGACCATGGCCGAACTCGAGAAGGCCATGCCCAACCACCCGGAAGCGGGCAAGCAGGTCAAGAATTGGGAGGCCATGCGCTCGATGGAAAAGCGCGATCAAGCGGGCACGACCGGGGACTACCGCTCCCAGCTCGCAAGCGACGACAAGGCCCGTCGCGCCGAAATCATGAACCGCATGATCCGCACGCCGGCAGACGCGATGGAGGTCCTGAAGTTCGTCGAGGAGGACCTCGTCCAGAACCAGACCGACAAGAACCTGTGGATGAAGAAGGGTGACATCCATCGGCGCATCAACCAGATGGCCGAAGCGAAGGCGGCGTACGAGAAGGGCCAGACCCTCGATGAGCACGACTTCACCATCACCATGAAGCTGGGCGATCTGCGCATGGAAGAAGCGAAGGGGCGCATAGCTGCGATGAAGGCGGCGGGTCAGGACGCGTCGGCCGCGACCAAGGAACTGCTGATGGTCGAGACCGAGGAATATCGCAAGCGGGTCGAGCGCCAGCCGACGGACATGAGCCACCGTTACAACCTGGGTCTGCGTCTGCTGCAGGCGGGCAGCATCGACCTCGCTGCGGGTGAGTTCCAGCGCACCGTGAACGACCCGAGGCTGCGTCGCGGAAGCCACCGGTATCTCGGTTACTGCTTTGCTAAGAAGAATTTACTTGACCTTGCGTCAAAACAGTATGATTCCTACCTCACTCTGGTCGATGACGAGCAATCGGACGAGGCCAAGGAAGTGCGCTACGCTCTGGCGCGCGTGTACGAGGACCAGAAGAAGAAAGACGACGCGATCAAAAACTACGAGCGCCTTGTCGCGCTCGACCTCGGCTACAAGGATGCCGCCACTCGCTTGAGTCGGCTCCGAGGCGACGAGGCTCCCCCGGCGCAATAACACGCCAGCAACCCGCTTAGAAAAACGACAGAAGAAGACCAGATGCCCCATACCCAGAGCGCCAAGAAGCGCCTCCGCCAGAGCGAAGAACGCCGCATCCGCAACAAGGATCGTCTGACCGAGGTCAAGACCATCCGCAAGCGCATCCTGCGCGCCGTCAACGACGGCCAGAAGCAGGAGGCCGAAACGCTGTACCGCGAGCTCACTCAGCGCCTGGACCAGGCCGCGAGCACCAACACCATCCATCGCAACAGCGCTTCTCGCACCAAGTCGCGCATCGCCAAGGCGATCGCCGCCGGCAAACCGGCTGCGACCAAGTCTGCCTCCGCGAAGCCAAAGTCTTCGGCACCCAAGTCAGCAGCACCTCCCTCCGCCGTCGTCAAATAACGGCACCGCGGCTTTAGCCGCACGTTCGGGGCCAACGCTACCCGGCCTCCCGCGCGCCTTCATCGGCGAGCGGTCCATGAACCCTAGGAGCATCCATGACCGACCAGAAGTCCGGTCTGAAGACCCGTACGTACGAAGCGACCATCCTGGTGAAGGCCGCCGCAGCGCGCGCCGATTACGACGGCGTCCTCGCCGCCGTCCGCCAGACTTACGAAACCGAAGGCGCGAGCTTCATCGAGCTCGAAAAGTGGGAAGAGCGTCAGCTCGCCTATCCGATCGCCGGTGAAACCAGCGCCCTGTACTTCAACGCGTATTTCAGCGCCGAGCCCACCGCCATCGACAAGATCGAGCGCCGCGCCCAGCTGGGCGAGACGATCCTGCGTCAGCTCATCGTCGCTCGTCCGGGCAAAGAGCTCGAGTTGATCAAGGCCCAGCGCGCCAAGCAGGCCGAGGCAGCCGCCGCAGCCGCAGCGAATCCGCCAGTCCCCGAGTATTGATCGATGTCACTGTCCCTCAACAAAGTGACGCTCGCGGGGAATCTCACCCGCGACCCTCAGGTGCGCTTCTTCGCAAATGAGCGGGCGGTAGCCGATTTCGGGCTGGCCGTGAACCGCAAATACAAGGCGAACGACGGCACCCTCAAGGAAGAGACGACGTTCGTCGACGTCGAAGCGTGGGGCCGCACGGCCGAGCTCATCGGCCAATACCTGACCAAGGGCAGGGCCTGCTACGTCGAAGGTCGTCTCAAGCTCGATAGCTGGGAAGACAAGAAGGACGGGCAGAAGCGCACGAAGCTGAAGGTCGTCGCCGACAACGTCCAATTCCTGGACTCCAATCGCGGCGGCGAACGCGGCGGCGAACGCGGAGGCGACGCTGGCGAACGCGGAGCCGAGGCCGGCGATCGACCAGCCGAGGAAGCGACGGGCGCCACGGCCAAGCCAGCCGCTGCTGCGGCAGGGCAGCCCCCGGCGGACGATGAGCCGCCGTTCTAGACCAACCTTATAACCACACAAACGTAGAGCGAGATCATCATGAAAAGCAGCGGATTCGGCGGCAAGTTCGGCCGCAAGAAGCGCGTGAAGCGTGCGAAGCGCGTCGAAGCACCAAAATCCTGCCGGTTCGAGAAGGACGGCACATTCGAGGTCGACTATCGCGACCTGAACATCCTGTCGCGATACGTATCGTCGCAGGGCAAGATCGCACAACGCAAACGCAATGGCACTACCGCCTTCTACCAGCGTCAAGTGACGCAGGCAGTCAAGCGCGCTCGTTACCTTGCCCTGCTGCCCTACGTGGGCGAGTAAGGAACGACCATGGCAAAGCGCAAGGAAGTCCTGCTCGTCAAAGACGTTCTGAAGCTCGGAAACATGGGCGACATCGTCCGTGTGTCTCCGGGATACGCCCGCAACTACCTCTTCCCCTACGGCATGGCGATCGCTGCCGGCGATGCGGCGAAGCGGCAGATCGAAGTGCTGCGTGAGAAGGCCGCAAAGTCCGAGGGCGAACGCGAGCACAAGGCCATCGCTCTCAGAAAGAGCATGGAAGGCATGTCGATCCAGATCGCTGCGCGCGTTGCCCATGGCGCCGAGCTCTTCGGTTCGATCGGCATCAAGGAGATCGTCGCGGCCCTCGCCAAGAGCGGCATCGAGGTCGACACCAAGCAGGTCCATCTGCACGACAAGCTGCGCAAGCTGGGCTCCTACAGCGTCGAGATCCGCCTGCACAAGAACGTGCCGGTGACCATCAAGCTCGAGATCGTCAATTCCGATCCCAATGCTCCGACGCTCGATGAGGCGATGGCCGCCTCAGCCCAGGAAAAAGCCAAGGATAAGGCTGAGAAGGCCGAAAAGGGCGACAAATCCGAGAAGGGCGACAAGGAACCCTCCGCCAAGGGTGACAAGGCCGATAAGGGAGACAAAGCGGACAAGGGCGACAAGCACGAGCGCGGCGAGAAGTCGAAGGGCGGTAAGGATCCCAAAGGCCAGAAGGACGGCGCCAAGGATTCCAAGGAAGACGGCAAGGGATCTAAGAAGGATCGGGATCACTCACACAAGGCAGAAGCAGCCGGCAAAAAATCGGTGAAGGCATAACATGAAAGCAGACATCCATCCCGCTATCCGCGAGGTGATCTTCCAAGACACCGTCTCGGGCGCCCAGTACCGCGTGCTCAGCACCGTGAAGGCCGACAACTCGGTCAAGCTCGACGGCAAGGAATACCCCTTGGTCAAGGTCGACGTGTCCAGCGCCAGCCACCCGTTTTTCACGGGCACGCAGCGCATCATGGATACCGCCGGCCGCGTCGAGAAGTTCGGCAACAAGTACGGCAAGGTCGGGGGCGTCACCGATCTGCTCAAGAAGAAGCCGGCAGCTCCGCCGACCGCTCCGCCGACGAATTAGCTCGGACATCAGAACCGTTCGCGAGACCCGCTGGCATCCGCCAGCGGGTTTTTGCGTCTCGCCGGATTCTCCTCATGAGGTCTCGCTGCATTCTGGTCATGTACCTTCTCGCCGACCGCTGCAGGGTCGAGAGGAGGCCGACACTGTCCGCAGCCAGGTTACCAAATGCCCGATCTGATTGAAAGCCTGACCGCCCTCCAGGGGCGATTCCACCAATTGACCGCGCAGATGAGCGATCCGGACGTGATCGCGTCGTCGCGGTATCAGCAGGTGCTGCGTGATCATGCCAGGCTGGCGCGTCTGATGCAGCCTTTCGAGCGACTGCAGAAGGCGCGGTCGGACGCCGAGGCGGCACGCGGCCTGTTGGCCGATCCGGATATGCGCGAGATGGCGAAGGAGGAGGTCGCGCACAATACCGCGCTCGTGGAACGCACCGTCGAAGAGCTCAAGGCGTTGTTGGTGTCCTCGGACAGCGCCGGTGCACGCGACGCCATCCTCGAGATCCGCGCCGGCACGGGTGGAGACGAGGCATCGTTGTTCGCCGGGGATCTCGCGCGCATGTACATCCTCTGGGCGCAGCGCCGTGGGCTGAAGCTCGAGCCGTTGAACCTCCAGGAAGGCGAGAAGGGTGGCTTCAAGGAGGCTATCTTCATCGCCAAGGGCATCGGTGCCTATGCGCTGCTGCGCTACGAGAGCGGTGGCCATCGCGTGCAGCGCGTCCCCGAGACCGAGGCCCAGGGCCGCATCCACACCTCGGCCGCGACGGTCGCAGTGATGCCCGAGGCCGAAGAAGCGGATGTGACGATCCGGCCCGACGACCTCGAGATCACCACCATGCGCGCCGGCGGCGCCGGCGGTCAGAATGTCAACAAGACCGAATCCGCTGTGCGTATCGTCCACAAGCCCACCGGAGTCATGGTCCATTGCTCTGATGAGCGCAGCCAGCTCGCCAACAAGGACAAGGCGATGAAGTGGCTGCGCGCGCGGCTCTACGAGGCGGAGCGCCAGCGACTGGCGGCCGAACGCGCTGCGATGCGCAAGGAGCAGGTCGGCAGCGGAGACCGCTCCGACCGCATCCGCACCTATAACTTTCCGCAGAATCGCATCACCGACCACCGCATCAACCTCACCAGCTACAGCCTCGATCGCTATATGGAAGGCGACTGCGACGAGCTCTGGCAGGGCATGATCGAGGCCGAGAAGGTGCGCTTCCTCGACACCTGGGACGGTTCGTTTTGATGCGAGGATGGTGGATGGTGGATGGTGGATGATGAATGTGACTCGTGACCCGCCACCAACCGCCTTCCCATTCCCACGCTGGAATCCGGCTCCCTCGACGCCACAGTCAGCCCATGGATCCCGAATCCGATACCGAGGCATTGGTCCTGGCGATGCCGAGACGCGAGTTGTTCCGCATCCACGGCTTCGTGCCCCCGATGGACATGGCGGTGCTTGAATCCGTCGCCGAGGAGTCCTGGTATGCCGCGCCATCGGTACTGGCGGGGAACTTCGATGCCAAGGAGGTGCGCGTCGGAGTCGTCATCCTGACTGCGAAGCAGGCGCTGGTCAGCGAGGCCGGAGTGATGTTGCACGCTACGCCCGTGCCGCCCGAGGCAGGGCAGATGGGCGCCGGGCTCGGCGCTTTGAAGAATTTCGCGCTCGCGGCAGCACGCCAGCTGCTTGGCCACGGTGGTGGTCGCATCGAGCTGAGCGGGTTCTGCAACGAGGACGCCCTGCCCGAGTGCCGCGGCGTGTTCCTGATGATCTACCGCATGTACGTCGCTGACGATTGCCCAGCACCTGCTGGCATGGAGTGGGTCGACCGCGCGCAATTGGGCTCGGTGCCGCTCGATCCCGTCAGCGCATTGATAACCGACCTCGCCCGCTAGCCCAGATGGACGTCAAGGATCCCTCGCCGGCGCTCGCGTCGACGCTCGTCGCCGACCCCGACCAGGCCGCTGCCGTCGATCGAGGCTCGCTGGACGAGCACCTTCCGCCGGAATTTGCCAGCTTTCCGGCGGCGCTCGCTGCGTGGCGTGTTTCATCGACACGCGCGGGTGAACCGCGGTTCACCGTGCTCGGCCGGCTCGGAGCCGGTTCGCAAGGCGTGGTGTTCTCGGTGGGCGACCGGGATTTCCGCCGGGACGTCGCACTCAAGACTCTGCGCCCGGAGAATGGGAGCGCTGACGGCCTCAGCCGATTTGTTCACGAAGCACAGATCACCGCCCAGCTCGAGCACCCGGGCATCGTCCCGGTGCACGATTTCGGCGCGCTGCCAGACGGCTCGGTGTTTTATACCATGAAGCGCATCGCCGGCGACAGCCTCGCCGACATACTCGCGCGTGGTACGGTCTCGCGTTTCGATCTGCTGCAGTGGTTCACCCGCGTATGCCAGACCGTCGCGTTCGCGCATCACCACGGCGTGATCCATCGCGACCTCAAGCCCGGCAACATCATGATCGGCACCTATGGCGAGGTGCTGGTCCTCGATTGGGGCCTGGCCAAAGTGCTCGGCCGGACCGAGGTCAGCGCTGCGCGTTCGCTCGACACGGAGCGTTCGCCGCGCGGTTCTTCTCGACACGCATCCGATTCCGAATCCGCATCGCAGGGATCATCGAAGACGATGGTCGGCTACGCCGTCGGAACGCCCGCCTACATGAGTCCGGAACAGGCTCGGGGCGAGATCGACCGTGTCGACCGGCGCTCGGACGTCTACGCCCTCGGCGTCATCCTCTACGAGATGTTGTCCGGCCGTTCTCCCTATATCCGCGGAGACGTACAGCGGACGCTCGAACAGGCCGCGTCCGGCCGCTGGACACGCATCGATCGCCAACCCGGTTGCCTCCGCCTGCCGCGGCGGCTGGTGGCGATCGTGCATCGCGCGATGGCCCTCGAACCGACCGAGAGGTATCCCGACCCCGGCTCGCTCGCGGCGGATGTCAGCGGTTTCATCGCCGGGGCCTCGGTCAGCGCCTATCGCGAATCAGTGCTGGAAACCTCGGCGCGTTGGCTGAGCAACCACCGCAAGCCGGTGCTGTCGGCAGCAATCGCCCTGCTGGTGAGCCTGGCTGCGGCGGGCACGCTCTGGGCCTACAATTCGCACCACCAGCGGCAGCTGATCACGTCCGTGCGTGACGATGCGCGGCGGGCGGAACTGGCGAACGATCTGGATCGCGCACGACGGTCGTACGAACGCCTGGTCGACCTGGTTCCAGCCGATCGGACTGCGCAGGTGGGTCTGGAACGCGTGGTCCGCGGCATCGAGCACCGTGCGCTCGAGCGGACGCGTGCGCAGGCGGCACAGCTGGGCGAGCGCGCTGCGGTGGCACAACAGGAGGGCCGACTCGGCGATGCCATCGCGGCCCTGCAGGGCGCGCTCGCTGTCCTGCCCAGCGCCGAAGCCAGCGACGCATTGGCCCACCTGATCGCGAGGCAGGAGGAGTCGGCTGCGCAGGAGCTCCGAGCTCAGCGGTTGCGGGAAGCGGGAGATCTGCTGCGCTGGGTCGAGACCGATGCCGCGGAGGGCCGCGCACGCGATGCCCAAGCGCACCTCGACCAGGCGCGTGGCCTCGCAGCAGAGCATCCGGATCTCGCGCGCTGTGAACGTCTGGTGGTCGAGGCGCTTGCGCACGAACGTGCGGCCGCTGCCGACGGTCTGATCGCTCGAGCGGCTGCGTCCGGCGCTTCGGCTCTCGATCTCCATGAGCGCATACGCATCGGAAAGGCGGCGGTCCAGACCATGCGCGTGGAGTTGCACGAGGCGAGCACGGCGTCGACGCGTGCGCGGCTCCACCGCGCCGAACGGGCGCTGGAGGAACTCGAGGAATCGCGCGAGGGGACCCTGGCCTCGCAGATCGCTCTCCTGCACCAGGCCCAGGCGCTCGCCCCAGACCACGTGGCGGTGAGGCGCGCGCTGGCCGATTGGTTCATCGACCGGCTGCTCGAAGCCGAAGCCGCTGGCCATCGCGCCGAATCCGCTGCCGCCGAGGCGCAGGCGCGAGCATTCGACGACGGATCGAACGCGGCTCTGCTCGCTGGCGATTCCACGATCCGAAATCGCGGCGAAGCGCAGATTCGCATTCGTCCGCTGGCCGAGCAGGACGATCGCATCGATCAGGTGGCGGGCGACGGATGCGTGGTGCCGCCGGGTGGGTCGGCGACCGTTCCCCATGGGAGGTACCTCATCGCCAATCTCGAGGGGGCCATCTGCGCGGTACGACTCGAGCGAGGCCGGGGCCGCGATCTCTCATTGCCCAAACCGCCCCAGCTGCCCGTGGGGGTCGCCTACATACCTGCGGGCACGGTGTACCTCGCGGATGGACGGCCGCATGAGTACGTGCGTGCCTACGCGATCGCGCTCCACGAAGTGACGTGCGGCGAATACCTGCGCTTCCTCAATGACCCCGAGACCCTGCGGCAGTACGATGCAGCGCTCGACGATGGTCGTCTGCGCTTCGCTCCGCGCGCCTCATTCGATGCGGCGGATCCCTTGTGGCGGCGCAAGGGCGTGCTGCGCTCGAAGGGGGGAGAGTTCCTTCTCGAGACCGCTGGTCGCTCGAATCGTCTCGCGATCGCGGTGGACGCTCCGGTCTGGGGCATCGATTACGAGGATGCCGAAGCCTACGCATCATGGCTCGCGCGCCGCGACGGCCACCCCTGGCGGTTGCCGAGCCGGAGCGAATGGCAACTCGCCGCGCAGGGGGGCGATGGTCGGCAGTTTCCCTGGGGCATGAGCGCGGACCTCGGGCACTGTCATTCATCATCGACGGTGGCCGCGCATCCCGATCCGACGGTCGGATCCTTCCCGGTCGATCGCACCGTGCATGGGGTGATGGATCTGGCGGGCTCCCTGTCGGAATTCGTCTCCGATGCGTCACCGTCCGACCCCCGGCGCAGGCTGTTGATGGGCGGCAATTTCCACGATGCGCGCGCCGACCGCTACGGCTGCTGGTCGCAGCGCGAAGTCGATGTCCGCTGGGTGCATCGCGGATGCGGTATGCGTCTGGCTCTGTCGCTCGATTGACCAGGCCAGGGCCCGTTCACGTCGTAGGAGGATCGGGATTTCACCGGACTTCTTTCACCGTGGCGCGATAGGGTGCGGGGATGTCGCCGTTGGCTCGTCGTACCAGGGCGTGGTGAAGCCGTTGCGGTTCGCCACACCCGAGCCAGAATCCCGCCATGCGTTACCGTGATGCGTCGCACGTGGATGTCGGCAGCTTCTACGCCCGGCTTCCGCAGAACGGGAAGATGTTCCGCCTGCTCGGCTACGCCGGGGTGATCGGCGCCGTGGCATTCGCCCACGATCCCCGCCGCATCGCCCTGC
The DNA here is from genome assembly GCA_013696105.1 of Planctomycetota bacterium. Classification (GTDB taxonomy): domain Bacteria; phylum Planctomycetota; class UBA11346; order UBA11346; family UBA11346; genus JACCZE01. The sequence continues at coordinate 10,546 of JACCZE010000186.1, read as the reverse complement.
TGCTGATCGTGCTGATCGTCGCCTGGCTGCTCGCCTGGTATCGTGTCGTCGGCACGCTCTGGCGTTCCAGCATCGTCGCCGCCATCATCGCCTGCGCCGTCATCCTCACCGCCAGCGCCTGCCGCGAATGCATGGCCCGCACTCAGGCGGTCCAGCCAGCATCCATCGCACCGGGAGCGCCATGACCTTCGTCCGCTGGGGTATCCCCACTGTGCTGGTCGAGACGCTGGTGCTGGCGTGGGGGGTATCGCTGCTGCCTCCGGGTCCGGCGCGTTGGATCGGGCTCGCCGTCGCCGCCTTCCTCTGGCTGTTCACCCTGGCGTTCTTCCGCAATCCAGAGCGCACGCCCGCAGGCGGGCTCGACTGCCTGATCGCTCCCGCCGATGGTGTGGTCAGCGACATCACCACGGTCGACGAGCCCGAATTCCTCAAAGGGCGCGCGGTGCGCATCGGCATCTTCCTTTCCGTCTTCGACGTCCACGTCAATCGCTCGCCGGTCGCAGGGACGATCGCGTTCGCCAAGTACACTCCCGGCAAATTCCTCGATGCGCGCCATCCCGATGTCAGCCACGAGAACGAGGCCAACGCCATCGGCATCGAGGTCGCCCCGGAGACAGCCACTGGGCTGCGCGTGCTGGTGCGTCAGCTGTCCGGCTTGATCGCGCGGCGCATCATCTGCACGCACGCGGTTGGCGAGCGGATCGCGCGCGGCGAGCTCTACGGCATGATCAAATTCGGCAGCCGGACCGAACTGTGGCTGCCCGAATCGTGTCCACATACGGTGGCGGTGAAGGTGGGCGATCGGGTGAAATGCGGTGAGACCGTCCTGGTGCGTCTCACGGGCACGACCGCGACGTGAGCGATATGCCGCACAAGGACCCGTCGGGGAAGGACGTACGCGTGTCCGTGCGTCAGCGCATCCGTCGGCTCAAGACCCTCCCGGTGCTGCCGACGCTGCTGACCGCGGGCAATCTCGCGAGCGGTCTCACCGCGATCCTCTGCGCCGCGCACGCCGAAGGCGACACGCGCATGACCTGGCTGTTCGCCGGCGCCGTCATGGTGTTCGTCGCGATGATCTGCGACATGCTCGATGGCAAGGTCGCGCGCCTGACGCATACCGAAGGCGCATTCGGAGCCGAACTCGACAGCCTGTCCGATGTGGTCAGCTTCGGCGTCGCCCCGGCGATCCTGGTGCACCGGTTGATCCTCGGACAGCCGGGTGTCTTCGACAACGGCGAACGGCTCCTGTGGTTCATCACGGTCTTCTATCCGGTGATGGCCTCGATCCGCCTCGCGCGCTACAACGTCGAGCACAGCGACGAGGCCACGCCGTACTTCCGTGGACTTCCCTCACCCGGCGCCGCTGCCGTGGTGTGCGCGTGGATCATCTTCTGGCATAGCCACCATCGCCAGCTGGTCGAATGGGGCCTGGTCAAGACCGGGGAATACTCCGGATTGTTGAACATCGATATCTTCAGTTGGGCCACCATCGTCGTCAGCGTGCTCGCGGCGCTGCTGATGGTCTCGACCGTGCGTTATCCCCACGTCGGCAACACGCTCATGGGCCGCATCAGCTTCCGTAAGATGATCCTCGGTCTGCTGGTCGTCAGCCTCCTGGTCGCGTACCCCGCCGACACCCTGTTCGTCGCCACCACCGGCTATGTGCTGTGGGGTCTTGTCCTGGGCTCGATCGAAAGCATCCGCCTGTGGCGTCGTGGTGGCCACCTGCTGGTCGACGAGGACGAAGAGGCCGCAGAGGATGCCGGCCTGAACCTGCAGAAGCAGCCAGATACCGGACCCGCCCCCGGACGTTGACCCGGGCGCGCAGGGTCCCGACTCCGCGAATTGCATTGCCGAGTCCCCGACCATCGTCGTGGACCTCCATGTCCGACGATGACGCATCCATCCTCCCGGGAACCGCGCATCCCCACCCGCCGATGGCGGCGGAAGATCTCGCCGATCGCCTCGACGTGTCGACCGCCGACGTGCTCTCGTGGGTGAAGGAAGGCCTGCCGGTGGACTCGGGCCTGATCGATCCGTTCTTGGCGGCGAACTGGTTGTGTTGGGGAAGGCTCGACCGCTGTCCGCTTCTCCAGCGACGTTGGCAGACCTACCTGCGTTGGTTCATGCCCCACGTCCACGCGCAGGATACGCTGCACCGCTACCGCGTGCGTCAGATCCACCGGGTATTCCTGCCTGAGCCGATGGCTTCGCTCAACTGGTACGTGCCCCGCATACCGGTGACTGCCGATCAGGTCGACGTGCGCTACCTATCGGCGCTCAGCGCGACGGATGGTCCTACTGACGTCGGATCGGCAGGACCATTCGCGCGTTTCGCTTGGACCGATCCGGGCCCGAACCCGCGGGTGGTCGGATCGGCCGAGGTCGCGGTCGCACCGCACGCGGTCGATCTGTTTCCGGACCATCGCGAACTGGTCGCGATGGTCGAGGAGCTCGCCTGCGAATTCCGCTACGAGTACCGCCACCACGAGTCGGGCGAGGCGCGCGATCGCATCCTGCCGATCACATCATCGAACGAGATCGTCGGCAGCTGCCTCGATTGCGCGCTCGAGTTGGGTCGTCGCCTGGGCGAACGTGGACGCGCCTGGAAGCTGTGCTCCGGGGTGATCGCCAACAGCGTGATCGCGAACCCCCATTTCTGGCTCAAGGTGGACACCACGGTGGGTTGGGTGCCAGTCGACCCGAGCCTGCCGGCGATCGCGCGCATGCTCGGGGCGGATTGGCGCGCGGTGGTCGCGGCCTATGTTGGCGGATGCGATGCGCGGCGGATCACCCTGGCAGAGGGCGATCACCACCTGCCGTCGTTGCCGGGCGGGCCGAGCATCGGCTCGACCATCGGCGAGATCTTCGCCCTCGACGGTGCTGGCAATCGTCGCAACGCGTGGCCGTGCCTGGACTGGGTGTGCGGCGACTGCTCGTGGATCTTCGAGTAGATCCGGCATTCGGGCGGCTGCTGTGGCCTCCTCGTCATTTCCAGCAGGAAACATCCTCGTCGGACGCCTTGCATCCGCATCCGGCCCCGACTGCCGGATCTCCTGAGCCGGTTCACGCGCCCGCGGACATCGCCACCGCGGGGATGGTGAGCGGGCCCATCGGCAGCACCGCCACTGGCAGTCGGCCCGATGGCCACGCGCGTTGCAGGCGATCGAGCTCTGCCGGAAGATCGTCGGTGCAGGCGACGCGGGTCAGGGCCCGGTCCGCAGCCGACAAGGTCGAGTAGAGGATCACCCGCGCCTTCTGCAGGCACTGCAGCAGGGTCTGCACCTGCCATTGGTCGTGCCGCGTGTGCGTGCTCGCCAGGATCCCGGCGAGCAGCTCTGCCGATGGGCGCGGATCCGCGAGGATCGCCGCGGCCTCGCCCTCGCGCGGAAGGCCATTGCGGCACTCGCTCGCCACCAGGATGGTGCCGCCCGGATCGACGATGCGCGCGGCGGCCGAGATGCCCTTGACCGTCTGATAATAATTCTGATCCAGCGGGTACCCGCTGTTGGTGGTCACGACCACGGGGAATGACCGCGGCACGCCGACCATCGCCTCCATGATCGCGCGTTTCGCGCCGGCGTCATGGGCGGCGCGGACATCGCCGGCGAAGACGCCGGTGATGTCCTTGGCGAGATTCAGCGTTACGTTGACGATGAAATCCGGCGGGCAGAGGGCGACCATCTCGCGCGTCAATGCTTGCAGCGGATTGCCGTGCAGGTCGCCCCAGGTGGTGCGCGGATGCGCGATCAACGAGGCGCGGTGGAAATGCTGCACCGTCTTCAGGCCGGCGATGCCAGGCACCACCGCTTTGGAACCGCCGGAGAATCCCGCGTAGAAGTGGGGCTCGATGAAGCCGGTGGCGATGCGCAGGTCGGCTTCGACGTACGCGCGATCGAGCCAGCATTCGCCGCCGCACGACGAGCTGCCCTCGTGCACCAGCGCGTCCTGGTCGTGGCAGTCGTGGTTGAGGATGCGGAAGCGTCGGACGGCATCGGCGCCGAGCATGCGTTCCAATTCCTGCGGCGTCGATCCGCGGTGGGTCCCCGTGCCGACGATGATCGTCACCGCCGCATCGGGGACCCCGATCGCCTCGACGATCCACGGCACCAACAACCGATCCGGCACCGGACGGGTATGGTCGGCGATGACGATGGCGACGCTGCGGATCGGCTTCTTGCGCGCGACGATCTCGCGCAGAGGGGCGCACCCGATCGGAGTGCTGATGGCTGCCAGGAAAGCGGCTTTGGGATCTGGCAGGGCAGGATGGTCCTTTGGCAGGATCACCAGGGGATCGAAGCGCTGCTCATCCAGCGCCAGGTCGAGCCCACGCTCGCCGTAGGCGAGTCGGACGACGGTCACGGCCGATCGGTGAGCTGATCCAGCTTCACCGCGCCGGCGAGGACCTCTTCGGCGAAGTAGCTCGAGCGCACGTACGGTCCCGAAGCGACATAACGGAAGCCGGCTGCCAGCCCCCAGGTGCGGTAGGTCTCGAACATCTCCGGTGTGACGAAACGGATGATGTCATGATGCTCAAGCGTCGGCCGCAGATACTGGCCAACGGTGAAGATGTCGACGCCATGAGCGACCAGGTCGTCCATCAGCCAGCGCACCTCGTCGTCGGTCTCGCCGAGACCGACCATGATGCCGGACTTGGTCCACACGCTGGGCTCCTGCTCCTTCACTCGACGCAGCAGCTCGAGCGAGCGCTTGTACTTCGCCTGCGGACGGACCGTGGGGTAGAGGCGCGCGATGGTTTCGAGGTTGTGGTTGTAGACCGTCGGCTTGGCGCCGGCGACCTGCGATACCGCGTCCCAGTCGCCACAGAAATCCGGCGTCAGCACCTCGATCATCACACTCGGGTGGTGGGCGCGCAGCGCCGCGATGGTGGCGACGAAATGGCTGGCTCCGCCGCCTGGCAGGTCGTCGCGGTTCACCGAGGTGACGACCACGAACTTCAGGCCCAGCTCGCCGACCGCCTTGGCCAGGCGCTCTGGCTCGGTCGGATCCAGAGGCTGGGGCTTCCGCGCGTACTTCACGTCGCAGAAGGTGCAGGTGCGAGTGCAGGTGTCTCCCATGAGCATGAAGGTGGCGACCTTCTTCGACCAGCACTCGTGGCGGTTGGGGCAGGTCGCCTCTTCGCAGACCGTCACCAGGCCGTTGGACCGCATCACCTCGTCGGTGCGCGAGCTTTCGGTATGGGCATGGAGGCTGCGTTTGAACCACGCGGGCAGACGCTGACGCTCAGGACTGATGGGAACGGTGGGCACGTGTGTGGTCCGAGGTGTTTTGGAATGGTGACCGTCGCCGCACGAAGACAACCGCCGTGAGTGGGATATCGCTCGCCGGTACCACAAAACCACTAACCACCAACCACCAGCCCGGCACAATGCCGCCCATGCTGCGCGACGAGGCTGAAATCGTGGTCAAATCGGGGAATGGGGGGCCTGGCGCCTGCTCGTTCCGCCGCGAGAAGTTCGAGCCCGAGGGCGGTCCCAATGGCGGTGACGGGGGCAAGGGGGGCGATGTCGTCTTCGAGGCCACCCCGCACATGAACACCCTGTCGACGTTCATGCGCCGGCGTCACTGGCGCGCGGTCAGCGGCGACTCGGGACAGGGCGACAATTGCTCGGGCAAGTCGGGCGAGGACCTCGTGCTGCGAGTCCCTTGCGGCACCATCGTCCGCCTGCGCGAGTCGGGCGAGATCCTCGCCGATCTGGTCGATATCGGCCAGCGCGTCGTGGTCGCCGCCGGCGGCAAGGGCGGCAAGGGCAATTCGCGCTTCAAGAGCGCCACCAACCAGACCCCGCAGCAGTTCGGGCCAGGTACCCCAGGGGTCGAGCTGAACCTGGTGCTCGAACTCAAACTCATCGCCGACGTCGGCATCATCGGCTTCCCGAACGCGGGCAAGAGCACCCTGCTGTCCCGCCTGTCCGCGGCCCGTCCGAAGGTCGCTGCCTATCCCTTCACCACCCTCGAGCCCCAGCTCGGGGTCATCGAGCGCTCGGACCGCACCCTGGTCCTGGCCGACATCCCAGGCCTGATCGAGGGCGCCGCCGACGGCAAGGGCCTGGGGCACCGCTTCCTCAAGCACGTCGAGCGCTGTCCGCTGCTGGTGCATCTGGTCGACGGGTCGGATGGGGATGCCGAGGCGCTCTCGGCCCGCATCCGCGTCCTGAACGACGAACTCAAGCGTTTCAGCGACATGCTCGCCCAGAAGCCCCAGCTGGTGGTTCTGAACAAGGCGGACGCGCGGCCCGAGCTGGCGGACATGGCCAAGGACCTGGCGGGAATGATCGGGCTCGAGGTCCTGACCATCTCGGGGGTCAGCGGACAGGGCATACCCGCCTTGGAGAACCGTCTGCTCCAACTCGTCCCCGCACACGGAACGTGATTTGAGGGTATAACTTACGGAGACCTGGCTGGTGGTCGTCCGAGGTTGGCAGCAACGAGCCCCTTGGCATGATGGACCTGCAGGGCTGCGCCGCCGACCACCGTTACCGGGGATGCCATGAATATCAAAGAAGTGCTGATGGCGATGGTGCAGCTGCGCTCGTCCGATCTGTTCCTCAAGGTCAACAGTCCACCGCGCGCGCGCGTGGATGGCGGAGTGCGCCAGCTCGGCAACACCTCTCTGTCCAAAGATGACATGCGCGACGCCTTCATGCTGGTCGTCGACGAGCACAGCCGCGAGGTGTTCAAGAAGACGCACGAGGTCGACACCGCCTTCGAGGATCCCGAGATCGGTCGCTTCCGCGTCAACGCCTTCATGCAGCGCGGACAGGTCGGCATCGTGCTGCGTCACGTGCGCAGCGAGATCCCCGACTTCCACCAACTCGGACTGCCGGTCGAGACCATGGAGCGGCTCTCGGTGCTCAAGCGCGGGCTCATCCTGGTCACCGGCATCACCGGCTCGGGCAAGAGCACCACGCTGGCGTCGATGATCCAGCACATGAACCACACCTCGAACCGGCACATCATCACGGTCGAGGATCCGATCGAATACAACTACATCGACGACCGCTGCATCATCAACCAACGCGAGGTGGGCATCGACACCCGCGACTTCAAGAGCGCCTTGCGAAACGCCATGCGCGAAGCGCCCGACGTCATCCTGATCGGCGAGATGCGCGACGTCGAGACCGTCCAGGCCGCGATCGACGCCGCCGAGACCGGACATCTGGTGCTCTCGACGCTGCACACCATCAACGCCCAGCAGACGATGGAACGCATCATCAACTTCTTCCCGCCCTACCAGCACAACCTCATCCGCATGCAGATGGCGATGGTGTTCCAGGCGGTGGTCAGCCAGCGCCTGATCCCGCGCAAGGACGGCAAGCCCGGCCGCGTTCCCGGCCTCGAGGTCATGGTCGCCACTCCGACAATCAAGCAGATGATCGAGGAAGGGCGCACACTCGAGCTCTATACCGCCATCCGCGACAGCGAACACTTCGGCTGCATCACCTTCAACCAGAGCCTGTTCAAGCTGTACGAGGCGGGAACGATCAGCCGCGAGGATGCGCTCGCGACCTCGGACAACCCGGACGAGATGGAGATGCTTTTCCGCGGCATCCAGCGCGGCTCGTCGACCTCGATGATGCCCGCGGTGGGTCAGAAGCGCTGATCGGCGCCGGTCGAGAGGCCGTCATGACGCGATCGGTCGCTGCGGTCGACCACTGGCTTCACGAGGTCATGACCGTCAGCACGTTCAGGATCAGGCGGTCGGCCGCGCTGCGGTGCTCGTCGTATCCGCTATCGACCTCGGCCAGGATGTCGACGGCCCCGTGCGGGCCCCGCGCGAGCTCGACGAAATGGGCGTCCTCACGGACCCAGTCAGAGATGCGATCGCGCGCGACCTCGCAATGGAATTGGAAGGCATAGGCGCGCCGACCGAGGCGGAAGGCCTGGTGCGCGCAGTCAGCGCTCGCCGCCAGGTGCACCGCGCCGCGCGGCAGATCGAAGGTGTCGCCGTGCCAATGCAGCATGAGCGCGGTCGAGTCCAGCCCCGCCCAGGCGGGATCGTGACGAGCGAGCAGATCCACCGGTCCGAGACCGACCTCGCGCACCACGGCTCCTGAGCCGATCGATCGGTTCGGATAGACCGCAGCGCCCGCAGCGTGGGCGATCAACTGCGCTCCCAGGCAGATCCCGAGGATCGGATGGTCGCGTGGCAAGAGCTCACGCAGCAGCGCGATCTCCTGAGCGAGGAACCGGTAGCGCGGGTCTGCGCGATCGCCGACGCCCATCGCTCCGCCCATCACCACCACGATGTCTCCGACCTGTCCAGCTGATGGCACCGGATCGCCCGCGTGCAGACGGTGGTGCTCGACCCGTATGCCCGCTGCCGCGAGCGCCGGAGCGATCAGGCCAGCGTCCTCGTGGTCGGCATGCTGGAGCACGGTCGCGCGTTTCACCCCGGTGAGGATGCGCCCTGGGGCTGGGGCGGCAAATATCACATTTCGTCCAGTGTCGATCACAACAGGCCCTCTTCGCCTGGCGCCCCGGATGGGACAATCACAAGCGTCGCGCCCAGCTGTGGCGACGAAAAACCCCGTAAGGACCCCATTTCCATGATCAAGATCGCGATGATCGGTGCCGGCAGCGTGGTATTCTCGCGCAACCTCACCGGCGACATCCTCGGCTGTCCCGAATTCAGGGAGTGCACGATCTCGTACATGGACATCGACGAGGAGCGCCTGCAGGTCGCCGGCGACCTCTGTCGCAAGGTGGCCAAGGCCGTGGGCGCCAACCCGACGATCGAGACCACCACCGACCGCCGCAAGGCGCTCGCGGGCGCCGACTTCGTCATCAACATGGTGCAGATCGGCGGTTTCGACTCGACGCTCGTCGATTTCGAGGTCCCGCGCAAGTACGGCCTGAACTTCACCATCGCCGACACCACCGGACCGGGCGGATTCTTCCGCGCGCTGCGCACCTTCCCCATGCTCTCCGGGATGTGCCGCGACATGATGGACGTGTGCCCGCGCGCGTTCCTCCTGAATTATTCCAATCCGATGTCGATGAACATGCAGACGGTGTTCCGCACCAGCTCGATCAACGCTGTCGGACTCTGCCATTCGGTGCAGGGCACCTTCGACCAGCTGATGGGCTATATCGGCGAGAAGCCGGCAGACGTCGACTTCATCTGCGCCGGCATCAACCACATGGCATTCTACCTGAAGATCGAGAAGGACGGCGTCGATCTCTACCCGCGCCTGTTCAAGGCGATGGAGGACCCGCAGATCTTCTCGTCGAACAAGGTGCGCTTCGAGCTGATGAAGCGGCTCGGCCACTTCATCACCGAATCCAGCGAGCATAACGCCGAGTACAACCCGTACTTCATCCCACGCGGCAAGGCGGTGATCAGCAAGTTCAGCGTCCCGATCGACGAGTACCTGCGCCGCTGCGACGGCATCGTCGACGAGTTCGACCGCCTCAAGGTCTTCAGCAAGTCCCCCGAGCCGATGAAGGACGTCTGCCGCAGCCACGAGTACGGCTCGCTCATCATCCAGGGCATCGTCAACAAGCGCCCGACGGTGATCTACGGCAACATGCCCAATCGCGGCGTCATCACCAACCTGCCGGCTTCGGCCATCGTCGAAGGGCCGACCCTGGTCGATGGCACCGGCCTGCACCTGACGCACGTGGGCGAGCTGCCTCCGCAGCTGGTCGGCTACATGCAGCCGCACATCATCCAGCACGAGCTCTTCATCCGCGCAGCGACCGAAGGCCGACGCGACCACGTCTACCAGGCGGCGATGTTCGATCCGCTGACCGCGGCCACCCTGACCACCGACCAGATCGTCGAGATGTGTGACGAGCTGATCGCCGCGCACGGCGACGCGCTGCCCAAGCTCGACGCCAAGACCCTGGTGCCGACCAGCGGCAAGACCTTCCCCAAGGTCGACGGCAAGGTCCTGCGCCAGAGCTGGGACGACGCCCAGGCCAAGGCCGACAAGGAGTACATCCGCGAGTGGCACATCCTCGGCGCGTTCCCGACGACGACTGATGGCACGATCTCGACCGAGATGGCGACCGCGCTCGACGCCGACGTCGCCAAGCGGAAGGACGGATCGGTTGATCTCGCCGCGACCTGGCAGGTCGGCGCCCAAGCCAAGGCAGCCGCGGGCTCGGGCGCAACGCAGACCACGAAGCCGCTGTCGTGGAAGAAGGCCGAAGCCGGAAAGCAGGGCTTCGTCGACCTCGGCAAGGCCTTCGAACCGAAGCCCTTCGCCCTCGGCTACGCCTACACCGAGGTCGACTCGGTCCACGCCCGAGAGACCGTGCTCTCGTGCGCTTCGCGCGGAGGCATCAAGGTCTGGCTCAACGGCGAGGCCATCCATGCCGTGGATGGCGATCGCCGCTTCCAGCCCGGAGAGGACGCCGTCGCCGTCCGCCTCAAAGCAGGCAAGAACCGCATCCTGGTCAAGCTCGCGCACCACCATTGGGGATGGGGCTTCTCGATGACCGTCCCGCCGGCGAATTTCTAGGCAGAAACCAGACGTCCGTGCTCCGTCCTCTGTCCTCCGTCCTCCGTCCCCAGTCC
>JACCZE010000185.1 GCA_013696105.1 Planctomycetota bacterium | reverse complement strand
TGCCGGCCATAACGACATCATCGATGACGCCCGCGACCGCCTGCTGGCGGCCATGGCACGTCCGCGCTGAGCGCCCCCAGCAGGCTGTTGAAAAACAGTCTGCTGGGGGTTGAAGGGGGCATCTTGCGGGCATCTTGCCCCCTGGACAAAAGTCGAAGTTGAAGAAACCCCGGAAAAATGGCGGCCGCAGGTCGCGCCGGGGTTTCTTCAACGCTGGCGACGAACTTTCACTTTTACCCATCGGGTGCGAGCCATAGTGCCGCGCTCTCCGCTCGATCGCCTGCACGCACCGCTTCCACTCCGAGGACACCCCATGTACATCGACGCCGTCAAGGCCCGCCAGATCATCGACAGCCGCGGCAATCCGACCATCGAGGTCGATGTCACGCTCGACGATGGCAGCCTTGGCCGCGCAGCCGTGCCGTCGGGTGCTTCCACTGGGGCCTATGAGGCGGTCGAGCTGCGCGATGGCGACAAGACCAAGTACCTCGGCAAGGGCGTCCTGGGCGCGGTCGCGAACGTCAACGACAAGATCGGACCAGAGCTGATCGGCCTGGATGCCAGCAACCAGCGCATGATCGACCAGCTGATGATCGACATGGATGGCACCGAGAACAAAGCCAAGCTCGGAGCCAACGCCATCCTCGGCGTGTCGCTGGCGGTCGCGAAGGCCTCGGCGATCGCCCACGATCTGCCGCTGTACCGCTACATCGGCGGCGCCAATGCGCGCCAGCTGCCGCTGCCGATGGCGAACATCATCAACGGCGGGAAGCACGCCGACAACAAGGTCGACTTCCAGGAATTCATGGTGATGCCGGTGGGCGCCAAGACCTGGTCGGACGCGATCCGCATGGTCTGCGAGGTCTTCCACAGCCTGAAGGGCGTGCTGAAGAAGGCGGGCCAGAACACCGCAGTGGGCGACGAGGGCGGATTCGCGCCCAACATCGACAACGAGGAGGCGCTCAAGTACATCATGGATGCGATCGGCAAAGCCGGGTACAAGGCCGGCCGCGACGCAGACTTCGCCATCGCGCTCGACTGCGCCTCATCCGAGCTGTTCGATGAAGGCGGCAAGAAGGGCTACAAGTTCTGGAAATCGAATCCGTCCAAGCTGTTCTCGGCCGCGGACATGGTCGAGCTGTTCAGCGGATGGTGCGACAAGTACCCGATCATCTCGATCGAGGATCCGCTCGATCAGGACGATTGGGACGGATACGTGTCCATGACCAAGAAGCTGGGAAGCCGCGTGCAGATCGTCGGCGACGACTTCTTCGTCACCAACCCCAAACGCCTGGCCAAGGGCATCGCGATGGGCGCGACCAATGCCATCCTGGTGAAGGTCAACCAGATCGGCACCCTGAGCGAGACGCTGGAAGCGGTCGAGATGGCCAAGCGCGCCGGCTACACCGCCATCCTCAGCCACCGTTCGGGCGAGACCGAGGATGCGACCATCGCCGACATCGCGGTCGCCACCAACTGCGGCCAGATCAAGACCGGCTCGGCGTCGCGCACGGATCGGGTCGCGAAGTACAACCAGCTGATCCGCATCGAGGAGGAGCTGGGCAAGGAAGCGCAGTTCCTCGGCCTGCAGTCGCTCTACAATCTCTACCGCTGACTCTACCGCTGAATCAAGCCGCAGACCGAAACGAAAAAACCCCGGGGAGACCCGGGGTTTTTCGTTCACAGGTCGCTGTGCGGCTCAGGCGCCGACGACGCTCGGCGATTTCACGAAGGTCAGGGGCTGGTTCGCATCGAGCAGGTCGACCAGGCCTGGGATGTCCTGGCCGCCGAGGGTGGTCAAGCGACCGATCTGCTTGCTGCCGCCGGCTTCCGGAAGCTCGCCGTCCGAGACGGTGACGTACGCGCTCGTGGGTTCGCCGGCTTCCAGCCACGGACGCGCTGGCGTCCCGCGGTAGCACGAGATCAGCGCGGTGAGCGTCGCGAGCGCGTGGTCGCTCTCGCGGGCTGGGACGATGAGCAGGGCCTCGTTCGGTGTCTTGAGCATGCGCAGGAGCTGGATGCAGCGGTCCTTCACCATCGCGATGACCTCATTCTCTTCGGCGAATTTCCGCTCAGCGCGGCGCAGTTCGGCAATCGCCACCAGGCACGGGACCAGCGCCGTCTTGGGTTCGTCCGTCGGGCGGACGGTCCAGAAGATGCGCTGCAGGAGTTCTTTCATCGCCGGGCCACGACGCGTTTCCAGCGCCTCGATCAGGTCGCGGTGCAGGAGCGCTTCGGCCGCGTCATCCGGCTTGGGCAGCGAACGGGTCGCCGACAGGGACCGCGGGGCCGGTGCACGCGAATGATCGGTGGGCCAGCGGGGGAGACCGTCGATGATGAGGTTGCTGATCGGTGTTCCCGCCTTCACCAGCGCGGCGACGCGCTTGAGTTCGGCCACCTGGTGCTGGTTGTAGGCCCGGTATCCGTTGGTCTTGCGCTTGGGATTGGGCCAGCCGTAACGCAGTTCCCAGATCCGCAGGACGCTGGGGCTCAGACCGCAGCATTTGCTCGCCTCGTTGATGTTGAGGGACTGATTGGGGGTCGCGGTGCTGGTGATCATGCGATGGTCCTGTGCGGGCGTGGAAGGTTGGACGTTCATGATGAGCCCAACACATGCCAACCGCGGCAGCCGTGAATAGAATTGGTCTTTTAGACACGAAAATAGGTAAAAACGTACCTAAAATACACAGCTACCTATTGGCGGGCCAGCGCTGGTGCCTGCAATCTGCAATCAAACCTTCTACAAGGCCTGCATGCTGCATGACGACTACCTGTAGTATAAGGACCCCGACCTTGTGGTTCAAAGGTTACCTTTCAAAGCTTGTCGGACCGATGGTCCCGGGACCGCTGCAGTTGAGGAGCCAGCGTTCGCTCTAGGCTGGCGTCCGGAGGTTTTCGTGGCTGACGATGTGCTCTCGGAACTCGCGGTTGAGGCGAAGCGCTTGGTGGCGCTCGGATTCCTCGCCTGCACGGCTGGAAACCTCAGCGCCCGTCTGTCGGAGGGGGTGGTGGCCATGAGTCCCTCGGGGGTCGATAAAGGAACGCTCACAGCGGAGGATTTCATCCAGGTGGACGATGCGGGCGCGCCCATCCCCCCGGATCGCCGCAAGCCATCGGATGAGACGGCGCTGCACCTGGCGCTCTATGGCGATGGCGCCGGAGCCGCGATCTGCCATGGCCATCCCCCCTATGCGGTGGCGCTGAGCATGGGCGCCGCATCGTCGATCCGTTTCCATGGGATCGAGATGCAGAAGGCGTTCGCGGGCATCACCACCCATGAGCACGAATGCCTGCTGCCGGTGATCGACAACAGCCAGGACATGGCCGAGTTGTCGCGACGTGCACTCGCCGCGCGTCGTCGCGATATGCCGGCGGTCCTGGTGCGCGGGCACGGCGTCTACGCCTGGGGCCGCACCGTGCGCGAGGCAGGCCGCCACCTCGAGGCGGTCGAATGGCTGTGCCGGATCGTGCACTTGTGCGGAAACGGCGACGCGCGTCGGTGATGCGGGCGCCCTTGATCCCGCATCGTCTGACCTAGGGTGGCCATCCCGCATTTCCGGTCACCGCCCGTATCCCGAGGTCTCACATGAACCATGCCGAAATCTGCCGCGCAGCGGCGACGTCGCTGAAGTCCGTACCAGCAGCGCTCCGACCCGATGTGATGGTCGGCTTCGACGGATTCGTCGACTACATCATGGACGTGGTCGCCAAGCGCGACGACGCGACCTCGTACCGCTCCATCCCCACGATCGCCGATCTCGGCAAGCGCATCAGCGACGCCGCCGGTAAGAGCGCGAACCTCGAGCTGGTGATCAAGCAGAGCAAGATCGGGGGCAATGGTCCGATCATGGCCAACGCCATGTGCAGCCTCGATTGCCACGTCACCTCGGTCGGATTGCTCGGAGGCGAGACGATCGATCCGGTGTTCGCCCCGTTGGCCTCGCGCGCGCGCAAGGTGGTCAGTCTCGGCCCGCCGGCGTCGACCGACGCCCTCGAGTTCACCGACGGCAAGATCATGCTCAATCGCCTCCTGCCCATGGATGCGATCACCTATGATCGCTTCGTGGCGAAGGCGGGGGGTATCGCCGGTGCGAAGGATCTGTTCCGCTCGGCCAAGGGCATCGCGACGGTCAACTGGACCATGACCATGGGTCTGACCGATATCTGGCGCGGCATCGCCAAGGACATCCTGCCGGGATTGCGGCCCGATCGTCCGCTGTGGTTCATCGATCTCGCCGATCCGGCCAAGCGCACCGTCGTCGATATCCAGGCCGCCATGGCCGCCATGGCCGAATTGCAGAAGCATGCCGATGTGGTGCTCGGCTTGAACGAAGCGGAATGCCGCCAGATGCTCGCGGTCCTCGGCGAGAAGTGGCCGCCGATCGAGCCCGAGTGGGAAGCGGCGCGCTCCGCGTGCGCCATCATCCGCTCGCGCCTCGGTCTGAGCTGGACCATGTGCCACCTGGTGAAGTCCGCGGCAGTCGCTTGGAGCGCGCTCGGCGCCCGCGCGGAAGGCAGCGTCGGTGTCGATGGATTCTTCGATCCGAAGCCGGTGATCACCACCGGGGCCGGGGATCATTTCAATGCGGGATTCTTCTCGGCGCTGCTCGCGGGCATCGCTCCCGAGCATGGGCTGCTGATCGGCGGAGCGACCAGCGGATTCTACGTGCGGACCGCGGTTTCACCGTCGCGCGCGCAGGTGATCGAGTTCCTCGAGGGACGCGCTCGAGGGTGAGTCGAACGACGGCGCGGTGCTGCCGACGAGCATCGAAGTCAAGGAGCGTTATCGCGCTCGGCCTCCCCACTTGAGCCCACTTCGACTCCCTATAGATACTTGGTCCCACAGCGAGCAACGGCAGGTGCACATGCGTTCGGTCCGAGTCCTCCAGTCTTCGCACGCGGTGCCAGCCGCCCTCGCCATCTCCATCGCTGCCGCGCGATGCACGGCACGATGCTTGTCGTGGAAGTGGGCGTCGGTGAATGCCGCGCGCGTCGAAGGCCGTCGGCCGTGACGCCGCAGGCGATCGACGTCGTGCAGGCGTGGCCTGCCATCCTCGAGCGGGTGCGCTGTCCCGAGAACGACGCCGCGGTGCGTCTGTGGCTCGCGTCGCACAAGGTGCGTCCGCTCGCGATCGAGGCCGGCGTCCTGGTGCTCGAGTGCCCGACGTCCCTGTTCCAAGACACCATCCGCAAGCGTTTCGGGCGTATGCTCGTCGAGGCGGCCACCGAAGCCCTCGGCTCCCCGGTCACCGAGCTGCGCTGTCTGGTTCCGGGTCGCGCACTGCGCGAGCACGAAGAACGTAAGCTCACGGAAAACGCGCTCGCCGCCAGTGGGCGCCATATCTCGCAGCGTCCGGCGCGCGGATGGGGCCATGGTTTCAAGCTGCTCGAGAGCTTCGTGGTCGGCAGCAGCAATCGCCTGGCCTATGACGCGGTGATGCGCATCCTCGAGAACCCGCACAACCCCGTGAACCCACTGTTCATCCACGGAGCGTCTGGGCTCGGCAAGACCCATCTCGAGCAGGGCCTGGCGCTGTCCTTCAAGGAGCGCTACCCCAAGAGCAAGGTCGAGTACATCCGCTGCGAGCAGTTCACCAACGACTACATCAAGGCCTGCAAGGACGGCACCCTCGACGCCTTCCGCGTGAAGATGCGCCATCCGGATCTGCTGCTCATCGACGACATCCACTTCCTCAGCCAGGGGCAGATGATGCGGACGAAGGACGAGCTGTTCGCCACCTTCAATGAGCTGTCCGAGAGCGGCAAGAAGGTCGTGATCACGTCCGACGCCGGGCCTCGCGACATCCAATACCTCGAGGAGCGGTTCATCCAGCGCTTCAGCGGCGGCCTGGTCATCGAGATGCAGAAGCCCGACGAGGATGTCCGACGCGAGGTCGTGCATGCCAAGGCCAAGTCGCAGGACGTCGCCCTGACCGACGAGGTCGTCGAGTACGTCGTCGACCACATCACCGACAACGTCCGCGAGCTCGAAGGAGCGGTGAACAAGCTCGTGCAGTTCGCCAAGAGCTTCCAGCGGCGCATCGACCTCGCCGCCGCGCGCCAGGCGCTCGCCGACATGCTCGATCGGGGCGCAGGAGAATCCCAGACCGCGATGATCCTGCGCGAGGTGGCGGCGCGCTTCGCCATCACGGTCGAGGATCTGGTCGGTCGCAACCGCTCGGGACCGCGTGCGACCGCCCGCCATGTCGCCATGTACATCCTCAAGAACGCCAGCGCCGACACCTATTCGACCATCGGCCAGGTGTTCGGGGTCAAGAGCCACAGCAGCGTCGCCTATGCCTGCGAGCAGGTCGCCCAGTACCGGACCAATGATGCCGCCCTGGACAAGTTCATCGCCGATCTCCAGGTCCGCGCCCGACGGACCTGACCGTCTGGGGATGCCGCGCCTCCCCCTTGGGGGGCGTGTGTGCCGCCCAAGCCACCGCGCCGGCACCAGGTCCTTGTGGCACGCGCGCTTGTGGGCTATAGTTTGTTGCCGCATCCCCCGGCGTAAGTCCGGTCACACCAGTGCTCAGGTATCAAGGAGTCCACGTGCGCCCTATCAATCTCATCGTCGCGATCGCTTGTTCCATCCCCATGGCCTCTGGAGCGGTCCACGAGACGTTGAAAGCCCAGAAGCGGGTCGAAGCCGCCGAGCTCGACCGCGTGGTGCAGGCCCCTGAGACCTATCATGGCTCCCTGCTCAAGTTCCGCTGCGTGTTCGTCGAGGTGGGCAACCTCTATGACGGGCTGCACACCGTGTTCCGTCCCGAACGGCATTACAACCTCATAGTCTGGGACGACCAGGCCCGCATCTGGGAGCCGGATGTCCGCGGCGATGCCATCTCCTCGCTCTATCTGCCGAAGGACCTGCCGGTCTGCAAGATCCTCAGCGACCTGCGCAAATACGAGACCCTGGACATCACGGGGCGGGTCGTCGAAGTCTCCGAAGGTCGTCCGTGGATCGAAGTGACCAAGATCCACCGCGTCGATGACGCTGGCGCATTTACCGACAATTCCATCTATCATATCCAGCAGGCGACCTCGCTTGGCAACGACGGGGTGCGGGATCTCGCCGAAAGCCATTACGTCGCCGCGCTGAAGGACGATCTTCCCCAGGGCAGCCGTGCGCAGGTCCAAGAATTGCGCGCGCGTCAGCTGCTGGCGGCCGGCAAGCACAGGGAGGCTACGGCCGCCCTCGACGATGCGGTCGCTGCGAGCGCCAAAGGCAAGCCGCTCGCCCCCGCCGAGCTCGCTCAGCTGCATGTGCTGCTCGCGAAATCGCAGAACGAGAGCGCGGAGACTGCCTCTGCATCCCAGCGTCAATCGCTGTTGTCTTCTGCCGTCGATCAGGCCCGCATGGCCCTGGCTCTCGACCCGACCCTGGGTGAAGCCTATGCGATCCTGGGCATCAGCCTCGCTGGCCTCGGCCAGTTCGACGAGGCTCGCCGCGAGTGCGACAATGCGCTGCGCCTGCGCCCGAACGATGCCGAAGTCCGTTGGTACCTCGGCCGGATCCTCGATCAGCAGGGCAAACACGACGAGTCCATCGAGGCGCTCAAGAAGGCCATCGACCTGACCCCAAAGGATGCGCGCATCCACAAGGCGATCGCCGGAGCATACTACCACCGCGGACTCAAGGGCGGACCCTCGGGAGGCGCTGACCTCACCACGGCATTGCGCGAATACGACATCGCGATGCGCCTGAATCCGAACGACATCGAGATCAATTACCTCAGCGGCCTGGTTCTGCAGGCCGCAGCCTCCGCCGGTGCGGAAGTGCAGACTGCCAATGGCCGGCAGCCCGCGACCAAGGAGATGGCGATCGAGCGCTACAAGGCTTCGCTCGCTGCCGACGAGACCTTCGCCCCTGCGCACGGTGCTCTCGCCGAGTTGTACCGGGATCAGGGCAAATCCGAGGATGCGGCGGCCCAGTACGCCCGTGTGATGGAGCTTCAACCGGACAATTTCGAGAGTCTCACCGCGTATGCGACCTTCCTCGAAGGACAGAACAAGCGCTCCGAGGCGATCAGCGCCTACGAGGGCTTCCTGGCCGCGCACCCCCAGCATCCGCAGGCATTGTCGTCGCTCGCGCGACTATATCAGCAGAGCAATGATGGCCGCGCCCAGCAGCTCGGCGCACAGCTCGAGCAGCAGACCAAGAAGAATGCGAAGAATCCCAACGCGTGGCAGTCGCTCGCTGAATTCAAGCTCGCGATCGGCGATGCCGCCGGCGCCCACGCGGCTGCCCAGAAGGCCTGGGATCTCGCCGACCGCAACGGCAAGTCGCGCATCTCGCCCACCCTCGGCAAGGCCAAATTCGAACTCGGCGATGCGAAGGGCGCGGTTGCCATCCTGGGGCCGATCAGCGATCAGCTCGCCGACGAGCAGTCACTGCTCGCGCTGGGTTGGTCGGATATCGCGATCGGCAAGGTGAATGACGCCAAGGCCGTGGCCGACCGCCTGCGCACCAGCGGCTACGCTACCGGCGCTTCGGGTGAATTCTTCGCCTGGATGACCTACCTCGCCGGCGATTTCGCTGCCGCCGAGCAGGCGCTGAAGAAGGCGTCGATCCGTGATGCGCAGGCCAAGGCCTTCCGCCTCGGCATGTCCATCTTCAAGCAGGGACCGGCCCGCTACGCTGATGCGCGTCCGTACCTCAATGCCTCGCGTGCCATCAACAGCCGCAATCCGACCCTCGTCAATGCTGCCCGGGAAGCGACGGCGGCTCTGAAGGCGATCTCGCTGCACGACGATCCGACGGGCAAGGCAGCCGAGGATGCGGAGGGCGACAGCACGCGTCTCGCCGCCGAGACGAAACAGGGGGACGAAGCCAAGAAGGCCGACGAAGCCAAGAAAGCCGATGAAGCGAAGAAGGCCGACGAGGCCCGCGCTGCCGCCGACGCTGCAGCGCTCGCCGATACCGCGCGCAAGAACGACGAGTCGCGCAAGGCCGCCGAATCCGCGCGCAAGGCCGACGAGGCCAGGAAGGCCGCCGAGGCGGAAACCGCGCGCAAGGCCGACGAAGCCAAGAAAGCCGAAATTAAGAAAGCCGCAGAGGCAGCCGAAGCACAGCGCAAGAGCGATGAAGCGGCCAAGGCTGCCGAAGCCAAGAAGGCAGCCGACGCGGCGACTGCTGAAGCCGCGCGCAAGGCCGACGAGGCTAAAAAAGCGGCCGACGCCGAAACCGCGCGCAAGGCCGACGAGGCCAAGAAAGTCGAGGTAAAGAAAGCCGCAGAGGCAGTCGAAGCACAGCGCAAGAGCGATGAAGCGGCCAAGGCTGCCGAAGCCAAGAAGGTAGCCGACGCGGCGACTGTTGAAGCCGCGCGCAAGGCTGACGAGGCCAAAAAAGCGGCCGACGCCGAAACCGCGCGCAAGGCGGACGAGGCCAAGAGGGCGGATGAAGCAAAGAAGACGGACGAAGTAAAGAAGGCTGATGAAGCGAAGAAGGCTGCCGAGGCCACCGCCGCTGCCGATGCGGCACGCAGCAAGGCCGACGAAGCGAAGAAGCCTGTAGACACGGCGCCCAAGAGCGACGCCTCCGGCAAGGACATCCTGTCCGAGGGTCGCGCGCGTTGGGAGGCCGACGACGTCAAGGGCACCATCGACACCTTGGCTCCGGTCGCGGACAAGATCACTGATGAGGCTACCATGCTGGCGCTCGGATGGGCGTACGTCGCCGACGGCCGTACCAAGGAAGCGACCGCGATCGCAGAGAAGGCCAAGTCGGTCGCGGACAAATCGGATGCCCAGCTGGAATTCCAGGGCTGGGTCCTGTACCTCAACGGCGACTACCGTGCCGCCGAGCAGACCCTCAAGAAGGTACAGTCCAAGGATGCCCTGGTGAAAGCCTATCGCATCGGGATGGCCCTCTTCAAGCAGGGGCAGCCGCGGTATGCCGAGGCGCGGGCGATGCTCGGCACCGGCAAGAATGTGACTGGTCGCAAATCGCTGTTCGGCTCGGCGAAGGCCGATGCCGAGGCGGCGCTCAAGACCATCAGCGGCAAGTAGGATCCGTCGGCCCTGCCGACGGATTTACTTGGCTCACGCTGCCGTAGGCTCACGGTCCTGACCGGTTGCAGTAGCGAGGTGCGCCTCGTGCGCCTGCAGCCGTCTGGGATGGAGCATGCTGAGCGAACTGGTTATCCACAATCTGGTCATCGTCGAGCACGCGCGACTGGCTCCTGGTCTCGGCTTGAGTGTCGTCAGCGGCGAAACCGGCGCCGGCAAGAGCCTGCTGCTGGACGCGCTCGAGATGGTGTCGGGTCAACGCGTGCAGAGCACGGTGGTCGGCCCCTGGGCCGACGCGGCGACCGTCACTGCGGTGTTCCAGCCGGATGCGGCGCGCTGCGAGCAGGTGTACTCGATCTCGTCGGTGCCCGCAGCCGAAGGGCAGTACATCCTGCGCCGCAAGATCGCGTCGGCAGGGCGCAGCCAATCTTGGATCAACGACATCCCGGTCACGCTCGCCACCCTGCGGTCGGCAGCCCAGCGATTGATCGAGATCCATTCGCAGAACGAGACATTGCGACTCGCCGACGTCTCCGTGCAGATGGAGCTGCTCGACGCCTTCGCTGGGACGACCGATCTGGCAGCCAGCTACCAGGATGCGTATCGACGGGTGTCCGCATGCAGACAGGCGCTCGCGGAGATCGACGGCGGCAGCCGCGAAAGCGTCAAGGAACTCGATTATACGGCGTTCCAGCTGCGGGAGGTCGAGGCGTTGCAGCCTCGACGCGGAGAATTCGCCGAGCTGGAAGCACGACATGCGCTGCTGTCGGCGGCTGGTGAATGGCGCGGGCTCGCCGACGAGGCCGTGCAGGCATTGACCGAAGACGAGCGATCCTCGGGTGCGGTGCTCGCGCGGTTCGCCAGACGTCTCGCTGATGCTCCCGAGCCTCGGCTCGCCGACGCCGCACGGGCCTGTCAGCAGGCTCTCGAAGCCATCCGCGACGCCTCGGCCTGGTGCGCCGAAGCATCGGAGCGCCTGCATGCGGATCCTGGGGAGATCGAACGCATCGAAGCCCGGCTGAACGCCTATCACGAGCTGCGACGTAAGCATGGCGACAGCGATGACCTCCTGTTCACGACCTGGGAGACATTGTCGCGACGGATGCAGGAGTTGTCCTCCATCGGCGAGCGGCGCGCGAAGATCGTCGAGGATCTCGCAGTGGCGATCAGCGAGCGGCTCGATGTCGGTCGGGCGCTCGCGAAACAGCGGTCCGCGAAATTTGCCCGTTTGGCTAAGACGGTGCATGAGCACCTCGCCGATTTGGGAATGCCCAAAGCGAAGCTGTCCTTGTCCGAGGACGAGCTGCCCGAGCCCGGCACCTTGGGATGCGTGCATCAGGAATTCCTCGTGCGCACCAATCCGGGCATGCCCGAAGGCAGGCTGCGGGAGGTCGCATCCGGCGGAGAATCCGCACGCATCGCCTTGGCGCTCACCGAAGCGCTCGCTCAGCAGGATCGCATGCCGGTGCTGGTGTTCGACGAGGTGGACAGCGGTGTCGGCGGTAGACTGGGCGCAGTGATTGGCGCCAAACTTGCGCATCTCGCTCGCGATCGTACCGTGCTGGCGGTGACCCATACCCCGCAATTGGCTGCCGCTGCCCAGCGGCAATACCTCGTTCGCAAGCGGCAGGGTGACCGGGAAACGCGCGTGAGCGTCAGCGAGGTTTCTGGCGACGAGCGTCTGCGCGAGATCTCCGATATGCTCGGTGGCGGCAAGGCGGCCCTCGATCAAGCGAAGGCGCTGCTAGCGGGGGCAGTGCATTGAGCCAACCAGGGTATCTCGTCGCTCGCAATGGCCACGTCGTCTACGTGCGGGCCGTCGGCCTGGCGAACATGAAGAACGCGCCGATCCTCGATGCCTTCCTCAACGCCGGGGTCGCCGAGTCCCAGCAGACCGTCTGCGTGGACTTGTCGGCCTGCACCGGCATGGACAGCACGTTCATGGGTCTTCTCGTCGGTTCGTCCCAGCGCTTGCGCACTACCGGCGGCAAACTCGTGGTGGTCAACCCGACCGAATCGAATCTGAAACTGCTGAAGACCCTCGGAGTTTTCGACGTGGTTCCGGTGCTCGAAGGGTGCGAGTTGCCCGCTCTCGAGTTCGTGCATCTCAAAGGCAGCGCGAACCTGTCGACCCTGCAGCGGATGGAATTGATCAAGAAGGCCCATGAGAGCCTCATCGCCCTCAATGAGGCGAACCGGGCGAAGTTCACCGCCTTTATGACCTCGCTCGAAGCGGACCTCGCGAAATTCGGGCGAAAGAGCAAACCATAGCAGGTCATGGCGGCCTGTTTGCGTGGAAATCGACCCACGCGCGCTGGCCTGCCAGATTTCATCGAGGTCGTTCCTGGCGACCTCAAGCCGCCTGCTTGACACTCCTGGTGGCCCTCACATAGTGTGCGCCCCGCCAAGAATCCGGTTCGGACCGAGTGCCCGTGAGGGCGCAAATGCCGATGCAAACCGACCTTCGGACGCGGTGTTATTTTGACAAATCAATAGCTGTAGCGAGAGATGCAAGGGTACCGGTCCGCGAGGTCTGGTATCCGACGGACCGCCTGCTTCGGCAGAGTCGGTCTAAGCCTGTCCATGACCTAGGATCCACCGAGGTA
>JACCZE010000184.1 GCA_013696105.1 Planctomycetota bacterium | reverse complement strand
CCGCCGCTCACCGCCGACACCGCTCCGGTGCGCGGATCGACGACGATGACCAAGCGCGCGCCCGCGAGCGCGCCCAGGTGCGCGAAGAGCGGATCGCGGCGGCGGTCGGAATCGCGTTCGGTGCTGTCGAACGCGTGGTGCGACGCCGGCCCCTCCATCGTGGCCTTGACCGTGAGGATGGTCACGCCCAGCTCCACGCGCTCGGCGGTCACCGCCGTCGGTAGCAGCACGAAGGTCCACAGCATGCGCGTCGAGTACGCGAGGGTATCGCCGGCGCTGGCGAAGGTGACGTCCTGCCGCAGCTCGTAGGCGTAGGTGCGCACCTGCTTGCCGCTGAAATCGTAGCCGGGCACCCGGGCGGGCGACTCGTCGGCGCCGGCCAGTCGCGATGCCGATCCGACGGAGACGAGCAGCGCGAGGACCACGACGATCCGTCGCGCGGCGGATGCGTGTGCGTGTGGATGAGGATGTGGGGTGCGTCGGCGCATGCGGCTCAATGGTCGCGCCCGACCACGAAATGCGCAAGGGCCACCAACTGCTCGCCGCCGTCGCCCAGCGGCGCCAATGCCGCTACCGCGTCGCGTTCGAGCCGGAGCGCTTCGGATCGGGCGCGCTCGAGGCCGTACACCGCCACGTAGGTGAGCTTGCCCTGCGCGGCATCCTTCCCCGGCGTCTTGCCCAGCACCGCCGCGGAGGCGGTCGCGTCGAGCACGTCGTCGGCGATCTGGAAGGCCAGCCCCACCGCTTCGCCGTAGCGCACGAGCGCAGCGCGCTCGGCGGGCGAGGCCCCCGCGCTGAGCGCACCCAGCT
Source organism: Planctomycetota bacterium (assembly GCA_013696105.1). Lineage (GTDB taxonomy): Bacteria > Planctomycetota > UBA11346 > UBA11346 > UBA11346 > JACCZE01. The sequence continues at coordinate 9,719 of JACCZE010000184.1, read as the reverse complement.
CGCACGCGCAGGCGATCATCGCCGCGGTCTTGCCGCGATGGATGCGCTCCAGGCGCGCCCGGCAGGCATCGGACGCGTCGACCGGCGCCCCTTCGGCGTCGAGATCCTCTTGCTGGCCCCCGACCACGCCCCGGCTGCCGCCAGCCCGAGCCAGCACCGCCACCGCATCGGCGCCCAATGCCGCGACGGTCTCGAAAGCGAGAGCCTGCAGCGCATCGCCGGCGAGGATCGCCGTCGCCTCGTCGAAGGCCTTGTGGCAGGTGGGACGGCCGCGGCGCAGATCGTCGTCGTCCATCGCCGGCAGATCGTCGTGGACCAGGGTGTAGGTGTGCAGCAGCTCGATCGCCGCCATCGCGGGGGCACACAGGACATCGTCGCCGACGCACGCCCGGCACGCTCCCAGCACCAGCGCCGGCCGCAGGCGCTTGCCGCCGGCGAACACGCTGTGGCGCATGGCCTGGTGCAATCGCGCAGGCCAGGCATCGGCACGGGGCAGAGCGCATTCCAGCGCGGCGTCGGCCAGGCGCACCGCCTCGCTCAGGAAGGCGTCGACGGGGATGGCCGGTCGGGCTCGGATGCGCGGCTCGCGCCGGTCGGGAAGCATGCGGCCAACGGTGGTCGCGGCCCGGCAGGGGGCAATGCGAATCCGTGATCCGAGGTCGCGCGCGAGGTCTTCGGACGCTGCGAGCCGAGCGCGCGGAGTCGGGGATTTTCCGCTCGGAAGTGGTTGCCTGGTGGGGCTTGCGGGTACACTTCGCGGCAGCGGTTTTCCATCCAGGAAAACCCCCGGAGAGCGCATGGGTTCCGAGCCTTCGCAGCCAGCCGCCAAACCCATGTCCCAGACCGATCCGGGCGCCGACCATCCGCTGAAAGCCACGCCGCCGGCGTCATCCGCCGACTACGGCGTCGACAACATCCAGGTCCTCGAGGGCATGGCCGCGGTGCGCAAGCGACCGGGCATGTACATCGGCGATCCGGGCTCCAGCGGCCTGTATCAATGCGTGTGGGAAGTCGTCGACAACGCGATCGACGAAGCGCTGGCCGGCCATTGCACCGAGGTCGCGGTCGCGATCCATCCCGACAATTCCGTGTCGGTGTCCGACAACGGCCGCGGCATCCCCGTCGCGCCGCATCCGTCCGACGGCCGCAGCACGCTCGAAGTGGTGCTGACCGTCCTGCACGCGGGCGGCAAGTTCGACCGCAATTCCTACAAGGTCTCGGGCGGCCTGCACGGCGTGGGCGTGAGCTGCGTGAACGCAGTATCGATGTGGCTGATCGCCGACGTCAAGCGCGATGGCCGGCACTACCGCATGCGCTTCGAGCGCGGCGCCGCGGTGACCGCGCTGCAGACCATCGGCGACTCGCCCGATCGCGGCACCACCGTGCACTACAAGCCGGATCCCGAGGTCTTCGGCGATAACACGATTCCCGACTTCAAGGTCATCGCCGCGCGCCTGCGCGAGCTGTCGTTCCTCAACAGCGGTGTGCGCATCAACCTCCAGGACCTGCGTGAAGAGGGCAAGGCGGAGGTCTTCTACTCCACCGACGGCCTGGCGGCGTTCGTCCGCTACCTGAACCAGGGCAAGGAGGCGATCCATCAGGTCCTGCACTTCCTGAAGGAGACCCCGGATGGTATCGCGGTCGAGCTGGCCCTGCAGTACAACGACGGCTACGACGAGCAGATCCTCTCCTTCGCCAACAACATCCGTAATCGCGATGGCGGCACGCACCTCGAGGGCTTCAAGACCGCGCTCACGCGCGAGTTCAACGCCTATGCCAAGAACAGCGGCATCCTCAAGTCCGACAAGCCGCCCAGCGGCGAGGATCTGCGCGAAGGGCTGTGCGCGATCATCTCGATCAAGCTGCCCGACCCCAAGTTCAGCGGTCAGACCAAGGACAAGCTGATCAACATCGAGGTGTCGGGCATTGTCCAGTCGGCGATCGGCGACGCGCTCAAGGATTACTGCAACGAGAACCCGAAGATCGCCAAGGCGCTGATCGGCAAGGCCTGCGCCGCGATGGAGGCGCGCGAGGCAGCGCGCAAAGCACGCGAATTCGCGCGCAAGAACCGCAAGTCGATGCTCAACAACGCGGGCATGCCCGACAAGTTGCGCGACTGTCAGAGCCGCAACGTCCACGAGACCGAACTCTTCCTGGTCGAGGGCGATTCCGCCGGCGGCAGCGCGAAACGCGGATCCAACGCGCACTTCCAGGCGATCCTGCCATTGAAGGGCAAGATCATCAACGTCGAGAAGGCGCGCCTGGACAAGGTCCTCGGCCACTCCGAGATCTCGGCGATGATCCAGGCGATGGGCACCGGCGTCGGCGACGAGTTCAACCTCGAAGGCCTGCGCTACGGCAAGCTCGTCATCATGACCGACGCCGACGTCGACGGCTCGCACATCCGCACCCTGCTCCTGACGTTTTTCTTCCGCCAGATGCCGAAGCTGATCACCAACGGCAACATCTATGTGGCGCAGCCGCCGCTCTACAAGGTCACGCGCGGAAAATCCTCCGAATACATCTACGACGAGAAGCTGCTCAACGGTGAGATCATCCGCCTGGGCGTCTCCGAGGCGTCGCTCGTCGATCGCGGCTCGCACGTCGAGCGTGAGCTCAAGGGACCCGCACTCACCGCGCTGATCGACGTGCTGCAGGAATTCGACGAGCACGAACGCGTGCTCGCGCTCAAGGGCCTGACCCTCGACGAGTACCTCGCGCTGCGCTCTGGCGCCGGGCTGCTGCCGCTCTACCGCGCGCGCATCGGCGAGGCGGAGCGTTTCCTGGTGTCGGAGGCGGAACTCGATGAGCTCCTCGGCCGAGCTCGCGGCGTCCCCGCGCAGATCACGCCGGCACCGCCCTCGGGCACGCTCACCAGCGAGCCGCCACCGATCCTGCCGGAAATCATCGAGTTCACCGAGCGCGATGCGCTCGAGCGTTCGCTCGATCGCCTGCGGGTGCTCGGCCACAGTCCCGAGCTGCTGTTGGACAGCCCCGGCCGCATCGCGCCGTTCATGCTCAAGGACGCTAAAGAGGACGTGCCGCTGACCCACCTGCGCCAGCTCGTCCCCGCGGTGAAGCGCTTCGGCTCGCGCGGGCTGGACATCCAGCGCTACAAAGGTCTGGGCGAGATGAATCCCGACCAGCTGTGGGAGACCACCATGGATCCTCAGAAGCGCACGCTCTTCCGCGTGACCCTGTCGGATGCGATCGAGGCCGAGCGCATGTTCGCGACCCTGATGGGCACCGACGTCAGCATCCGCCGCGACTTCATCGAGCGCTTCGCGCTCGCGGTGGCGAAGAAGCTCGACGTCTGAGGTCCACTCCGGGTCGACCGAGGTCATCCGTGCCATCGCTGCGAGTCGACCACGGACGGTGCAGAGGGCAGCGCTTCGGTGCAGACACACCAGCACGGGAATCCCAGGGGGACCGTCGGGGCGAGGTACCGTGCGTCGCCAGAGGCGAGCGTCGGCCGCACGCGCCGGCTCGCTCGCCTGGCGACCGGTGCTAGGGTCCTGCCCATGGATGCCCGTTCGTTCCTCGCCCGGCTGCATGAAGAGGTCGCCGCGCACGCCGGGCTGGGGCATTCGCTGCTCGGGCGCATGGAGACCGACCCGAAGGCGCGCGAGGATTTCCGCATCTTCTCGGGACAGCATTACCCCCTGGTCGGCACCTTTACGCGCTACCTCGAACTGCTGCTCTTGTCCGCGCCGGATTCGCAGGCGAAGGTCTGGCTGGCGAAGGTGCTGGTCGACGAATACGGCGAGCGCTCGCAGGGCGAAGACCACGCGGCGCATTACCGCGTCTTCATGCGCGCCTGCGGTTGGCACGATGGAGAGATCGACGGCATCGCGCTGCATCCCGCGGTGACCGATTTCGTGCAGGAGCACCTGCGGCTGTGCACCCAGGAGCCGTTCCTGGTCGGCCTCGGCGCGGTCGGCCCCGGGCACGAATGGGCGATTCCGACGATGTTCGCGCACATCATCCGCGGATTGCGCCAAGCCGGCTTCCGCGATGACGAGATCGCCTACTTCACCCTGCACACCGAACAGGACATCGATCACGGCGCGTGGCTCGAGGAGGCGCTCGGCCAGTTCGCTGCGTCGGACCTCGAGCAGGAGCAGATACGTCGCGGCTGCCTCGCCAGCCTCGCCGCGCGCGAGCGCTTGTGGTGGGGCATAGCGGACAAGATCAATGCCGGTTGCATGCGTGCGCGCGTTCCCGGGGTGAGCAGCGCGACCGCCGGCTCCGAAGCCGAGGAACTTACCCTCGCTCGCTTCCGCGATCGCGTGCGCATCCGCATCGACCTGCCCCTCACACGCGGTCCGGCCACCGCCTGACCGGGGCAGCGCGCCGGTGATTGGCCCGTACGATCTCAGCAGCGAGCGCTGCTCGCCGGAGGATGCGTGCCAGAATCGGATGCAGCGTGCCGCCGCATCGTCATCGTCGTCGATGACGACGACGCGGATCGCCACCTCGTCGGCGAGGCCGTGGTCGAAGCCGGACTGGACATCGAGCTGATCCTGTTGCGCGGGGGCGCCGAGCTGTTCGCCTTCATCGACCAGCTCGACGAACACCACCTGGAAGCGATCCGCCAGGACCGCTGCCTGGTGCTGCTCGACCTGAACATGCCGAGGATGAGCGGACTGGACGTCCTCGATCGCCTCAAGCGCGATGCGCTGCTCAACGCCATCCCGGTGGTGATGTTCACCACCTCGAATTCACCGCACGACCGCAGCCGCTGCCTCGAACGCGGAGCCAGCGGCTATGTCGTCAAACCGATGACCTTCACCGACCTGGTCGACCTTCTGCGCGCCACCATCGGCGTCCTGGGGCCGGGGTCAGGCGACCGGTCGGGCGACGGCGAGCATCCCCCCGCGGGTCATTGAAGCCGTACCAGCGGCAGCGACAGTGCGCACGGCCAAGCCGTGCATACGGCGCCGCGGAGACCACGTGATCGATGGCATCCTGATGCTCGGCTTCGGCGGCCCGACGCCCGGATGCTGCGGGCGTCGGCTGACCTGTCCGCGTACGCCGGGCTGCGAGGCCGAATGCTTCGTCGCCGGTATCCTCGGCGACAATCCGGCGCGCCAGCGTCGCGTCGATGAAGTGGTCGCCCATTACCGGCGGCTGGGAGGAACCAGCCCGTACAATGCGCTATCCGGGATCCAGACCGAGGCCCTGCGCATCGAACTCGCGCGTAACGGCGTGCGCTTGCCGATCGCCTGCGCATTCCGGCATTGGAATCCGTGGGCCGCCGATGCGCTGCGCGCGCTCAAGTCGGACGGCGCCTCGCGCATCGGTCTGGTCATACTCGCTCCGCACCAGTCCTCGGTCAGCTGGGACTGGTACATCAAGCATGCGGCCGAAGCCGCGGAGTCGGTTGGTGGCATCGAGATCGCCGCGGTCGCGTCGCCGTGGTGGAACCACCCCGGATTCATCACCGCGATCGTCGATCAGTTGCGCGAAGCCACCGCTCACCTGCCGCGCGAGCGTACCGAGGCGGCCGAGCTGGTGTTCACCGCGCACGCGGTACCCCAGCCGGTCGAGGCGACATCATTCTATCGCGCGCAATTCGCCGAGACCGCGCGCCTGGCAGCGGAGGCGTTCGGCCATCCCGCGCACCGCATCGCCTTCCAGAGCCAGCCATCGGACAGCAGCATCCCCTGGTCCTCGCCCGACATCCTCACGGTCGTGCACGACGCCCACGGGCGCGGAGCGCGCGATCTCGTCGTCGCTGCCGCCGGCTTCCTGGTCGATCACACCGAGGTGCTGTACGACCTGGACATCGAGGCCCGCGAACTCGCCGAGAGCCTCGGCATCGGCTTCCACCGCGCGCGCTGCGTGCATGACCATCCGGCGTTCATCGCTGCGCTGGCGGAGCGGATCCGAAGCGTGCTCCGTCCTCCGTCCTCGGTTCTCCGTCAGTGAAGGCAGGTCCATCGCCAGGAGTGAGCCGGAAACCAGGTGGGAGCGCGCTCGACCGTTGACTGTCTCCCGCTGTCGACCGAGAACGGAGGACCCAGGACCGAGGACGTTCCCCCATGATCCCCACGCTCGCCCTCGCCAACGGCGTCACCGCGCAGGTGATCACCAATCTGGTGAACGATTCCGATCTCGGGCAGCACCTGGCTTTCACCGCGGCGACCGCGCTGTCGCGGCGCTGGATCGCCGATCGCCAGGATTCGTCGGTGATCGAGGCGCTCGCTCCGACGCTGCGCTGGGCGCTGTGGTCGGTCGGAGGCACCGGCGCCCCGCAGGACGGCCCCGCGGTCACCGATGCGGATCGCATCGCGCGCGCAATCGCCGCTCGCGACGTCGCCTTCTGGCTGCGCGTCCTCGCGCAGAACGGACTGGCGTTGTTCGAGGTCGAGTCGGACCGGCCAAAGATCATCTGGAAGGAGCAAGACCAGAAGCGCGCGCTCGCGCTCGCTCAGGCGTCCGTCGACGGCGCCGACGCACTGTCCGACCACCAGGCGCTCGCCCTCGGACTGTGGCACTGCTGCCGCGTGTTCGCCGACGAGTGCTTCTACGGCACCAACCAGCGCCTGCTGTTCCCGCTGCGAGCGGTGCAGCTGCTCACCGGCATCCCGATGGTCGCCGATCAACACGTGCGCAAGGCCCTCAACGGCGCGGGCGCCACCGGCTTCACGTCCCTGGAGATGGGCCACCACTACCAGCCATCGTTCATCGAGAGCTACGCCCTGATGTTCCAGTGCGCGCAGTTCGTCGCTTCGCCCGGTTGGAAGGTGGTTGCGGATGCCATCGACCGCAGCCGCTATCCGGCGCTGCGCGCCCATCCCGCGCGGGTGATCGAACTGCTGCTCGGCGTCCAAGGCCGCAAGGAGCGCAAACTGCTGGAATTCCAGGGCTGGCGCGACCAGTGGCAGGTCGGGTTCCTGGGTTTTGCGAAGGTCGCGTATCGGGAATGAAGACGGAAGGAGGGTGCTCCGTCCTCGGTCCTCCGTTCTCTGTCGACAGCAGACCACCACGAGCGTCCGTACTCCAGAGACGGAGGACGGAGAACGGAGAACGGAGAACGGAGAACGGAGAACGGAGAACGGAGAACGGTCAGAAATGCGTATACGAGCCAGCGGTGGCCTTCAGCAATTTGCCTCCGCAGTCCAGCTCGGTGCCTTCGATCAGCGGCTTCCACGGTTTGCCCGGTCCGGTGACGCGCCAGATCCAGCGGCCGGCGTAGAGCGCGATCTCGATCGCGGCGCGCGTGCGTGCGCCGGCGCACACCAGTTCTGAGCCCGGACCACCGATGGTCAGGCGGCGCAGCACCAGGGCGTAGGCCATCTCGGGGCGGTTCTCGGGCCGGGTCATGGTCACCGAGTCGTAACCGAGCAGCGTGTCCGCTCCGCACGCGGGCGCGGTGGCGGGCTCGGGGATGCCCTCGATGGCGATGCGCGGTCCGCGCCGCGGGAAGCAGCGCAGCCACAGCGACACGGTGTTCGACAGCACCAGGATGTTCTCGCCTTCGGCCGACAGCGGGCAGCTGGTCGACGGCGGCACCACGATGCCGTCGAGCATGGTGCCGTTGGGGGCGTTGAGATCCTCGATCTCGCACTGGTTGCCGATCGCGTCGTACGTCAGCGTCAGGTGCTGGCGGCTGATGCGCTGGCAGGCGTCCTTGTGCACGGCGATGGGATAATTGCGCAGGCAGATGTCCACCGGTGGCTCGCGCAGTTTGCCCATCACCACCTTGGTGCGGCCGAAGAGCATGATCGCGCCGGGATCCCCCGCGGTGGGTGATACCAGGTTCACCCAATCGGTGGCGATCGCCGCGGTGATGTCGCCATCGATGCGGTCGTGCAGCGCGGGTCCGGCGGCATCGGCGGCGAAGTCGACGGCCATGGTGGCGTCGAGGTTGGCGCCTCCCCCGGCCGAACCCTTGAGATTCAGCGTGGCCTGGGTTCCCGGATCCGCGCGTCCCTGCGCGGTCGCGTAGGCCTGCGCCAGGCCGCTGGCGACCTCTTCGGACAGCAGGCTCGCGGTCAGGGTCTTGATCTCGTCGAAGCCGCCCTCGGTCAGGGTCGGCATCTTGGCGCGCACGCCGGTGGACGGCGACAGGGCCTCGGGGCTGTTGAGGTTGACCGCCATCGTCGCTTCCGGGTCGATCGCGGGCGAGCCCTTGGTGGGGTTCGCGGTGCCCACCGCCTGGTTGAGATTGGCAGCGATGGTCTTGTCGTCGCCCAGGCCCGATGGGCGCGGCGTATGCTGCCCCGCTCCGGGGCCGATGACCTCGTCGACCGTCTCCTCGTCGACCTTCGCTCCCGGTTTCAAGCCGAGGCCGACCAGGGTCTCGGCGATGGCCGCGCGCAGCGCCGTCGGATCGGCGTAGCGCTGCTTGCGGTCCTTCGCCATGCAGGTGTTGATGATGTTCTGGGTCTTGTCGCTGATCGACGGGCGCTTCTTGCGGATGTCGGGCGGCGCCTCGGTGCAGTGCTTGTGCAGGATCTCCTGCAGCTTCCCGTCGTAGGGGGCCTGGGCGGCGAGGCAGAAGTACAGCACCGCGCCCATGGCGTAGATGTCGCTGCGGATGTCCAGGGTGGGGTCGGTCAGTACCTGCTCGGGCGACATGTAGAGGGGGCTGCCGACGATCGCGCCCTGCATGGTCAGCATGGTGCGCTGCTCTTCGGTCGAGCGCGCGATGCCGAAGTCGGCGAGCTTGGCGGTTCCGTCGCCGGCGACGAAGATGTTGGGCGGCTTGATGTCACGATGGACGAGCTTGAAACGATGGGCTTCAGCCAATCCGTCGACCACCTGGTACATAATCGCCAGGGTCAGCGCCTCGCTCAGTCCCGACCGCGCCTCGACCACGTCGCGCAGGTCGCCGCTGTCGACGTACTCGAGCACCATGAACATGCTGCCGTCGGCGGCGATGCCGTTGTCCAGGCAATGCACCACGTTGGGATGCTTGAGCTGCTGAGTGATCTTCGCCTCGCGCTCGAAGCGCTTCATGAACTCGGTGCCGACTGAGCCCTCCTTGACCAAGGGGGTGTTGTTCTTCAGCGTTTTGACCACCACCAGCTTGTTGTCGGGATCGCACGACAGCCACACGCTGCCCATGCCACCATCGGCCAGATGTGCTAAGGGGGTGTATTTTCCGAATGCGGTCAGCGTCGGCGGCGGCAGGAACTCGGTGATCTTGCGCACCAGATCCGAACTAAGGCCTTCGCCAGAAGCGAGCCACGCTCGCAGCGACACCAGCGAGTCGACGCCCTTCTTCTTGGCGTAGTCCCCGAGGCGCGTGCTCGGACCTTTCGGCAGGATGCGACGCTTGCGCGTCGATTGCACCAATGCCTCGATGACGACCTGCTGGTCCATGGATCCCCGTGCCGACAGCGACGCAAGAGTGTGAACGGCGATTGACGATTCAGCAAGGGGATGCGTTGATCATTTCCATGCGCGAATGATCCGTTCGCAACACCTGCACAAACCAGATTCACGCCACGGACGCTTCCGGTTCGTTGTACACTACCGGTGGAATATCGTCAGCCGATATTCCATGGGTTTCTTCACGACTTCATACGCCCGGACGAACTGATGCGAACCGCCTGCACGAGCCTCTCTTCGACGCCCATCCGGGCGACACCGACGCCGGGCGACTGCGCCTTCGTCATCCCGTGGATCCCACCTATGGCCATCTCCGAACGCTCCGCCGCCATCCGCTCACCCGATGCCGCACGGACCCCGGGGCTGGCCGTGCTGGC